>DATKZN010000288.1:0-20056 GCA_035527955.1 Gammaproteobacteria bacterium
GCGCCTGTATCTTGGAGTGTCCCAGCAGGCCGATGGACAGCACGATGAGTGCAATCAGCACTTCAAGCAAGGAGAACCCCGTCTGTTGTCTTGAATGTTTCATACTGTTACTCACGGACATCCAGGGCCGGGTTTTGACGATGTGATAATACCCACCAGGCTTACATTTACGCTGGCTGACTTGCTAACGCCACGGTCATCACAATAGGTAATACTGCCACCGCCAGTTGCCCGCCCGGTCGGAGCAAAATTTACCCCGGTAGTGATACCGGTTGCCCGCAGACTGGCGCCCGTGGTGGTGACACCGGAGTGAACGCGCAGAATCCTTTCACCGCCATCGACAACCGGCGGGCTGTCGGCGTCGGTATTGAGAAATACAATCCAGCCATTGTCATATATGGATCCGAAGCATGATGTGCCGTTCGAGCTGGGGCAAAACCCAACGGTCGCATTACTCTTGGTTGCCTCGCTTCTGGCCAGGTTCAGGCCGCTGACCAGCTCATTGAGCTGGGTAATGCGCCGGTTGTCCTTCTGAAAGGACAGAAAGCTCGGCACGGCGACTACCAGCAAAATCGTACCCACGACCAGTGTAATCATGAGTTCGATCAGGGTGAATCCCGCTTGTGTATTAGTACGCTGCATATTCGACTTCATCCATGCCGCTGACTCGGGTTGTCCGCACCGAGGTAAAGACAAACTCCATGTTCATTACTAGATCAGTCTTCATGCGAATTGTCAATGATAACTCTAAATAAAACAATAATATATGAAGAAGTGGAGCCGTCGCATGATGCACGCAGCCCCGCGTACCGCATAGTATCGGCAGCGCCTGCGAAAATCTTGAATCGAATATAGACAAGCAAATGAAAATCCAGTGAAACGCATCGATTACCGCTCATGACGGGTATGTTCTGTGTAGTTCATAATGTGTCGGCAAGCACTCTGGGGCTCAGGCTTGCGTCAGGAAATAGGTTCTCGGCACGTATAGTGGCTGGGCGCCTGGCGCAGATGGATTGCGAAACAACACTATTTTCTAAAAATTAAAAATAAGTCAATAAGTTGCATTTAATCCGGGTTAATTCTCTGCCGAGATCATTGAACGAGATCATTTAAGCAGTGAGTGGCGCCCGCCATCTGGTTGTGTCGTGAGTGCGGGTTCATGGCGCCCATTCCAGCTCCTGGCTCGCCTGCCAGACGTGTACGGCATGATAGTCTGTGATGGTATAAATAGTCAGCATCGGTACCCGCAAACGCTGCAAGGGAAAGGGCTGCATTATCGGCTGCCGGTAGTCCGTCGCACTCATGCCAGTCCCGACGCAGGCATCGATGGCCACGTCGCTGTGCTGGTCTATGCAGGCTGCTCAAAGGGGCGCCGCGGCTGTGCGCAATCCGTGCGATGCGCTGGCAGCCGAGGTCGCGCAAGTATCGAATGCTTGCATCGATGCGCAGGACCGCTGCCGGCATCAGTGGCGAGTAGTCATAAAAATGTCGGATTTATTCCAAAACCGGCATCCGCAGCGCCAGCGTATGCCCGCGTGTGGCAGCAGTCTGATTTTTAACGGGTGGGTGCCGCGGCCATGCAGGATTACTGCTGCGCCAGTCGCTGTCCACGTGCCGGTTTGGATGCTCGCCCGTTGAGTGATGCCAGCAGCAAACAGCTGATGAATATAACAGTCGCAACCGGTAGCAGAGAAAGGATATTATTGAGTTTCATAGAGTTTGTCGGTGTGCGGTTGCGGGGTAACGGGTGATTCCGGCGCTCCAGATATATCAGGCTGCCGCGCTTGCCGCTTTCGGACCCTCTGGGTCTTTACAGCATAGATGGACAATGTATCTCAAGCATTTTGATTTGAGTGAGCGGCCGTTTTCCATAACGCCCGATCCCCGCTTCTTGTATATGAGTGCGCGTCACCGCGAAGCACTGGCGCATTTATTGTATGGGCTCGGTGAGGGGGGCGGGTTCGTGCAGCTGACCGGGGAGGTGGGTACTGGCAAGACTACAATCTGCCGTTGCCTGCTGGAACAGGTGCCGGAGAACGTCGACATTGCCATGGTCCTGAATCCGAAGGTGACAGTCACGGAGCTGATTGCCACGGTCTGTGACGAACTGGGTATCAGTTATCCGGCTGAATCCAGCAGCATCAAGACACTGGTAGACATACTCAATAAATATTTGCTCGATGCCTACGCCCGTGGTCGACGTATCGTGCTGATCATTGACGAGGCACAGAACCTGTCAGCTGACGTGCTCGAACAGGTGCGGCTGTTGACCAACCTGGAGACAGCAACACAGAAACTCCTGCAGATTATCCTGATCGGGCAGCCTGAGCTGCGCAAGTTTCTGGCGCGTGAGGATATGCGGCAACTCTCCCAGCGTGTTACCGCCCGCTACCATCTCGAACCGATCTCGCGGGATGAGGCGGATGCCTATATTCGCCATCGCTTGCAAATCTGCGGAGCATCGAAAACCATTTTTGACAAACGGGCGGTTGACCTGATTCATGACCTCTCGGGTGGGATACCCCGGCTGATAAATGTACTGTGTGACCGTGCCATGCTGGGCGCCTACGTGGAAGGCAACTCACAGGTGGACAGCAAGATCGTGCGCAAGGCGGCCCGTGAGGTGCTGGCCGAAGAAGCCGGGGATTCCACCACTTCCTGGTGGCTGCCGGCATTTGCCGGCAGCCTGTTGCTGGTGGTCCTTGCTGTCCTTGCCTGGCAGTACCTGCCTTGGCCGGCCGTCAGCGAATCTGCGCTGTCACCCGTAACCGGCAGGGCTGATCTCGCGCCGGAAAGCGTGGAAATGGCAGCGGCGATTGCCGCTGAGGGGCTTGCGCCGGTAGAGGCGGTGAAGCAGCCCGTGTCAACTGCGGCTTTGACCAGGGAACTGCCGCAAAACAATACGGTACAGCCCGCCGCCACGCTGGACTCCCTGCTGGAGTCGGCGGATGGTACCTGGTATCGCGCTGCCTGGACCGGGATGCTGGCGGCATGGGCGGTCGATCTGCCCGCGAGTGTGAAGCCCGATTTTTGTGACTTCGCGCGGCAATACGGCCTGCTGTGCCTGGAGGAGCAGGGTAACTGGAACGGTTTGAGGCAATTCAACCGCCCTGCAATATTGAGGCTCACGGCCCCCGATGGTAGCCGGATCCCGGTATTTCTCAGGCATCTTGATGGACCTGAGGTGGAACTGGTGATGGGGAATGCGCTGTATCGTACTACCGTCGCGCAAGTGGACCGTTACTGGTACGGAGATTACACCCTGCTTTTGCAGGCCACACCGGCCGGCAGTCTGTATCTGAGAATGGGCGATCGCAGCCCGGATGTGAACTGGCTGCGGCAGCAGCTGGAAATCGCGCAGGGCACCGCGATTCCGGCTGCCGATGTCAACCTGTTCGATTTTGCGCTGCAAAAACAGGTGCTGGAATTCCAGCGCAGCCGCGGTCTGATCGCCGATGGCATTGTCGGAAAAAACACCCTGATACATCTGAACTCCAGCGCCGGGCGGGAGGGCGTGCCGTTTTTACAACCGGTACGCACGGGCTGACGCATGTCCTATATCCTCGAAGCACTCAAGAAGGCCGATCGCGAACGAAACCTGGGCGACGTGCCTGATCTGGAGGCCGCGCACTGGGGTGTACGAAAGGTCTCCAGTGCCAGTCGCTGGCCGTGGGTGGTTGCGGTGCTGCTGTTGTTCAATGCTGTCCTGCTCCTGTACCTGTTTGGTCGCGACACACCCGGGATATCCGATCAGGCGGAAACGGGCGACCATGCGTCGACTGATGCGCCGGCCCGAACCACGCAAGCAGCCACGGAACCGTTGCAGCGGCTGGACATACCGGTACGCGAGACGCCGCGCGAAATGCGACCGAAGGTGCAGCTTCCGGCGCCTGCTGTTGTTACTGCACAGCCGGACCGGGCAGTTGCCAGGCCGGACCGGGCGCCGCAGGTGGTCAAGTCAAACCTGCCATTGTCAGCCGGTGAAGCCGAATCGCAGTTGCCGGAGTGGGGTGAGTTGCCGCTCGAGTTTCGCAGCAGTTTCGCGCTGCCACACATCGATGTCCATGTCTATGCAGAGGAATCTGCCCGGCGCTTTGTGCTGATCGATCTGCAGAAGTACCGCGAAGGCGATACGCTGAGCACTGGGGCGGTACTGGAAAAGATCGGGGCCGGCAGCATTCAGCTGTTTTACCAAGGAACGCGGTTTCGGGTTGACCGCTAGCAGGGAGCCCGAGCCGGTAACGGAGAACCTGTTGCGAAAGCACAACAATGGTTCATTCGAACTCAGGTTGTCGACAAATCGTACCTGTCGATACCTCGATTACGCCCGTCTAACTGCGTCGTGCGTTTGAGATGAGGGCCTGGATGACTCTAACCATGCCTAGCCGGCGTCGGTCATGACTTTACCGGTACGCAGTTCGTCCGCGGTCGCGTCGCGAATGCCCTGGATCTCGACCTCGAACACCAGCGTCTGGCCGGCCAGCGGATGGTTGCCGTCGAGATGCGCGACGCCGTCCAGAATGTCGGTCACGGCAAACAGGATCTCCCTGCCGTCCTCGTCTAGGCCCACTACCCGTCCCCCAGTCTCGATGGTCTCTCCGGGAGGAAAGTCGCTTAGCGGCATCTCGCATACCAGTTCGATGTTGCGTTTGCCAAAGGCGTCGTCGGGCAACAGGCGGGCTCGAACCACATCGCCGATTACATGCGATTCCAGCCGCTGCTCGAGCTTGCGGGGCAGCGCCCCGGTACCGTGCAAATAGCTGACTGGCCTGGCGGTTGCCTCGCGCACAACCACGCCCTCGGCATTGGTCAGCGAGTACTGTACGGTAACCACCTTTTTTTCGTTAACTGTTTGAAATTTATCCATTAAAGTACCGGTTCGGTTGCGTGTGTGCCGTCGTCATTATATGCCGGATGTTTCAATACGCGCGAACTTGCCTGTGCTTCGACTGTCGCAACTACAGGGCGTAGACAGTAGGGGCAGGAGCCACTCATGAAGCAGGCCAGGTTTTCAATCGGACAATGCATTCATCACCGGTTGTTTGATTACCGGGGTGTGATCATTGATGTCGATGCGGAGTTCCTCGGCCAGGAGGAGTGGTACCAAGCCATGGCCAGGAGCCGGCCGCCCAAAGATGAACCCTGGTACCGCGTGCTGGTGCATGATACCGGCCATGAAACCTATGTCGCCGAGCGCAACCTCCAGGAAGATGACAGTAACGAACCCATCAAACACCCCCTGCTGGGCGAGTTTTTCACACAATTCGAGCGCGGCCATTACCAATCAGGCCGGCACATCAACTAGTTCCCCGTCTGGTGGATAATTATGTCATACCGGGAAAGTGCGGCGTTTTACGGCTTATAATCTGCGGATGATCAGCACTATACAGTCATTGCTAAAAAGGCATCTGCCGTCAAACTCCGAAGCCGGGCAGGATGCGGAACGGGCGCTGCAGGTCGCAACGGCGGCCCTGCTGATGGAAGTGGCCGCCGCTGACACCGAAGTCACCGCTGCGGAGCGCCAGCAGATCAAGCGAATTGTCGGGGAGATCCATGCCGTAACTCCGGACGATGCCCACGATATATGCAGGCAGGCGGAGCAGCAGGCCGATCATGTGACATCGCTATACCCGTTCACCCGGCTGATCACCAGCGAATGCAGTCTGGAAGACAGGATAGAAATCGTGCACCGGTTGTGGGAGATAACATTCCTGGACGGTGAAGTGCACGCGCATGAAGAACACCTGGTCCGGAAGGTAGCTGACTTGCTGTATGTGCCGCACAGCCAGTTCATTCGCGGCAAGGTAAAGCAGCAGGATGGCTGACGGCCGGCAGTAGGCCGAAAAGAGGCGGGGCTGTCTAGCAGCCCCGTATAATGCTGTTTATTATACCATTTCCTTCAGGTTCTTGAGTGGCAGGACCTTGACCACGTTACGCGCCGGCTTGGCCTTGAACATCATTTCTTCGCCGGTGAAAGGGTTCACGCCCTTGCGAGCCCGGGTAGCGGGCTTGCGAGCTACCTTGACCTTCATCAGGCCGGGAACGGTGTACACGCCCGGGCCTCTCTTGAGGTCGCGCTTCATTAGAACTGCGAGGTTGTCAAACACGGCGCCGACATCCTTCTTGGTGAGACCGGTTTTGTCAGCAATGAAGTTAAGCGTTTCAGACTTGGTCGTTGGCTTTGCAGCAGCCTTGGTGGCTGTCTTTTTCTTGGCCGTCGCTTTCTTTTTTGCCATTCGAAGTAACTCCTCGTTGAGTGATAGATGTAACAGCACGCGTAAGATAGCACAATAAACGAAATGTGAAAGTCTTTTGCTGCATTAAATGCCTTTCTTTGTAGTACTTGGTGGCTTCAGCATGTTCGCGGTACTGGGTTTTACAGCGTGCGAATTTCTTCGAGTTGTCGTGCAGCGTAATATGTCCTTCCCGCATGACGTCGCACATGCTGTCTGTGGTGCTGCGTGCGGGTGCTGGCCGAGTCATCCTGCGGCATGTAAAAACACAGTAAATACAGTCTCTAAGGCAATGTGTGCAAGCGCCTGGGCAGTGTTGCCGGGTAGCGCTGGTCCTGGGTCGTAACGGTCGATGCCCGTTTCGATGTTTGAAGTCGCGGACATCCAGGCGGCAGTAACGGAATCTATGTGCCTTTCCCATGCCGCGCATGACCGCTGCTGCGTGAACTTGTCGAAACGAGATCCATGCGAGGTGCTGCCGGTAGAGCGCGTTCAGTGACGGGCGCATTGTCTGTAATGAATGCTGCTGTGACGGCCAGGCGCATGGCCCCACTGCTGTGGGGGCCGGGTGTGTCGGAAAAGTGCGCCGGTTACGACAGGCCCTTTCATCTGGCGAACATGCGCTGAATTCGGGGAGTAACCGCGTGTTACGAATACGGATAAACAGCGGCGCATCGGCAAAGCAGCCTGACTCCCGACGAATACTGTGACGACGATCAAACTTTTCGGTGCAATTTCTGCATTATCCCGCCTGCTGCAACAAGCTGCCATTTGCCCTGCAAAGGCTTCGGTTACAGGTTCCTGTGCTTGTCTTAATAACAGGTGGTATTAGCCGATACGGTGAATGCAGCTCTTGCCGTTGAGGTATCCCTCAGCCGGAACAGATTCTAACCGTACTTAAGCAGGACAAAGGGTGAATATGCGCGCAGCAAAGAAAATCGCAGAAAACAGGAAAATTCTCCATGACCTGGTTCCCCTGAATTCGCTGTCACCGGAGAGATTCGGAGAGCTGTCGGAGAAAGTTCTCATTGAGACAGTCAAGGCTGGACACTACCTGTTCCGCAAGGGAGATCGTGACAACCAGACGATTTTCCTGCTGGAAGGAACGGCCAATCTCATCGATGGCTTTCGCAAGATCGCCGGTGAGATCAAGGCGGGTACCGAGCAGAGTTTCCACCCGATCTCCAATCTGCAACCGCGCCAGTACGCTGCACGAGCGGTGACCCGGTGTGTGATCGCGAGTATCGACTCCGGGTTGCTAGACGTGTTTCTTACCTGGGACCCCTCCAATGCGTCCGTGGTGGTCGATATCGGGGCTGCCGACAACAGTGACTGGATGACGCGGATGCTGCAGTCCAAGGCATTTGTCAGATTGCCGCCATCGATGCTCCAGGCGCTGCTGATGAGATTCAAGCCGGTCGAGGTTGAAAAAGGTCAGGTCATCATTGCCCAGGGTAGCGAAGGCGAGCATTTCTATACCATCCATGAAGGACGTTGTGTGGTAACCCACAGGGAAAATCCTGGCGCGCCGGAAAAGGCACTCGCCGAACTGGGGAGTGGTGATTCGTTCGGAGAGGAGTCGCTGGTATCTGAGTCCAGGCGTAACGCATCGGTCACCATGTTGACCGATGGGCTGCTGATGTGTCTTGCGAAAAAGGACTTCGTCGAACTTCTGAAAACGCAGCTGGTTAAATATATAGATTACGACGAGGCGAGGCATCTGGTTGAAGAAGGCGCGGTGTGGGTCGATGTGCGCACACCGGACGAGTACGAATATGGCTCGTTCGAGGACAGCGTGAATATTCCCCTGTCCACCCTGAGGGGTGAAATGCCGGAGCTGGTATATAACGCAAAGTATGTCATTTGCTGTGATACCGGCAGTCGCAGCGACTCCGCAGCATTCGTGCTCAGCCACAAAGGATTCGATGTTTACGTTCTGGCCGGCGGCATGGCTGATCTGCCGATTGCAGACGAGATTATGCAGGGCAATTCCGCCCCGGTTTCAGCCGCGGAGCAATCCGGGGCAGGCAGCGATGGGCAGCTTGAATCGCTGCTGATCGAATACGAACAGGAACGGCAGGCCAGGCAGAGGGTCGAGCAGCAGCTGGAAATGGTGTGCGGAGAGCTGGCTGAGTCTGGTGAGAAGCTTGGCGAATTCTACAGCCGCGCAAACCGGCTGGAGGAAGAGAAACAGCGGTTTAAGGAGCGCTACGAAAGCCTGTGCGAGGAGCATGCGGACGAACTGCAGGCCCTCTCTGAAGAACTCGAGCAGGGGAAGATGCAGTATCACAGGCTGCGCGAATCGATGAATGATCTGCAATATGAAAACGATTCTTTGCGCAAGGAGCTGGCCGGCGCCAGGGCGCCGGATGAAGGGCTGCACGGTGCTCATGCGAATGATCCTGCATTACTGCTCCGCAACGCATCGGGCTCATATGAAGGGAGCCAGCAGGCTGAGAAGTTTCAGTCCGAGCTGGGGGCTGCACGACTGGAGATTATTCATTTGCAGAAAATCCTGCAGTCCGTTGCCGGTGAGAAGCATCAGGTCGAGGAGCAATTGCACAAGCTTACGCACACCCTGGACGCCATGCGCGAATCTATGGGCAGAATGACGGAAGGCCTGTCCGTTGTGCAGGGAGAGGCTGCCAGTCCTCAGGATTCCAGCGAGATGCCAGGGGGAGGCGGTGACATTGAAGGGTGAATTGCAGGCAGGACTTGGCCGGTCTGCTGGCGCAGAAGCGGATATCGGCGATTCCGGGCAGGTGTCACGGCAGCAGGTAGACGAACTTCAGGCACAGGTTGCCCGACAGGCGGAACAACTGGAGTCGCTTGGTGCCGAGCGAAACTCTCTTCTGACCATATCCTCATCCCTGCAGGACGAGGTGGAGCAGTTACGTCACGCACTGTCGCAATCAGCCACGGCCAAAGATGACGGAATAGAAAATATTGTCATTGAATCCGTGGCTCCAGAAGAGCCGTCCAGCGAACTGGACAGTATCACGCGTGAGCGCGATGCGTTGAAAGAACGCCTGGCAAGCCGGGAAGAAAGTGATGCGGAACTCAGGGAAACTGTTGAGTCGCTGCGGGATCAGCTCAGGCAGCGTGACAGCGCTGCTGAAGAACAGCTCTCGAGTATCAAGAAGGCCCTGGAACTCGAGCAGCAACGGCTTGCCGTGTTGCAGGCAGAGAGCGATGCAAGGGATGCGCAACTGGAGAGTACATGTGTTGAATCGAGCCAGAAGGATGTCGATCTGGATATTCTACGCGACGAACTTGAGGTGGCTCGTCAACAGGTGCGTGACCTGCAAATGCTGGTTGAGCAGGGAGATGAGCGCGTCAGGAACCTTGAGGATGACAACCAGGATACTGCCAGGAAGTCGCATGAGGATCTGAAACGCAAGAATGATATAGAAAAAGAGATGCAGGGCCAGATTGATCGCCTGCGGAAGCAGCTGGAGCAGACATCCCGCGACTATCAGAAGTCACGAGTCAGTGCCCAGGAGGACATGGATAACCTGCGCGACGAATTACATGCCGAGCGTCAGGCCCGCGCGGAGGAGCGGGCGCAGATGGCGGCACGCCAGCGCGAGCTCAAAGAGCAGCTTTCGGCGGTCGCCACGGAACATGAAGTTAATTTCAGCAAGCAGTCGGACGTGATCGAGGGGGCAGTGGATGCGGTACGTGCGGAAGAGCGCAACCGTCTGCAGGGCGTGCTCGATGCCCATGCCGCTATGGAGGAGCAGCTCGCGAATGTGCAGCAGGAGCTGCAGCAGGCGCACGCCGAAATGGTGGTGTTCCGTCACCAGGAGAGAGAGCGCCACCAGGCCGATATCAAGCTGATTGAGGAGCAGTACCGGCAGGCGGAAACCGCCATCAAGCAGCTCGAATCACAGCTCAGGCAGTTGACCCGAGAGCGCGATAGTGCACTGGAGGAGCAAGGCGGGCTGCGAGAAAAGATCAATACGCTGCGTGGCGAGGTAGAGGTCGCGCGCGGTCTGATGAACGTCGCAGGGCCCGGGCAACTTGAAGACCCGGTCCGGCTGCGCAAGCAGCTCGACGAGACGCGCAAGAATGTCGAAATCGCTGTTCGTTTGCGCGCCGAGGCCGAGGTCGCACGAGACCGGATGCTCAACGAAAGAAACGCCCTGATTGCCCAGCTCGAGAATACTTCCGGTTCAGGAATGCCATTGCACATTCCATCGCTGGACGTGATCGAACCAAAGGACACTCGCAGCGGCACTCAGCACCCCGGTACACCGCTGAATCACGATCTGGCTACCCAGGCGCGGGCCACTGTGACGCTGACGCCCGCGGCTGATGCCGACGTTACCGGCAGGCGTCTGCCAGGCAGTCTGGGCGTTCTGGCTGGATTACTGCTGGCAGGTGCGATTGTCGCGGCAGGTTGGTGGCTGGTCGGCAGCCGGCAATCCGGCTCGGATCTTACGGTGAGCGCACCGCCTGAAGTGCCGCGGACTGTTGCAGAAACCAGGACTGCGCCTGTTAAAACAGGACCATCCAGCGACCGCGTGGCTGCTGAGCGGCCTGCACAGGTCTCGCCACAACCCCTGATGCCCGAGCCGAGACAACGGCCTGTCCCGGCGGACGTTCAGGCAGGGGTTGACGAACAACAGGTGGGGCAGCGTATGGCTGGTATGCCGCCTGCCGTACAGGCATCACCTCCGCGGCAGAAGGTGAACGAGACTGCTGATGCGCTGATGGCGAAAAGCGCAGCCAGTTCATCAGTCTTGCCCAAGGCGACACGCCCTGTCAGGCAGTCTGTGCTGCGCACCTTCAGCGATACCCTGAAAAACGGTGGCGAGGGGCCGGTGATGGTGGAGTTTGCCGTGGCCGGCTATTTCATGGGCAGTTACGGCAACTCGCTGAATTACGAGGAAGGTCCGCGCCACCTTGTCAAGCTGCCGGGGTTTTCCATTGGTAAGTACGAAGTGACATTCGCCGAGTACGACCGGTTTGCACGGGCCACCGGCCGTCGCCTGCCCTACGATGAAACCTGGGGTCGTGGTGATCAGCCGGTCATCAACGTCTCCTGGGCGGATGCACAGGATTATGTCGACTGGCTGTCTGCACAGACCGGACATGGATATCGCCTGCCCAGTGAGGCTGAGTGGGAGTATGCCGCCCGCGGCGGGAGTCACTGGATGTACTGGTGGATGGCTGCAGAGGATGCCGAGGCGACTGACGGGGTCTGGGCGAACTGCCATAACTGCGGCAGTGAGTGGGATGGGGTGCGCACGGCCCCGATCGGACAGTTCCCTGCCAATGCGTTTGGCCTCTATGACATGGCGGGCAACGTTCAGGAGTGGACCTCCGACTGTTACCACGACAGCTACGAGGGCGCGCCGCTGGACGGCAGTGCCTGGGTAAGGCCGCATTGCACCCAGCGCGTGGTGCGCGGCGGTGGATATACGAGCCCGCTGGACACGCTGCGCAGTGCCAAGCGCGGGCAGCTGGATCAGGATACCCGGCTCGACAATCTTGGTTTCCGTGTGGTTCGGGAAAATTGAGGCTTATGTTCGCCTGATTATGCCCGGCGATGTGCAGGGTGAGGTGGCATGGTTGACATCGACACGCGCTGCCGTAGTCTGCCTGCATGCAAGAATCGACTGACCGAATCCTGCTCTGCCGACGTGATGAAATCAGCGTCCCGGGAAGCCGCGGCCTGACCGTGGCATGCGGCGATCACCACCATGACATCTTTCTCGTGCGCACAACTGCCGGGATATTCGGGTATATCAACAGTTGTCCGCATACCGGCGCACCGCTGGACTGGGTGCCGGACCGTTTCCTGAGCCTGGACCTGACTCATATTCAGTGTTCGACCCACGCGGCCCTGTTCAATGTACAAGACGGCGTGTGCATCGCTGGCCCCTGCAGTGGTGATGCGCTGAGACCGGCTCCCCTCATGATCGATGCGGAAGCCGTGTTTCTCCTGCGGCGCGAGTTTTGTTCCCGGTGGGGAGCGGCCGACATGCCGTGAATCTGACTGGCCTGGTGAAGTTCGGTATGGATGTCGCACTAACCGGAGGGCATTTTCTGTCGCTCCTGCAGCGCCCGCTCCCTATGCTGATCGGGGTGACACGCGCTTTCTGCTACAGTCGTTTGCCGGGTGGCTACTGGTTGCCGCGCTGGCTGGGCCGTGACGGGCGGGCATACCTAAATCAGGCGATTGGGGTGGGGATGCGGAATTCCGTTCTTGCGGTGGCGCTGGCGGTGGAAAATTTTACGGTTACGGCTGCGTTGCCCGGCGCGCTGTTCAGTATCTTGCACAACCTTGGTGGCTCCTTGCAGTCTGCCTGCCGGAATCGGCAGTCCCGGCAATAGTCTTTCAGAGATCCTTCAGCAGGCGCTGCAGCAGTACCATGTAGGCGTCGCAGGGATTTGCGTCTTCCGGGCAACAAGCAGTTTCCAGCGGTTGCAGGCCGGCAGCGTTTTCTGGCTCATGCCGGGGTTTCCCGGCGACGGTAATGGCCTCGTTTTCAGAGATAACATTGCCCGTGGACAGGTCGTAGATAATTGCCATGCTGTGCCTCCTGTTACCGCAAGTAACAGGGTTATCGGCACACGCATACGGGCAGTTGAGCGTGGGTTACCAGCGGCGGTTTGCCGGTGGTGAGATGGGCTGATTCAGTCGATTTCGTCGAACGGATTCATGTGTTCGGTCGGTCTCGTCAGCTCCAGGTCCACGCCGTAGTCGTCGCGTTCCAGATCATAGGAGCCGGACCAGTCCTCGGGGGGCTCTATGCCGGAGAGTTCCATTTCCTCCCAACTCTCGAAATCGATCTCCTCGACCGCTCCGTCATAGTGCTGGATTTCGAGCGTTGCTTCGTCTTCATCAAGTGCGACGATTTCGAACTTGTCGCCATTGATGGCCTGGTACCAGTCCCCGACGCGTGGTGTAAAACTCATCTCGGTACCCCTCGCTGCATTTTCAGGTTGATCGTTGATCAGATGATCATCGTACGATTCAAGTCAATTCCATTTCTGAATGTGCATTTTTTTCCTTTTATAAGTCTTGCCAGACGGAATGGCAAGTACATCCGTACAGGACGGCAGATCGCGCATTTCAGAACCCGGGCACGAGCCGGCTAACGTTGTGTTTTAGGCGGCATTAGTGCCGCCATTGCTGCCGTAACTGTCCACACGCCTGGCCGGACAGGGCGCGGATGCAGGCGATATTCCCGGCGGCGGGGGACATCAGGCGTTTGTGGGATGGGCGCGCCAGGGCACAAGCGGGTTCTGCTTTGTCAGGGATGCCGGGTAGATATCAATAAAGCTATCAAAATCAAATGATTGATATGTTGCTCTTGATTGGTGCCGGTCGCGTATGCGGGCGGGGAGCTGTAATGGCCATGCTCGCCGGGGGCGGTAGCTGAAAATCCCCTGTCATTCGGGTAAAGTTCGCGTTTCATTTTTACGCAAACCCGCGCTTGCGGGCAGAAAAATATTCGTGAGGACAACAGCATGGCCGACTACAAGATAGCACCTTCCATCCTGTCAGCTGACTTTGCCCGTCTGGGCGAGGAAGTGACCAATGTACTCCATGCCGGTGCTGATATCGTGCACTTCGATGTCATGGACAATCATTATGTACCCAACCTGACCATCGGCCCGCTGGTGTGCGAGGCGCTGCGCAAGCACGGGGTTACCGCGGATATCGACGTACACCTGATGGTCAAGCCGGTCGACCGGATCATTCCGGATTTCGCCAAGGCCGGTGCCACCTACATCACCTTTCATCCCGAGGCCAGTGAGCACATTGACCGCTCCCTGTCACTGGTGCATGACTGTGGCTGCAAGTCCGGCCTGGTATTCAACCCGGCGACCCCGCTGGACTACCTGAAGTATGTTATAGACAAGGTGGATATGATCCTGTTGATGTCCGTGAACCCGGGATTTGGCGGACAGAGCTTCATCCCCGAGACGCTCAACAAGTTACGCGAAGCGCGTCGTATTATCGACGAGAGCGGGCGTGACATTCGCCTGGAAATCGACGGTGGCGTCAAGGTGGACAATATTGGTGAAATAGCTGCCGCCGGTGCGGACACTTTCGTTGCCGGTTCGGCTATTTTCGGTGCTGACGACTACAAGACGACTATTGCCGCGATGCGTGCCGAAATCGCCAGGGCCGTGGGCTGACCTGTCCTGGCATGCGCAGACCCCGGATGATCCTGATTGACGTGGACGGGACGCTGGTCGACAGCGTGCCTGATCTTGCGTTTTGCGTGGATGCCATGATGGCCCGGCTCGGACGCCCGGCACGGGGCGAGGTGCGGGTGCGTGACTGGGTCGGCAACGGCGTCGAGCGGCTGGTGCGACGCGCCCTGGTCGGACAACTTGACGGGGAGCCGCCCGAGGCGGATTTCGAACGTGCCTACCCGCTGTTCCTGGAGTTGTATGCTGAAAATACCTCCAAACGCTCGTGCCTGTACCCGGGGGTGCGGGAAGGTATCGACCTGCTCAAGTCGGCCGGCTACAAGCTCGGCTGCGTCACCAACAAGGCCGCCCGGTTTACCGAACCCTTGTTAAAGGATCTGGGCGTGTTTGACGATTTCGCTATCGTTATCAGTGGTGATACATTGGCCAACAAGAAGCCGGATCCGGAACCCTTGCTGCATGCAGCGGCATTTTTCGGTTGCCAGCCCGGTGACGCGCTGATGATCGGTGATTCGGTCAGCGATGTCGCGGCGGCGCGGGCAGCCGGTTTCCAGATCGTGTGTATGAGCTATGGCTACAATCATGGCGTCGATATCCGTGATGCACACCCGGATGCCGTGATTGACTCGTTAACAGAGATTTATCCGCTGCTCGAAAAGGCGGTCTGATGCATCATGCAGATCACTGGAGAGACCCATTCGGTGCTGTACAGTCCTGGCGGATGCTGGCAAGCATCGCTTTGCTGCTGGGACTGTATGCAATCCGGATATCTCAAAGGTGAGCGTGATGACGCCTGAACAATTCAAGGCCCTGGTTGACCAGGGATACAATCGAATCCCCGTGACCCGCGAGGTGCTTGCCGACCTCGATACGCCGCTCAGCACCTTCGTCAAGCTGGCGCACGGGCCCTATTCCTACCTGTTCGAGTCAGTGCATGGCGGTGAAAAATGGGGGCGCTATTCCATCATCGGACTGCCGTGCTCAACGGTCCTGCGTGTCACCGGTCATGACATCACCGTCCTGAAAGACGGGTCGGCGGTCGAGACTGCTACCGCCGAGGATCCACTGGCATGGGTTGCTGCATTCCAGTCGCGCTACAGGGTGGCTGAATTGCCCGATTTGCCACGATTCAACGGCGGGCTGGTCGGGTATTTCGGTTATGACACGGTGCGCTACATCGAGCCGCGACTGGCGGGTTTCGACAAGCCGGACCAGGTCGGTTGTCCGGATATCCTGCTCATGGTATCGGACGAATTGCTGGTATTCGACAACCTGGCGGGTACGTTGCAGCTGATCGTGCACGTTGATCCGGCGACGGAGCAGGCGCTGGAGGCGGGGCAGCATCGCCTGGATGAGCTGGTAGCCCGTCTGCATGATGCCACGCCGGCCTACGAGTCGGGTACGGCTGGCGGGGAGCCGGTCACGGAGGCCGATTTCGTGTCCGGCTTCACGCGTGCCGGATTCGAGTCGGCTGTCATGCGCATCAAGGACTATATTATCGAAGGCGATGCCATGCAGGTGGTATTGTCGCAGCGCATGTCGATTCCGTTCAGTGCGGCTCCGCTCGATCTGTATAGGGCCCTGCGTCGGCTCAATCCCTCGCCCTACATGTTCTACCTCGACCTGGGTGATTTTCATATTGTGGGCTCGTCACCGGAAATCCTGGTGCATGTCGAGGCGGGCCAGGTAACCGTGCGGCCCATCGCCGGGACGCGGCCGCGCGGCCACGATGCGGCGCAGGACCTGGCGCTGGAGCAGGATCTGCTGGCTGACCCGAAGGAACTCGCGGAGCATCTGATGCTCATCGACCTGGGACGCAATGATGTCGGTCGCGTCAGCGTCGTCGGCAGCGTCAAGGTGACTGAAAAGATGGCGATCGAGCGATATTCCCATGTCATGCATATCGTTTCCAACGTGGTCGGTCAGTTGCGTCCGGAGCTGGATGCGATGGATGTATTGCGCGCCACCTTCCCGGCCGGCACGGTCAGCGGCGCGCCGAAGATCCGCGCCATGGAGATCATCGACGAGCTGGAGCCAGTCAAACGTGGCGTTTATGCTGGCGCGGTCGGTTACCTGTCCTGGTCGGGCAATATGGATACGGCAATCGCGATACGCACTGCCGTGATCAAGGACGGTACGCTGCACATCCAGGCCGGCGCCGGGATCGTCGCCGATTCCGTCCCGGAGAGTGAGTGGGACGAGACCATGAACAAGGGGCGCGCGATTTTTCGCGCAGTCGCAATGGCCTGCCGTGGGCTGACCGGCAGACACTGATCAAGGGTCGCCGGTGTCTGGCTGGTCTTGCAAACAGGTCGGCCAGACTGCCGTGCCATGTTGCCCGGCTACTCTATTTACAGGGATAATGAGCGCATGCTCCTCATGATCGACAACTACGATTCGTTCACCTACAACCTGGTCCAGTACCTGGGAGAACTGGGTGCGGACGTTGTTGTACACCGTAATGACCAGGTCACAATCGCGCAGATAGAGGAGCTGGCGCCGGAGAAAATCGTCATCTCTCCCGGGCCCTGCACGCCGAATGAAGCCGGGATATCCATCGACACGATCAGGACATTCGCCGGTCGCGTGCCGATTCTTGGTGTCTGCCTCGGACATCAGAGTATCGGCCAGGCATTTGGTGGCAGGATCGGCCATGCGCGGGCCATCATGCATGGCAAGACATCCATGATTCACCACAGTGATGTCGGTGTATTCCACGGCCTGCCGCAACCCTTCGAAGCCACCCGTTACCATTCGCTGGTGATCGAGAAGGACTCGCTGCCGGACTGCCTGGAAGTCACGGCCTGGACGGAAGATCCCGATGTCGGGCTCGACGAGATCATGGGGGTGCGTCACAAAGACATGGCGGTCGAGGGTGTGCAGTTTCATCCGGAATCGATCCTGACCGGCTGTGGCCACGAATTGTTGCGCAATTTCCTCGCCCAGTAACAACAGACAACCCTGATAACCGGACAAGACTGATGGATTTGCCACAAGCTATCGCCGCTGTCATCGATCATCGCGATCTCTGTGCCCGGGATATGGAAGAGGTCATGCGCCTTATCATGACCGGACAGGCAACCCCGGCGCAGATCGGCGGTTTTCTGGTCGGGTTGCGGATGAAGGGCGAGACGGTCGAGGAAATTGCCGCTGCCGCCAGGGTCATGCGGGAACTGGCTACGCATGTGAATGTCAGCGGCCCGCATCTGGTCGATACCTGCGGCACCGGCGGTGACGGTGCCTGCACGTTCAATATTTCCACTGCCAGCGCCATCGTGACGGCTGCCGCAGGTGCGCGGGTCGCGAAGCATGGCAATCGCTCGGTTTCAAGCAGTTCCGGAAGTGCGGATGTGCTGGAGGCGGCCGGTGTCAGGCTCGACCTTGACCCTGAACAGGTCGCTGCCTGTATCGATCGGGTGGGCGTCGGCTTCCTGTTCGCGCCGCAGCATCACAGCGCCATGAAGCACGCCATAGGGCCGCGCCGGGAAATGCGCGTGCGTACCCTGTTCAATCTGCTTGGCCCGTTGACCAATCCGGCCGGCGCACCGAACCAGGTGCTCGGTGTGTTCAGCCCGCTCTGGGTGGAACCGCTGGCGCGGGTGCTCAAGCAGTTGGGCAGCGAGCATGTGCTGGTGGTGCATGCCGAGGACGGTCTGGACGAAATCAGTATTTCAGGCCCGACGCGGGTCGCGGAGTTGAAAGATGGCGAGATCACCGTGTACACGGTGTCACCAGCCGATTTCGGCATGCAGCGTGCTGACCTGGCCACGATTGCCGTGAGTGATGCGCAGGCGAGTCTGGCCATGATCAATGCCGTCTTTGCAGGAGTGCTGGGGCCGGCCCGCGATATCGTGGCGCTTAACGCCGGTGCGGCAATTTACGCGGCTGGTCTTGTCGCCACACTGGCAGATGGTGTGGAGCTGGCCGGCGAGACCATTGCCAGCGGCAAGGCGCAGCAGACATTTCAGGCGCTCATTGAAGTATCCAGGGCGACTTGATCCATGCGTGATACCCCGGATATCCTGAAACGCATACTCGCTCGCAAGGTCGAGGAAATCGATGCGCGCAATCGCATTGTCAGCCTGCAGGATCTGGGGCAGCGTGTAGCGAACGCCGATCAGCCGCGCGGCTTCGTCAGCAGTCTGCAACGCAAGATAGCCGCCGGACAACCAGCCGTTATCGCCGAGATCAAGAAGGCATCACCCAGTCGTGGCATTTTGCGGGAGAATTTCGACCCGGTACAGATCGCAGTCAGTTATGAGCATGCCGGAGCAGCCTGCCTGTCGGTGCTGACCGATGTAGATTTTTTCAAGGGCGATGACAGCTATCTGCAACAGGCGCGGGCTGCCTGTTCATTGCCGGTATTGCGCAAGGATTTCGTGATCGATCCCTACCAGGTGTACGAGGCACGTGTTTTGGGTGCCGACTGTATTCTGCTGATTGTCGCAGCGCTGGGCGATGCGATGCTGAAGGAGCTGTATCAGCTGGCAGTGCACCTGGGGATGGATGCACTGATCGAGGTCCACGACCGGGAGGAGCTTGATCGAGCGCTGGCAATACCTGCGCCCATGATAGGCATCAACAACCGCGACCTGCGTTCCTTTGAAACAAGCCTCGATGTGACACTGGGATTCCTCGGCCGGATCACGGACGACCGGATTGTGGTAACCGAAAGCGGGATTCACACACCGGCCGACGTGGCAATGTTGCGCTCCAGAGGCGTGAACGCCTTCCTGGTCGGGGAGGCGTTCATGAGAGCGGCAGATCCGGGTGAAAAGCTGGCCGAGTTGTTTGGCCGGGGATAATTCCTAGCGGGTGCCGAATACCACGACTGTCTTGCCCTTGACCGAGACATGGCCCTGTTCGCCGAGGGCCTTCAGTACGCGACCGGCCATTTCGCGCGAGCAGCCGACAATGCGTCCCAGTTCCTGACGGGTAACCTTGATCTGCATGCCGTCCGGATGGGTCATGGCGTCCGGCTCCTTGCACAATTCCAGCAGTGTATGTGCGATACGACCGGTGACGTCGAGAAATGCCAGGTTGCTGACCTTGCGGCTGGTCTTGCGCAGACGGGTGGCCATTTGTGCAGTGAGTTCCAGCAGGATGTCCGGGTCTTCGCGAGCGAGGGTGCGGAAGCGGGCGTAGCTGATTTCCGCGACTTCGCATTCGCTGCGTGTCCTGATCCAGGCGCTGCGGTTGGCGTGCTCCCCAAACAGGCCCATTTCGCCGAAAAAGCCGCCGCTGTTGATATAGGCCAGTACAATTTCGTGGCCGTCCTCATCCTCGATCAGCACGCTCACCGAGCCCTTCACGATGTAATAGAGGACATCCGGCTGGTCTCCGGCGTAGATGATTACGCTCTTGCTCGGGTACTTGCGCCGGTGGCAGTGTTCCAGAAACCGATCAACGCAGGGATTGACCAGCTTGCCGGGGAGGGTCACGTCATCCACAAAGGGGAGTATAAGCGTTTGCATGCTTCTTATATCGGGCTGGTTATCCTTAGCTTTAGGTGTTTTATCCGTCTGATATCCGGGGCGGATTCTGTGATAGGCTTCGCATTTTCCAAGGCTGGGTCGACAGCATGAAGGCACGGGTCAAATGGGTCGAGGCGGCCACCTTTCTGGGTGAATCCGGCAGCGGCCACACGG
>DATKZN010000289.1:0-4055 GCA_035527955.1 Gammaproteobacteria bacterium
ACCTTGCGCAATCCCCTGAACCACATCACGTCCAGCGGCGAGACCAGGAAGTGGAACAGTAACAGCAGGATGATAATCCCGGCCGCTATCGAAGCGAGTAACAGGTAACGCCGTCGTTTTTGCACACTGTTTTCCGCCGCACTGGTCAGGTACGGGACAACGGCCAGCGGGGCGATATGCAGCAGGGTACTCACACCCTTAACGCCGCGCACGGCGTTGTCCAGGCTTTCGCTGATGGCCGCGGAGCCCACACCTGCGCCCAGGGCCAGTACCAGGCTGAGGAAGATGATGGCACCCCGGTTCGGACTGACGGGTTCCTGTGGCAGGATGGCGGGGTCGATCAGGGTGAACTTCTCGCCCTTGCGCTCCTTCTCCATTTGCTGGGCCACTTCCGCCGTCATCTGCTTGGCCCGGATTTCCTGGTAGCGCCGGGTGGAGTTTTCCAGGTCACGCGCGAGGCCCCGGTATTCCTGCTCGGACTTGGGCGTCTGTAACAGCCGGTTCTCGTATTGCGTCACCTTTTCTACCAGCTGGGCGCGCTTGGTGCGCAGGGAGCGAATTTCCGTGTCGGCCGCCGCCAGCTGGGAGCTCAGGCTGACATACGCCGGATTGTCGGGCGTGGCGGTTGGCATGTTTGAGCCGGGCGAGGATGACACCTCTTTGATCTCGGCTTCCAGTCTGGCGATTTGCCGGGTCAGGCTTTTCACGTCCGGGTGCTCGGCGGTGTAGGTCTGTTTGGCGGTTGCCAGGTCATCGCGCAGGGTTCGCAACTGGGCCTGCAGGTCATCGACCGAGACGGCCTGCCCGGTTTCCTGTTCCAGAGCCCGGATCTCGCGCTTGACCCGCGAGACGTCCGGGTGGTCCGGCGAATAGCGGCTGGCCAGCCCGACATATTCTGTGCGCAGTGCCTCCAGGCGTGCTGAAGAGCTCAATACATTGCCACTGCTGCCATAGGGATCCAGCACGCCAAGCTGACCCTGCAGGTAGATCTTTCTCTCTTCCAGCGTCCGGACCTGGGTATCGAGGTCGGAAATTTCCCGGTCTGTGCGTTCCAGGATCTGGGTATTGAGGTCGCGCAACTCCGGCAGGGTAGTGACATTGCGCTCCTTGAATTCCGCCAGTTCCTTTTCCAGACGGCTGATTTCATCGCTCAGCCGGCTCGATTCAACGGACAGGAAGTCATAGGTTTCCGCGGCCTTCTCGGAGCGTGATTTCAGGTTTTCGTCCAGGTACAGCGTGGTCAGCTCGTTGGCGACCTTGAGGGCCTGCTGCGGATTTTCACTGGCAAAGCCAAGGGTGAAGGCGATGGTGGCCGCGGTCGGACGCCCGGTGCGCGGGTCCATGACCTCTGCGTTGATCATGTCGATGCTGATGTCGTCCCGCATGTCGTTCAGAACATCCTCGATCGTGTTCAGCCGACGCTCCCGTTCATAGAGGTCGTATTTCTCGATGACCTGGAGCAGGTTGGTGCGTGACATGACGCGCTGGCTGATGATCTGGATGCGCTGGGACGCATAGCTGGTTACCGTTGACTGGATCAGCTCGGTGGGGATTTCCTGCTCCTCGATCAGGATGGTGGCCGAGGCCTGGTAGGTCGGCGGCCAGACCAGGGCCGTGATCAGACCCAGCAGGAAGACCATGCCGGCGACCAGTAATATCATCCCCCGCCGGCGCCGGAAGGCGGACAGGTAGTCACCAAAATCCAGTGTTTGTTCGAGTGCGAGTTCAGTCATAAAGTACCTTTCTGCTATCGAATCCGATACGTAGGGTGCGTTCTACGCACCGTTAAATCCGGACGTAGGGTGCGTTTCACGCACCGTTAAATCCAAACGGAGGGTGCGTTCTACACACCGCCAACTCCAAACGTAGGGTGCGTTTTACGCACCGTTAAATCCACATGTAAGATGCGTTCTACGCACCTGCAACGGTGCACTGAATGCACCCTCTGACTATATATCGGAAATATACACTGGCGGCATTGTATCTTGGTACAGGTTGAGTTTCTGGAAAATGCACCAGCACACAAGATCGTCCCCGTCACCTGATACCGGCAGCAATCGCAATTGTCCTGGTTGCTGCCCTGGCAACACCTGGAGATTCATATAAGTGATTGTAATATAAATAAATAATCAGCATGAACCGCGCTTTTTAAGAAAGTATTCTCATGCCAGACAATACCCCGTCTTGTTTGTCTTTCCGTATTATTCCGTGTGCTTCCGTGGCCATTAAATAATCAGTTACTACCTTGTGCCTTCGCCCCTACCGCGACACAGAAATCTTGACAGGGCGATAGGTCAGGGTGGCATACACCGCATTGCGTGTTGCCTTCCCGGCGGTGGGGTCATCATTCTCGGCGTATTGATACTCGCCTGCCAGCTCCCATTCACGTCGCCAGCGCCACGAAGCCCGGGGCGTGACACGGAAGAAGGTCTCCTTGTCCTGATTGGGCGCAACAGCACCGCCCCGGCTGACGATGGTCTCGTTCTCGGTATATTCGATCCTCAGCGACGTGCTGAATGTCTCGGATAATTTGTAATCGCCGGTCAGCGCCAGGCGCGTGGCATCCAGCAGTTCGCCGTTGCCGCCGGGCGATGACGAGCGAGACAGAGAGGCACCAAGTGAGCCGGTCTCCAGTGTCTTGCTGATGCTGGCGCTGTATACGGGCGACGAGGTTTCAATTTCAGTATTTACAAGGCCGATCGGGAAGACAAAAGTCTGCGAGTCTGAGGTCGTTTGGCGCTGACCGACCAGGAACGAGGCCACCAGTGTTTCACTGAAGTTTCTCGACAGGCCAGCCTGCAGCGACAGGGTGTCGGAATCAAAGTCGGTATCCGGTCGATAGCTGCTGTAACCTGCTGCCAGCGTGGCCTGCATGCGCGGGGTCAGCTGGCGTATCAGTGAGGCAGAAGTCACGTGATACTTATTGTCCACCAGATTGGCCCCGGGATCATCGCTGTATTCAACATTGCTGTAATCGTAGGCCAGTTCAAGGCTGGTGAGTTCAGTCAGGGTTCTTGTCCAGGACGGTCCCAGTGACAGTCGCTCGCGTGTGGCCCGGTCCTGGATGACATTACCCGTCTCGTCCAGCTCGGTATCCAGAGTGCTGTCGAGTGTGTAATCCAGGTTGGCCTTGAAACTGTCCCGCAGGGTGTTGTGAAAGGCTGCGGTGTTCAGATGGTAATCTTCGCGGTCCAGTATGTCGCTGCTCTCAAGGCCGCTGCCGCCGGTGAAGCGGCGAATCGCGAACCCGGCATCACCGGACAGGCCCTGGTGTTCCTTCGCAACACCAAACTTTACGGAAGGAGAGAGGGCAGTTTCCCAGACCGAATCGTGATCGGCCGCTCTCAGGCGAATATTGTCGTTGTAGCCGGTGCGCAGGGAAATTCTAGGTTCAGCAGACCACTCGGCAGCCTGAATCGACACGGGTACAGCCAGCATAATGGCCAGTACCCCGTTCAGATTCATCGGTATGCGCATCAGGTGTTGATTCCGTTGATAATCAGGAGGTTCTGTAATAACCGGGGCATATCAGAAGCATATTACAGTTGCCATGCCTGCGAAAGCGATAATCCCGGAACAAATCCATTTCCTCCGGGGGGGCGACACGGCGAGGAATTCAATAATGAAGTTTTTTATTTTTCCGTGTTATTCCGTGTGCTTCCGTGGCCATTATGTTTTTTCACTATTCACTGCCCACGCCCCACGTCAGGGAACCAGCACCACGTCCCCGCTCTGCAGAATGATATTCTGCTGCAGGTCTTCCCCTTTCTCGATGTCGCCATAACGGAAGGGTATCGAGGTCAGCTTGCCGTCAGTGCGGCGCAGGATCGAGATCTTGTTGGCGGCTGCGTACGGTGTCATACCACCTGCCATACTTAGTGCCTGCACCACATCCAGATACCGGTTGGCGATAAACTCACCGGGTCGCGCCACCTTGCCGATGACATAAACCTTGTTCCCATTCAATTCACGGACGGCAACGGTAGCCAGTGGATCGGGGATGTACTTTTCAAGACGTTCGATGACCAGACTCTGCAATTCGGCAATCGATTTAC
>DATKZN010000290.1:0-12962 GCA_035527955.1 Gammaproteobacteria bacterium
TTCCAGCGCCAGAACAGGCGAAAGCCCTGACGGTGCCATCGGATCAGTGTCTGGGGCTGTACAATGAGTAGCGCGTCACGCCAGCTGAATAACCGGGATAGCAACACGAGCGTAATTCGGATCGGTGTATCAGGCGCTCGAGGTTTGGCTTTGCGCTCCTGGAACATGGCCAATTGTTTGCGCAGGAAGAGATTCTTCGGCAGCGAGTGTGCTCTGCGGACGCAGGGTAAGCCAGAGGAATGTGGCCAGGTCGCCGAGCAGCGAGATTATGGTTTTTAACACCTTCCATGACGGGCAGTATCTTGCCACATCGTGAAAGGGTGCGCGATTCGAAGGTAACTGAGTCCTTGAGAATCAAAAAGTTTCAATTATTGCGGACGACAATTGTATATATGAGCAACTGATAAACAGCAGCCTTAAGCCTGGACTTGTCAAAAGACTGGATTACGCCCGCGCTGGATTAATCGAGTTCGGTTCCAGTGTGTGCCCTGCGTCCTCTATGGCAATCAAGTCTTGTTTTATCTGCGTCTTTGCGTCTCTCGGCAACTGCTCCATGCGCTACCCTCGACTCTGGCATGGCCCAGGCCAGCTTCTCGGCCGGTTCCCGGTCACACCTCCTCCCTGCGGTCGTGCATGAGGCATTTCTGAGTTCGCGCACCGCACACAAAAAAGCCGGGCAATGCCCGGCTTTCTCGATGCGGTTGCAACAGCGCCTATTCGGCAGCGGTTTCGCCCTGCGGACGGTCGACCAGTTCGACGTAAGCCATCGGCGCCTTGTCACCCGTGCGGGCACCCATTTTCAGGATGCGCAGGTAACCGCCGGGACGGTTCTTGTAGCGCGGGCCCAGTTCGTTGAACAGCTTGCTCACTACCTCGCGGTCGCGCAGCCGGTTGAACGCGATACGGCGCTTGTGCACGGAATCGCTCTTCGCCATGGTGATGAACGGCTCGGCGACGCGGCGCAGTTCCTTGGCCTTCGGCAGCGTGGTCCTGATCGCCTCGTGGCGCAGCAATGACACAGCCATATTCTGGAACATGGCCTTGCGGTGTGAACTGTTGCGGTTGAGTTGCCGCCCTGACTTACGGTGACGCATGATTCAAATCCTGTAGTGGCTTCAGCCGGTCACGGCCTCGATTTTCTTGCTGGCGAGCCTGGCCGGCGGCCAGTTCTCCAGACGCATGCCCAGTGACAGGCCCTTGGTGGCCAGCACATCCTTGATCTCGGTGAGTGACTTCTTGCCCAGGTTCGGGGTCTTCAGCAGCTCGACCTCGGTCCGCTGGATCAGGTCACCGATGAAATAGATACTTTCCGCCTTCAGGCAGTTGGCGGAACGCACGGTCAGCTCGAGGTCGTCGACCGGGCGCAGCAGGATCGGATCGATATCGGCCTCCGGCGCGCTCGAGGATTCCTGGGCGCTGGCCTGCAGGTCGACGAAGGCGGACAGCTGGTCCTGCAGGATAGTCGCGGCGTGACGGATCGCCTCTTCCGGATCGACGGTGCCGTTGGTCTCGATGTCGATGATCAGCTTGTCCAGGTCGGTACGCTGCTCGACGCGGGCGCGGTCGACGTTGTAGGAGATGCGGCTGACCGGGCTGAACGAGGCATCCAGCTGCAGGCTGCCGATGGGGCGGCCCTCGCCTTCCTCGTCGTCGCGGCGCGTGGCCGGCTGGTAGCCGCGGCCCTTGGCGACCTTCAGGATCATGCTCAGTTCGCCGGCCTTGGTCAGGTTGGCGATCACGAAGTCCGGGTTAATGACCTCGATGTCGTGGTCGAGCTTGATGTCGCCGGCGGTGACCGGGCCCGGGCCCTTCTTGCTGAGCGTCAGGGTGGCCTCGTCGCGGCTATGCATGCGCAGCGCGACCTTCTTCAGGTTCAGCAGGATATCGATTACGTCTTCCTGCACTCCCTCGATGGTGGAGTACTCGTGCAGCACACCCTCGATCTCCGCATTGACGATGGCGGTACCCGGCATGGATGACAGCAGGATACGGCGCAATGCGTTGCCAAGCGTATGGCCGAAGCCGCGTTCCAGTGGCTCCAGCGTAACCCGGGCGTGATTGCTGGAGATCGCCTGGACATCCACGATACGGGGTTTCAGGAATTCGTTGACATTACCCAGCATGTACAGGTCCCTCAAGTGTTACTTGGAATACAATTCAACGATCAGATGCTCGTTGATATCGGCCGGCAGTTCACTGCGCTCCGGACGTGACTTGTACACGCCCTGCATCTTCTTTGCGTCCACATCGATCCAGTCGGAGATGCCGCGCTGCTGGGCCAGGTCCATGGCGGACTGGATGCGCAGCTGGTTGCGGCTCTTCTCGTTGACAGTGATGACGTCGTTCGGCTGTACCTGGTAGGACGGGATATTCACGCGGGAGCCGTTAACGCTGATGGCATTGTGACGCACCAGCTGGCGTGATTCGCTGCGCGAGGCAGAGAAACCCATGCGGTAGACCACGTTGTCGAGACGGCCCTCCAGCAGCTGCAACAGGTTTTCACCCGTCGAGCCCTTGGTGCTGGCGGCCTTCTTGTAGTAGTTGCGGAACTGGCGCTCCAGTATGCCGTAGACGCGGCGCACCTTCTGTTTTTCGCGCAGCTGGGTGGCATAGTCGGACAGGCGCGTGCGGCGCTGGCCGTGCTGGCCGGGCGGGAACGGACGGCTCTCGACGGCGCACTTGGCAGTAAAGCATTTTTCGCCTTTCAGGAACAGCTTGCCGCCTTCACGACGGCACTGGCGACACTTGGATCCGGTGTACTTGGCCATATCTCTATCCTTCCCTTACACGCGGCGTTTCTTCGGCGGCCGGCAACCGTTGTGCGGTATCGGCGTTACGTCGGTTATGTTGGTGATCTGGAAACCGCAGTTGTTAAGCGCACGCACGGCAGATTCGCGACCGGGTCCCGGCCCCTTCACCTCGACCTCGAGGTTCTTCATGCCGAATTCCTTCACCTTTTCACCGGCCTTTTCGGCGGCGACCTGCGCGGCGAACGGCGTGCTCTTGCGCGAGCCGCGGAAACCCGAACCGCCTGAAGTCGCCCACGCCAGCGCGTTGCCCTGGCGATCGGTGATCATGATGATGGTGTTGTTGAACGAAGCGTGAATATGCGCGATGCCGTCTGCGACATCTTTCTTCACCTTCTTGCGTACAGGTGCCTTTGCCATACCTGGATTCCAGTTTTATCTAGTCGATTCGTTGATGGGTTACTTGCGGATCGGACGCCGCGGGCCCTTGCGGGTGCGTGCATTGGTCCGGGTCCGCTGGCCGCGCAGCGGCAGGCCGCGACGATGGCGGATGCCGCGGTAGCAGCCCAGATCCATGAGCCGCTTGATGTTCATGGACACGGTACGACGCAGGTCGCCTTCCACGGTGTAGCGCGCGATCTCGTTGCGGATGTTTTCAAGCTCAGGCTCGCTGAGATCCTTGATCTTCATGTCCCGCTTGACGCCCGTGGCGTCGCAGATCTTCTGCGCGGTCACCCGGCCGATACCGTAGATACCGGTCAGGGCAATCATCGTATGCTTGTGATCTGCAATATTAATTCCGGCTATACGAGCCATTTAAATCTTCTCCAACTCGGTACGTTTTAGCATGGCGCCAAAAAGCAGGTAAGAATAACCCCGCATGGCCAATAAATCAAATACAAACATCCACCGGAAGAACCGGGGATACCCGCGTCGCCTGTTCCAAATACATATTTATTTCAGTGTCTTGCATATACAGCGACTGCTCAGCCCTGACGCTGCTTGTGGCGGCCATCCTTACAAATGACCCGTACCACACCCTTGCGCCGAACAATCTTGCAGTTGCGACAGATACGCTTGACCGAAGCACGCACTTTCATGTCATTACACCCTTGTAGAGACCGCCACTAACGCAGCATGCCGGTTCCGCCGTGGCCTTTCAGGTTCGCCTTCTTCATCAACCCGCTGTACTGGTGCGATACCAGGTGGGTCTGAACCTGCGCCATGAAATCCATGGTCACCACGACAATAATCAACAACGACGTACCGCCGAAATAGAACGGCACGTTCCAGTACAGAATCAGGAACTCCGGCATCAGGCACACCAGCGTGATATACACGGCGCCGGCGGTGGTCAGCCGGGTCATCACACGGTCGATGTACTGCGCGGTCTGGTCGCCGGGACGGATACCCGGGATGAACGCGCCGGACTTCTTCAGGTTGTCTGCCGTCTCCTTGGCGTTGAACACCAGCGCCGTATAGAAGAAGCAGAAAAACACGATCGCCAGGGCGTAGAAAATCACGTACAGCGGCTGGCCCGGCGACAGCGTCGCGGCAATATCGCGCAACCAGTCCATGCCCTCGTGCTGTCCGACCCAGCTGCCCATGGTCGCCGGGAACAGGATGATACTGGAGGCGAAGATCGGCGGTATCACGCCGGCCATGTTGATCTTCAGCGGCAGGTGGGTGCTTTGCGCGGCATATACCTTGCGGCCCTGCTGGCGCTTGGCATAGTTCACCGTGATACGGCGCTGGCCGCGCTCGACAAACACCACAAAGCCGGTCACTGCCAGTGCCAGTGCAAACAGCAGCAGGATGGTCATGAAATTCATTTCACCGGTGCGCACCAGTTCCAGCGTGCCACCGATCGCCGACGGCAGGCCGGCGACGATACCGGAAAAGATGATGATCGAGATGCCGTTACCGACACCGCGCTCGGTGACCTGCTCGCCGAGCCACATCAGGAATACCGTGCCTGTGACCAGCGTCACAACCGCGGTCAGCACGAAGGCCGGACCGGGATTCAGCACCAGGCCACTGCCGGCTACCTGCTGCGCCTGCAGCGCGGTGGAGATACCGAAGGCCTGCATGGTCGCCAGGCCCACCGTGCCGTAGCGGGTGTACTGGGTGATCTTGTGGCGGCCGGCCTCGCCCCCTTCCTTCTTGAGCTGCTCCAGCGACGGCACCGTCACGGTCAGCAGGTTCATGATAATGGAGGCCGAGATGTAGGGCATGATGCCGAGCGCGAACAGTGACAGGCGCTCGAGCGCGCCCCCGGAAAACATGTTGAACATTTCCAGGATGGTGCCGCGCTGCTGCTCGACGAGCGCCGCCAGCACGTGCGGATCGATGCCCGGCAACGGAATGAACGATCCGACGCGGAACACGATGATGGCGCCAATGACGAAAAAGAGCCGCTGACGCAGCTCTTTCAGCTGTCCGAGACCTGCGGCAGCGCCCGAGATGGAGGGACCGATAGCCATTTAGTCCTCGATCCTGCCCCCGGCGGATTCGATAGCCACACGTGCGCCGCGCGTCACCCGCAGGCCCTTCAGGGTCACGGCCTTGTCGAGTGTGCCCGAGGCGAACACCTTGACACGCGTGATGCTGCGCGCAATCAGGTTCGCCTTCTTCAGTGCATCCAGGTCGATCACCTCGGCATCCACACCGGCCAGCTCATGCAGGCGGATCTCGCCGGTACTGCGCGACTTGGCGGTGGAAAAGCCGAACTTCGGCAGACGCCGCTGCAACGGCATCTGGCCGCCCTCGAACCCGACCTTGTGGAAACCACCGGAACGCTCTTTCTGCCCCTTGTGGCCACGACCGCAGGTCTTGCCCAGCCCGGAGCCGATGCCGCGCCCGACGCGCTTGGCATTCGTCTTGCTGCCGGCACCCGGCTTCAGTGTATTCAATCTCATGTGCTAGTCCTCGACCCTTACCATGTACTGGATCTTGTTGATCATGCCGCGCACTTCGGGCGTGTCATCCAGCTCGACGGTGTGATGCATGCGACGCAGTCCCAGTCCGCGCACGGTGTCGCGGTGGCTCCGAAGACGCCCGTAGACACTGCGGGTCTGCGTTACCCTGATCTTCTTGGTAGCAGCCATGTTATTACTCCAGGATTTCCTTGATCGTCTTGCCGCGCTTGCTGGCGATCTCTTCAGGCGAACGCATCTGCTCCAGGCCGCGTATGGTGGCGCGCAGCACGTTCATCGGGTTGCTGGATCCAATGCACTTGGCCAGCACGTTGTGCACCCCGACCACCTCGAACACGGCGCGCATGGCGCCCCCGGCGATGATCCCGGTACCTTCCGAGGCCGGCTGCATGTAGACCTTGGCGGCGCCGTGGCGCGCGGTCAGCGGGTACTGCAGGGTGCCTTCCTTGAGGGCGACACTGATCATGTTCTTGCGGGCAGACTCCATGGCCTTCTGGATGGCTGCCGGCACTTCACGCGCCTTGCCATAACCATAACCGACCCGCCCCTCGCCGTCGCCCACCACGGTCAGCGCGGTGAAGCCGAACTGGCGTCCGCCTTTCACAACCTTCGCGACACGATTGACGGTAACCAGCTTTTCCAGCAGACCGTCGCCCTGTACCTGTGATTCTACCCTTGCCATAACTCAGCCCTTGATCAGAATTCGAGGCCGCCTTCACGTGCGGCATCGGCCAGCGCTTTCACGCGGCCATGATATTTGAAACCGGAACGGTCGAACGCAACATGCGTGATACCGGCACCCTTCGCGCGTGCAGCGATCATCTTGCCGACCGCAATGGCGGCGCTGGTATCGCCGGTCTTGCTGATATCCTTGCGCACGTCCTTGTCCAGCGTGGATGCACTGACCATGACGCGGTCGCCTTCCGGCGAGATGACCTGCGCATATATGTGCCGCGGCGTACGGTGAATGCACAGCCGGTTTGCTCCCAGTTTCTTGATATGGGAGCGGGTGCGCCGTGCGCGGCGTAAACGTGTCTGTTTCTTTTCCATAACCAGTGCCTGCCTGAATAATGCCTATTTCTTCTTCGCTTCTTTACGGACGACGACTTCGTCCGAGTAGCGAACACCCTTGCCCTTGTAGGGCTCCGGCGGACGGTAAGCGCGGATTTCCGCGGCGACCTGGCCGACCTTCTGCTTGTCGCAACCCTTGAGCAGGATTTCGGTCTGGCTCGGGGTCTCGGCGGTCACGCCCTCCGGCAGCTCGTAATCCACCGGGTGCGAGAAACCCAGCGTCAGGTTCAGAACGTTACCCTTGGCCTGTGCACGGTATCCGACACCGACCAGTTCCAGCTTGCGCTCGAATCCGTCGCTGACACCCTTGACCAGGTTGTTCAGGACCGCACGGGTAGTGCCGGCCAGCGCGTTGGCTGCCTGCGACTCGTTCCGTGCGCGAAACGTCAGCTCGCCTTCCTCGCGCACCATCTCGACGAGGTCGTGAATGGTGTGCGACAGCGTCCCCTTGGGGCCCTTTACCGTCACCTGCTGGCCGCTTGCGGTGATTTCCACCGCCTTGGGCAGCACAACCGGCATTTTTGCAACTCTTGACATGTCAATAATCCGCCTGGCTTAACTCACGATGCAGAGCAGTTCACCGCCCTGTCCGGCCTCGCGGGCCTGGCGGTCGCTCATCACACCCTTGGAAGTCGAAATGATCGCCACACCAAGGCCGTTCTGGATACTCGGAATCTCTTCCTTGCCCTTGTACAGGCGCAGTCCAGGTCGACTGGCGCGCTGGATAGTCTCGATTACCGGCTTGCCGTTGTAGTATTTAAGCTCTACAGACAGCACCGGCTTACCATCCGCCTCGGAGACGGAAAAGCCCTTGATATAGCCTTCATTCTGCAGCACCTGCGCAATCGCGCACTTCAGCTGCGAGGACGGCATGCTCACCTGTGTCTTGCTGGCAGTCTGCCCGTTACGAATACGGGTCAGTAAATCTGCAATCGGATCTGTCATCATAATCGTTTACCAGCTTGCCTTGACCAGACCGGGAACGTCACCGCGCATGGCAGCTTCGCGCAGCTTGTTCCGGGACAGTCCGAATTTACGGTAGTAGCCGTGCGGGCGACCGGTCACACGACAACGGTTGCGCTTGCGCACGGGGCTTGCATCACGCGGCTGCTCCTGCAGCTTCATCTGCGCCTGGTAACGCTCGTCGTAGGACGCCGTGGGGCTCTTGATGACCGCTTTCAGCTCTGCGCGTCTGACAGCAAAGCGCTTGACTGTGCGTGCTCGCCTGCTCTCGCGTGCGATCATTGAATTCTTAGCCATATCTCTACCTCAGTGCCTGAACGGGAAGTTGAATGCAGCCAGCAGGGCGCGTCCCTCTTCATCCGTTTTTGCCGTTGTCGTGAATGTAATATCCATACCGCGCAGCGCATCGATCTTGTCGTAATCGATTTCCGGAAAAATGATCTGCTCCTTCACACCCATATTGTAGTTACCGCGCCCGTCGAAGCCCTTCGGGTTCATGCCGCGGAAGTCACGAATACGCGGGATGGCGATGTTGATCAGCCGATCCAGGAATTCGTACATCTGGTCGCGGCGCAGGGTCACCTTGCAGCCGACCGGCCAACCCTCGCGCACCTTGAAGCCGGCGACCGACTTGCGCGCATTGATCACGATCGGTTTCTGGCCGGCGATCTTCGTCATGTCTGCCACCGCGTGCTCCATCACCTTGCGGTCGGCGACAGCCTCGCCCACACCCATGTTCAGCGTAATCTTGGTGATACGCGGGATCTCCATCGGGTTGCTGTAGCTGAACTGCTGCATCAGCGCGGGAACCACGGAGTCTGTATAAAACTGTTTAAGCCTGGCCATGTCTCTGTACCATCGAATCAGACATCCACCACTTCACTGGTGGACTTGAAAAACCGCACCTTGCGACCATCGTCGAGCATCTTGAAGCCGACGCGATCACCCTTTTTCGTCTGCGGGTTGAACAGCATGACGTTGGAAGGATCGATCGGCATTTCCTTCTCGATGATCCCACCCGGCACACCCCGGCCCGGGTTCGGCTTGGTGTGGCGCTTGACCATGTTGATGTCCGCGACTACCAGCCTGCCGTCTGCCATTACGCGCATCACGTTGCCACGCTTGCCCTTGTCCCTGCCCGCGATGACGATGACTTCATCACCTTTCCTGATTCTGTTCATTGTCTGTTCCTACAGCACTTCCGGTGCCAGCGAAATTATTTTCATGAAACGCTCGCTGCGCAGCTCGCGCGTCACCGGTCCGAAGATGCGCGTGCCGATCGGCTGCAGCTGGTTATTCAGCAGCACGGCCGCGTTGCCGTCGAAGCGGATCAGTGACCCATCGGGACGGCGCACGCCCTTGCGGGTACGCACCACGACGGCGTTGTAGACGTCGCCCTTCTTCACCTTGCCGCGCGGTATCGCCTCTTTCACACTGACCTTGATAATGTCGCCAATGCGCGCATAGCGGCGGTGCGAACCACCCAGAACCTTGATGCACATCAGGCGGCGCGCGCCGCTGTTGTCTGCCACATCAAGAATTGTCTGCATCTGTATCATGCTGTTTTTCCGTTCTGTCTCGTTACGTTAGCCGGGCACACTTTACTCGCTGCGCCCGACAACCTCGACCAGCTTCCATGATTTGGTCCTGGATAGCGGCCGGCATTCCTGGATCGTAACCAGGTCACCTTCACGACAGGCATTGTTCTCGTCGTGGATGTGCAGCTTGGTCGAACGCCGGATGTACTTGCCGTATACCGGATGCTTGACCTTGCGCTCGATCAGGACGGTAGCCGTCTTGTCCATCTTGTCGCTGATAACCCTGCAGGTTACCGTGCGGATTGTCTGGTTCGTCTCGTTCATACCTGCTCGCCCGCCTTCGCTTTCTCGTTCAACACGGTGTGGACCCTGGCAATATCCTTGCGTACCTTGGTGATCTGGTCCGGGCGCGACAGCTGGCCGATCCCGCGCTGCATGCTGAGATTGAATTTCTCGCGCAGCAGGTTCTCCAGCTCCAGCTTCAACTCGCCGACTGTCTTGCCTCTCATTTCCGCGGCATTCATCACATCACCGTCCGTGCTACAAAGGTTGTCTTGAAGGGCAGTTTCGCCGCCGCCAGCTTGAAGGCCTCGCGTGCAACGTCTTCCGATACGCCCTCGATTTCATACAGCATGCGGCCAGGCTGGATCTGGGCAATCCAGTATTCCACGTTGCCCTTGCCCTTGCCCTGACGCACCTCAATTGGCTTCTTGGTGATCGGCACGTCCGGAAACACGCGAATCCACAATTTGCCACCGCGCTTTACGAAGCGCGTGATGGTGCGGCGCGCCGCCTCGATCTGGCGTGAGGTCATGCGTCCACGGTCGGTCGCCTTCAGGCCGTACTCGCCGAAGCTGACCTTGCTGCCGCGCTGCGCCAGGCCACGGTTGCGACCCTTCTGCTGCTTGCGAAATTTTGTTCTCTTGGGCTGTAACATGTCTGTCGTTCTCCGCTATCAGGAAGCCGCCTTGCGCGCGCCTTCCGCCTCGGCCTCTTCTTCCTTGCCGATGACCTCGCCCTTGAAGATCCACACCTTGACACCGATCTTGCCATAGGTGGTGTTGGCTTCGGCGGTGCCGTAATCGATGTCCGCGCGCAAGGTATGCAGCGGCACACGGCCCTCGCGATACCATTCGTCGCGGGCGATCTCGGCGCCGTTCAGGCGGCCACCGACCTTGATCTTGATTCCCTGCGCGCCGATGCGCATGGAGTTGCTAACCGCGCGCTTCATGGCGCGGCGGAACATGATGCGGCGCTCCAGCTGCTGCGCGACACTCTCGGCGACCAGCGTGGCGTCGAGTTCCGGCTTGCGGATCTCCTCGATGTTGATGCTCACCGGTACGCCCATCTTCGCCGACACTTCCTTCCGCAGCTTGTCGATGTCCTCGCCCTTCTTGCCGATCACGATACCGGGGCGCGCAGTATGCACGGTAATCACTGCATTCTGGGCAGGGCGCGCGATCTGGATTCGGCTCACCGACGCCTGCGACAGACGCTTCCTGATGAATTCACGGATCTCGAGATCCATGTTCAGGTAGTCGGCATAGTTTCCGGCGCCGGCATACCACGTGGATGTCCAGTCCTTGACGATGCCAAGCCTTATGCCTGTTGGATGTACTTTCTGACCCATGCTGCTATCTGCCTCTGCCTGTTAGTCCTGTCAGTCACCCACCGTAACGGTGATGTGGCTGCTACGTTTCAGAATCCGGTTACCGCGGCCCTTGGCGCGAGCGCGAAAACGCTTCAGCGTGCGCGCTTCGTTGACGAAGATGGCCGCAACCTTCAGTTCATCGATGTCGGCGCCCTCGTTGTGCTCCGCGTTCGCGATAGCGGACTCCAGCACCTTGCGCACGATACCTGCCGCCTTCTTGTCGCTGAACAGCAGCAAGTTGAGCGCCTTCTCGACCTGCAAGCCACGCACCTGGTCTGCCACCAGGCGGGCCTTTTGCGGCGAGATATGCACCTGTTTCAATGTCGCGCTGACCTGCATCTCTCTGTCCTCTTACTTCGACTTTCTGTCGGCTGCGTGACCGCGGAACGTCCGCGTGAGGGCGAACTCGCCAAGCTTGTGACCGACCATGTTTTCATTGATCAGTACCGGCACATGCTGGCGCCCGTTGTGTATGGCGATCGTGAGACCGACCATTTCCGGAATCACCATGGAACGACGTGACCAGGTCTTGATCGGACGCTTGTTGCGCTCGGCAACCGCCTTGTCCACCTTCAGCTGCAGGTGGTTGTCAATGAACGGACCTTTTCTGATTGAACGTGCCACTGTTTCAAATCCTCAATGATTACTTTTTGTTGCGCCGTCTGATGATCATCTTGTCCGTGCGCTTGTTGCTGCGCGTGCGGTAACCCTTGGTCGGGGTGCCCCACGGACTCACCGGGTGACGGCCACCCGACGTGCGACCCTCGCCACCGCCGTGCGGATGATCGACCGGGTTCATGGCGACACCGCGCACCGTCGGGCGCTTGCCGCGCCAGCGCGTGGCGCCGGCCTTGCCGAGCGAACGCAGGCCGTGTTCCGTGTTGCCGACCTCGCCTATGGTGGCGAAGCAGTCCGAAAGCACCTTGCGCATTTCACCTGAACGCAAGCGCAGGGTGGCGTGATCGCCGCTGCGCGCCACCAGCTGGGCGCTGCTGCCGGCACTGCGTGCCAGCTGGCCGCCCTTGCCTGGCTTCATCTCGATGTTGTGCACCACGGCACCCACCGGAATGTTGCGCATGGGCATGGCGTTGCCGGCCTTGATCGGCGCGTCGCTGCCGTTTCTAACCTCGTCACCCGCCTTGACGCCCTTGGGTGCCAGGATATAACGCCGTTCGCCGTCTGCGTACAGCAGCAGGGCGATGTGGGCCGAGCGGTTCGGATCGTATTCGATGCGTTCCACTTTCGCCGGCACACCAAGCTTGTCACGCTTGAAGTCTATCTGGCGATAGTGCTGCTTGTGCCCGCCGCCCTGATGACGTGTGGTGATACGGCCGGCATTGTTCCTGCCGCCGTTCTTGCGCTTCACGTCGAGCAGCGCGGTGTGCGGCTTGCCCTTGTGAAGCTCGGGCGTGCGCACACTGATAACGAAGCGGCGGCCCGGCGAAGTTGGTTTGGCTTTAACGAGTGGCATTATACTGTTCCCTTGTGCAAAGGTCGCGCCCTAAGCGCAATCTACTCCGCTCCCATGAAATCGATGTCGTGCCCTTCGGCGAGGGTCACGTAGGCCTTTTTCCAGTCAGCCCGCCGTCCGGTGGTGGCACCCTGCCGCTTGACCTTGCCGCGCACGTTGCTGACCTGGACGCTGTTGACCTTGACGTCGAACATCAGCTCGACGGCTTTCCTGATATCCGGCTTGCTGGCACCGGGCAGGACCTTGAACAGGTACTGGCGACTCGCGTCAGCCAGTCGCGTGCTCTTCTCCGATACGATCGGGGCCAGCAGCACCTTCATCAATTGTTCCCGGTTCATGCCAGACGCTCCTCGAGTTGCTTCAACGCCCCGGTGGTCATCAGTACCTTGTCGAAACCGACCAGGCTCACCGGGTCTGCATCGATCACATCACACACTGCGACGCGTGGCAGGTTGCGTGCGGCCAGATACAGGTTGTCATCCGCCGCGTCGGAGACGATCAGCACGTTGTCCAGACCCATGCCCTTCAGCTTGCCGGCCAGTTCACGTGTCTTGGGCGCAGCAACATCGAACGACTCAATCGTCA
>DATKZN010000291.1:0-7318 GCA_035527955.1 Gammaproteobacteria bacterium
TACGATTCTGATCGTGACCCACAATATGGCCCAGGCAAGGCGTGCCAGTGAAGAGTGCATTTTCATGTTGATGGGCAAGGTCATCGAGCATACCGCGACCGAGCAGCTGTTCGTGACGCCGAAATGCAGCGAGACTGCGGATTATATCGAGGGACGATACGGCTGACCGGCAACGGTGCACAAAGTGCACCCTACGGAATGCAGGTGCGGCAGGGTGCGTTCCGCGCACCGGGCAGTGCTGTAGGGAGCGTTCGACGCACCGGGGATGGTGTATAAAGTACACCCTGCGGAATGCAGGTGTAGCTGGATACGTTACGCACCGGCAGTGCGAAAGGTTACCCATGCAAAAAAAGGATACCGCGCAAGAAGTCCCGCCTGTCGACGCCAGCGGAGTTGCCTATTTCTTCTCCAGCCTTTGCTCCAGCCGGTCGGCGACGTTCCTGATTACCTTGATGCGTGCATAGCGCTTGTCATTGCCCTCGACCAGGGTCCAGGGCGCGTTGATGGTACTGGTGTGCTGCACCATGTCATGTACCGCGTGTTCGTACTCTTCCCATTTTTCGCGGTTGCGCCAGTCTTCCTCGGTCAGCTTCCAGCGCTTGTAGGGAATCTTCTCGCGCGCCTGGAAACGCGCCAGCTGCTCGTCCTTGCTGATGTGCACCCAGTATTTCACGAGCACGATGCCATGCTCGATGAGCTGGTCCTCGAAATCGTTGATCTCGGCATAGGCGCGCCGCCAGGTATTTTCGTCGGCATAGCCTTCGACCCGCTCGACCAGTACGCGCCCGTACCAGCTGCGGTCATAGATCGTGAGTTGTCCGGCGCTGGACAGGCGCCGCCAGAAGCGCCACAGGTAGTGGTGGCCGCGCTCCTCGTCGGTCGGTGCGGCGAATGGGAGGACCCGGTAATTGCGTGCATCCAGCGGCCCCGTGATGCGACGGATGCCGCCGCCCTTGCCGGCGGCGTCCGGGCCTTCGAACACCAGGATGGTCGAGACCTTTTTCTCCAGCGCCGCGCGGCACAGCTTGCTGAGCCGGGCCTGCTGCTCCTTGAGCTGGCGCTGGTAGTCCTTTTTGCCCAGATGCTTCGACATGTCCAGCGTGCTCAGTACCGTCAGCACCGGCGCTGTCAAAATCGCGGGCTGCGGGGCATCCGGTTCGACCGCGCCGGCGTTCTCTTGCGCATTGTGCGTGTCGACGGACTTGATCCGGTTGCGTGCTTCGCGCTCCCAGCGCACCTCGTCGAGCCGCTTGCGTACGGCGTCGCGGATGATAGTGCCGACAGTCAGGCTGCGGTAATTGGCGTCCTCGCCCTCGATGATGGTCCAGGGTGCGCGCCCGGTGCTGGTACGCATGATGGTCCGTTCCGCGGCTTCGATGAAACGCTCGTACATGTCCCAGTGTTTCCAGTCGCGTTCCGTCACGCGCCATTTGGTCAGGGGGTCCTTTTCGAGATTTTTCAGGCGCCGCTTCTGGGCGTTCTTGCTGAGATGCATCCAGAACTTGAGCAGGACGACGCCGTCCTCGGCCAGCGCATTCTCGAACGCCACGATCCGGTCCAGGCTGTCCACGAACTGCGGCAGGTCCAGCTTGCCGTACACGCGGTCCAGCACCGGCCGCGAGTACCACGAACTGAGAAACAGGCCGATGCGGCCCTTGGCGGGAAGATCACGCCAGAAGCGCCAGTATTCGGGTCGCTCGCTCTCTTCCTGGGTAGGTTCGTTATAGGCGCGAGTGACGAGCCAGCGCGGGTCCATCCATTCATTGAGCAGGTTGACGGTCTGGCCCTTGCCGCCACCGTCCACGCCGGCGAAGACGATAATGACCGGGAACTCCGCAGATTCACGCAGCTCCTGCTGCAGTTCCAGCAGCTCCTGGCGCAGCACGGGTTCGCGTTGCTTGTATTCCTCTTTCGATATGCTGGAACCGACTTCGGCTGCCTCGAACATCCCTCATTCTCCTGTGTGCTTCATCCGGCGCGGTCCACTCGCCATCACGGCCCGCCACTTACCGTTTTTTTCCCTGAAACATTTATAACACATGGCGGTCGGCAGGGCAGATACACGCGCCTCAGTCCGCTGCAACCGGTTCCGTGCAGTGCACCGAATCGTGACGCGGGTTGTTGACCAGCCGACTGACCGGCCAGGCCTCCAGTGCGGTGGCGGTCCAGGGCGCGAGCATGGACAGCAGTCGCTGCCGGTCCGTATTGGCCGGGTCCAGCCACGCCGCGTAGTACTGCGGGGCGAGGATCGCCGGCATGCGCGCATGGATCGGCGCCATCAGCCGGCTGGCCGCGGTCACAATGAGGGTGCAGGACTCCAGTGTCCGGTCATCATGTTGCCAGTGTTCCCACAGGCCGGCGAAGGCAAACAGGCCGCCGTCCTGCAGGTGGATGTAATGCGGGATCTTGGCATCACCCTGCTGCTGCCATTCGTAGTAACCGGTGGCCGGGATCAGGCAGCGCCGCTGCCGGAAGGCGGCGCGGTAGGCCGGCTTCTCGGCCACCGTCTCGGCGCGGGCATTGATGGTGCTGTATTTCGTACCCGGTTCCTTAGACCAGGCCGGCACCAGGCCCCAGCGCAGCAGTACGCACTCGCGCCCGTCTGCGCCCTGGCGCACCACGGCAATATCCTGTGACGGCGCGATGTTGTAGCGTGGTGCAAGCGCCGGCGCGTCCGCCAGGCCGAAATGACTGGCCAGCGTGTCCGGCAGTGCAACCAGCGAGAATCGGCCGCACACAGTCTTACCTGCTATCCATTGGACCGTGCCTGCAACCGAAGGTCATGCGCAGCATTCCGCTTCAGCGTACCAGCAGCACCGGACGGTCCAGTGCTTCCTGGAAGCGCTCGAGTCCGCCTGTTTGCAGCAGCTCATGGCCGGCTTCCGCGATCAGCAATCCGGTGCCGGCGGCGTGTGCCGCCTGCAACAGCCGCTGCATGTCGCTGCCACCGAGCGGCATCAGGCGGGCCGCCTGGTGGTCGAGCGTGCCGAGCAGGACATGCAGCCTTTCCTCCAGGCGCAATACCCGGTCCGTGCCGCCTTCGGGCAGGAATACCGTCAGGCTGGTGCCCAGGTCTCTGGCCAGGCGGGCGGCAGTGGTGATGGCGCGGGTCGCCGGTTCCGACAGGCCCGCGAGGACGCCGATGCCCGCAAGAGGCGTGCTGACCGGCGGCGGGTGCGCCGCCCTGGCCCAGCGGCGGCAGGAGACCAGGGCGCTGAGTCGACCCAGGCTCAGGATGTCGGTATTAAAGGCCCCGGTCAGCGCCTCGGTCCCGGTATGGCCGCGCCAGACCTGGAACGACCAGGGCACGTCCAGCTTGATTGCCTCCTGTTCCAGCAGGGTCCGCGCCTGGCGTGCCATGGCGCGCAGCTGGCGTTCCATGCGCTGGCTGCTCACGGCCTGCTCCGCCAGTGACCAGGGACTCAGTTCGCGCAGGAACGGCAGCCCGGCCAGCTGGATCAGGTTGATGTCCTCGATGAATACGCCCTCGATCTCGGCACCCAGCGAGCCTGCCAGTCGCACGGCGGTCGCCAGGGGCGCGCGGCCGCCCAGCGCCGCGCCCAGGGTGACGACGATGCGCCGTGTCCCGGTTTGCGTCGCGGCCGCGGTCATGTCGCTGCGTCGTCCGGTGCCTGGTTCTGCCGGTTGCCGCCCCTGGCGGTGAAGGCCTGCAGCTTTTCGGCGTAGTACTCCAGCGTGTCCTCCACGCGGCGGTTGATGCTGCCTTCCGCAAAGCAGCCCGTGCTGTCGCGTGCTCCCGCCGGGACACCGGTCAGCAGTTCGATACCGTCGTCGACCGTGTCGACGGCGTAGACGGCAAACTGTCCGGCCGTTACCGCCTGGCATACATCTTCGCGCAGCATCAGGTGCTTGACGTTCGCTGCGGGGATGATGACCCCCTGTTCGCCGCTCAGGCCGCGCAGCTTGCAGATATCGAAGAAGCCTTCGATCTTTTCGTTGACGCCGCCGATCGGCTGGATCTCGCCATGCTGGTTGACCGAGCCGGTGACCGCCAGTGACTGCTTGACAGGTGCATCGGCGAGTGCTGACAGCAGGGCGTAGAACTCGGCGGAGGAGGCGCTGTCGCCTTCGACCTCGCTGTAGGATTGCTCGAACACGAGGCTGGCGGAGACCGCCAGCGGACGGTCGGGCAGGTAGCGTGCTCCCAGCAGCGCGGTCAGGATGAACACGCCCTTGGAATGGATCGGGCCGCCCAGTTCCACCTCGCGCTCGATGTCCACCACTTCCTTGTCGCCGATGCGTACCCGTGCCGTGATGCGCGTCGGCCGGCCGAACATGAAATTGCCCAGGTCGATAACCGAGAGGCCGTTCACCTGGCCGCTCTTTTCCCCGTCGGTAGCGATGAACAGGGTGCCGCGCCGCATTTCCTCGTTGATATGTTCACGGATGCGGTCGACCCGGTAGACGCCGGCGGCGATCGCCTGCTGCACGTCCTCCGCGACGACCGTGTCATGATCGTGCTGCGTGGCCCAGTAGTCCGCCTCGCGCAGCAGGTCCATGAGGCTGCGCGTATGGGTGAGCAGTTTCTCGCCGTCGCCCAGCAGCCGGCCGCTGTGCTCGATGACGCGGGCGACCGCGGCGCGGTCGAACCGGCGCAGGGCTTCCTGGCGGATCAGCGTGGCGATCAGCTGTGCATACGACTGCTGCGATTCCGGGGTGCGATCCATGCGGTAATCGAAGTCGACGGCGACCTTGAACAGTTCGCTGAACTCCGGATCATACATCGACAGCAGGTAATACAGGTGCGGCTCGCCGAGCAGGATGACCTTGACGTCGAGCGGGATCGCTTCCGGTTCCAGCGACACGGTGCTGACCAGGCTCATCAGCTGGGCCAGCGACTCGATACGCATTTCGTTCGACTGCATTGCACGTTTCAGCCCTTCCCAGGCATAGGGCTGGGTCAGCAGCTTGATGGCGTCGAGGATGAGGTAACCGCCGTTGGCGCGGTGCAGGGCGCCGGGGCGGATCATGGTGAAGTCGGTGACCAGCGCACCGAGTTCCGCGCGATGCTCGACGCGTCCGAGCAGGTTGTTGTAGCCCGGGTTGTCCTCGTAGACGACCGGTGCGCCGCTGTTTTCCTCGCGGATGACGAAATCGTTGACCCGGTAGCGGTTGTCCTGCTGCTCCCCGTCACCGCGCTGGCCGATCTCCACGCCGAACAGCGAAAAGCCGGGTTTTTCGCCTTCCTCGCGCAGGAAATGACGAAAGTTCTCGATGACGTCCTTTTCCACTTCGTCGAAAAAGCCGATCACCTCCGGCAGCCCGCTGTACGCATTGCGCAGGGTGCTGATGAGGTGGGAGATCGCACTGGATGCCATCTCTCGGTTGAGTGTGCTCATGCGATCGCGCATTTCCTTGTGCCACTTCGGCGACTCCTGCAGCATCTTGCGCAGCTGTTCGTGCAGCACATCGGTGTCCTCGATGATGCGCTTGCGTTCCTCCTCGGGGAGTTTGTCGAATTCCTCCTGGTTGAGCGTGCTGTCGTTGCGCACCGGTGCAAGGGTGAAGCCGGACGGGGTGTGGATGAGCGCGATGTGCCGCTTTTCCGCCTCGTCCTGCACCGCCTGCATCGCCTTTTCCTTGCGCTCGCTGAATTCCTCCTCGACCTCCTGGGCACGGGTGTGATACTCGTCGCTTTCGAAGAGGGTGGGGATGGTGGCGTGCAGGTCCTCGATGAGCTGGTTCATGTCGCGCTTCAGCGTGCCGCCCCGGGTGGGCGGCAGGCGCAGCTTGCACGGCTTGTGCGGGTCGTGGAAATTATTGACATAGCACCAGTCCGGGGGCAGCGGCTCCAGGGCCGCCTGCTCGCGGGCATAGCGCTGCACCAGTACATGCTTGCCGGTTCCCGTGGGTCCGAATGCGAACAGGTTGTAGCCCTTGTGCCGGATACTCATACCGAAACGTACGGCGTCCACGGCGCGCGGCTGGCCGATAATCTCGGTCAGGTCCTCCAGTTCGTCCGTGGTCCGGAAGCCAAACTGCTCCGGGTCACAGCGATGGAGGAGGGCTTCTGCATCCAGTCGTCTGACGGCCATTCGTTGTTCCTGTTAGGGAGGTGATAAATCCGGCACGCAACCGCCCCGGCTGGCGGGGCGTGCGTGGCAGAACTGTAACACGTCCGCCGCTTATTCGGACGGCGGGGGTATTTCCGGCGGCGGCGCAGTCGGTGTTTCCGCAGGCGGCGCGGGAACCTCGGGCGGGTTGCCGGGTGGCAGCTCCACGGGTGGTTCGGTCGGCGGCACCTCGGGTGGAACGCCGGGCGGGATTTCCGGTTCACCGTTTGACATGGTATTCACTCCTGTGTGGATCGGCTGCAGCCCTGATTCTCCGCGTGCGCAGAACATCTGCCTTGATTACGATCAAACCCCGCCGCAAGACTCCCGCGCCGGACGGCCATCGGGACCGGCATCGGCACGATCGCCGCACTGTGATCGTCCCGGGTCATCCGGGTACTCTGTTACACTGGTTTCCGACCGCGTGCGAATGTCGTGCGCGCCCACGTTCCATGGACTGCAGGCACATGGTACATGCCGAGTCAGGCTGGCTGAAGACACCCGTCGCCCGTCATATCTGGGAAACCCGCTATCGCCTCGCGGCAGGCGCGCACGTGGAATCCACCATCGAGGAGAGCTGGCAACGCGTGGCGCGCACGCTGGCCGCGGTCGAACCCGCACAGTCCGGGCAGCGGGAACAGCAGTTCCTGGCGCTGTTGCGCGGTTTCCGCTTTCTCCCCGGCGGCCGCATCCTCGCGGGCGCCGGCAGCGGGCAGCGCGTCACCCTGTTCAACTGTTTCGTCATGGGGCAGATACGCGATGACATGGACAGCATCTTCGATGCACTCAGGGAAGGCGCACTTACCATGCAGGCCGGCGGCGGTGTCGGCTATGATTTTTCGACACTGAGGCCCGCCGGCAGCGCGGCGCATGCCAGCGGGCGCATTGCCTCGGGGCCGCTGGCCTTCATGCGCGTGTGGGACGCCATGTGCGCCACCGTGCTGTCCACCGGTGCGCGACGCGGCGCGATGATGGCCAGCCTGCGCTGCGACCATCCCGATATCGAGGCCTTCATCGACGCCAAGCGCGAGCCGGGTCAGTTGCAGCATTTCAACCTGTCCGTACAGGTAACTGACGCCTTCATGCGGGCCGTCGAGGACGACGCCGACTGGCCGCTGGTATTCCCGGCTGCATCGCTTGAGTCCGCGGACGATGCGCCTGACGTGCTGCGCGCATGGCCCGGTTGCGAAGCGCCGGTCCCGTGCCGGGTGCTGGCCAGCCGGCCGGCACGCGTGCTCTGGGAA
>DATKZN010000292.1:0-13135 GCA_035527955.1 Gammaproteobacteria bacterium
CACCAAATCGGCCATGCAAAACCGGACAAAGAGGCTGTCACCAGCGCCGTACGCTGGGGCATGCTGATAGACTCCGGCAAATGCGCCGAGGGCTGTGATGACTGCGTCACGGCCTGCAGGGACGAACACGGCCTGACCGGCTTCGACCGCCCGGAAACCGATGCGCAGTGGATCCGCAAGGTAAAGCTCAAGGACAAGCAGACCGGTCATGCCCAGACGCTGCCCCTGCTGTGCCAGCACTGCGAGCATCCGCCCTGCGTGGATGTCTGCCCGACCGGCGCCTCGTTCAAGCGTGCCGACGGTATCGTGCTGGTCGACAAGCACATCTGTATCGGCTGCCGCTACTGCATGATGGCCTGCCCGTACAAGGCCCGCTCCTTCATTCACGAAGACCTGACGGACCAGTTGCCGGACACACCTCGCGGCAAGGGCACCGTCGAGTCCTGTAACTTCTGCGTCAATCGCGTCGACAGCGGCCGCACCCCGGCCTGTGTCGAGGCCTGCACCGCCGAAAACCACCATGCCATGGTGTTCGGCGACCTGAATGACCCGACCAGCGATATTTCCAGGGCACTGAAGCAGCACAGTTCGCAGCAGATTCGTGCCGACTTGCAGCTCAATACCGGCGTACGTTACCGGGGGATCTGATGAAACCACTAGATTACAGGGAAATCGATGGCGGACGGCCGTTCTACATGCTGGTCGCCGCGATTGGCGTATTCGTCCTTGCCGGCCTGGGTGCCGCGTATTACATGGAACACAACGGGCACTGGGTCACCGGCATGACCAACCAGGTCGTCTGGGGCACGCCGCACGTGTTCGCCGTGTTCCTGATCGTCGCCGCCTCCGGCGCACTCAACGTGGCGTCCATCAGCTCGGTGTTCGGCAAGCCAATGTACAAGCCGCTCGCCCGCCTGTCCGGCCTGCTTGCCATTACCCTGCTGGTCGGCGGCCTGGCCGTGCTGGTACTCGACCTCGGACATCCCGATCGGCTGATCGTGGCCATGACCTACTACAACTTCAAGTCCATCTTCGCCTGGAACATCATGCTCTATACCGGCTTCATGGCGATCGTCGCCGTGTACCTGTGGATGATGATGGAGCGCAAGATGAACGACTTCACCAGGGCCGCCGGCATGTCCGCGTTCATCTGGCGCCTGATCCTGACCACCGGTACCGGATCCATCTTCGGCTTCCTCGTGGCACGCGAGGCCTATGATTCGGCCATCATGGCGCCCATGTTCATCGTCATGTCGTTTTCGTTCGGACTGGCGATCTTCATTCTCGTGCTGATGGGCCTGTACAACTGGTCGCAACGCCCGCTCGGTGATGCCGTCCTGTTCCGCCTGAAGAACCTGCTCGGCGTGTTTGTCGCCGGCGTGCTGTATTTCGTGCTGGCCTACCACCTGACCAACCTCTACATCACAGAAAACCACGGTGTGGAACGCTTCATCCTGGTCGATGGCGGCATTTACACCACACTGTTCTGGTTTGTGCAGATCGGCCTGGGCAGCCTGCTGCCGCTCGCCCTGCTGTACGGTCCGGCCGGCAGGTCACGGCTGTGGATCGGCATTGCCTGCCTGCTGATCATCGTTGGCGGACTCGCCCAGATATACGTCATCATCATCGGCGGCCAGGCCTATCCGATGGAACTGTTCCCCGGCAAGGAGGTAAGCAGTTCCTTCTTTGATGGCGTCGTCGCCAGCTATAGACCCAGCCTGCCCGAGTTCGTGCTGGGCATCGGCGGCGTCGCGCTGGCACTCGCCGCCACCGTGGTGGGTACCCGCGTCCTGCGCTTCCTGCCGGTCAGCCTGGCCGACGACCAGGTTGATCCCCATCACGCTGCCGCGGATGCTGCCTGAGCCGTCACTACGACCGGCAACGCGGAGCGCTCCCGGGGACTGCTGACATGTCCCGCCTGCTGATTTCGGCAGCCCATAAATCGTCCGGCAAGACCACCGTGACTATCGGTCTGTGTGCGGCTCTCGCTGCACGCGGCCTCATCGTGCAACCCTTCAAGAAGGGTCCGGACTACATCGACCCGATGTGGCTCGGGCGGGCGGCCGGGCGACCCTGCCACAACCTGGATTTCCATTGCATGACCCACGCGGAGATCCTCACCGCGGTCGGCCATTATTCGGCCGATGCCGATATCGCGGTGATCGAGGGCAACAAGGGCCTGTATGACGGCCTCGACCTGGACGGCAGCAACAGCAATGCTGCACTCGCCACGCTGACGCAGACACCGGTGGTGCTGGTGCTCGATGCGCGCGGCATGACGCGCGGTATCGCGCCCCTGATCCTCGGCTACCAGGCATTCGATCCACGGGTCAGCATCGCCGGCGTGATTCTCAACCAGCTCGGTGGCAGCCGTCACGAGGCCAAACTGCGCGCGGTCATCGAACACTACACCGACCTGACGGTGCTCGGCGGCGTGCACCGCGACGCGGAGCTGGAGATCGTCGAACGCCACCTCGGACTGATGCCGAGCAACGAGGATAACGCGGCGCACGTCAAGATTGACCGAATCAGCCGACTGATCGCCGCACAGGTCGACCTGGACCGGCTGCTCGCGGTGGCGGGCAACACGCCGCTCGCCTTCGATCCCGTACCGCCCGCGCAAGCCGGCGGCGATACGGTTCGCATCGGCATTGCCCGTGACGCCGCCTTCGGTTTCTACTACCCGGACGACCTGGCTGCACTGCAGCGCGCCGGCGCGGAGCTGATACCGATCGACACCTTGCGCGACGCGCAACTGCCGAACATCGACGGCCTGTTCATCGGCGGCGGCTTCCCCGAAAGCCGCATGCAGGAACTGCAGGCGAACAGCGCCCTGCGGACCGGGATCAGGGACGCCATTGCAAACGGCATGCCCGTCTATGCCGAGTGCGGCGGCCTGATGTACCTCGCACGCAGCCTGAGCTGGAAAGGCATACGCTGCGACATGGTCGGCGCCATACCGGGTGATGTGGTCATGCACGAACGACCGCAGGGTCGCGGTTACGTACGGCTGCGCGAGACCGGCCAGGCACCCTGGCCGGCACCGCACCCGGACGGTGTCATCGCCGCACACGAATTCCACTACTCCAGCCTTGAAAACGTACCGCCCGGCCTCGACTATGCCTACGAGGTGGTGCGTGGCACCGGGATTGACAGCCGGCACGACGGGCTGATCCTCAACAACCTGGTCGCCTGCTACAGCCACATGCGCGATACCGGCCAGCACCATTGGGCCAGGCGCTTCGTCGGCTTCGTACGCGCCACCCGCGGGCACGGCAAATGAATCCCGTATCGGGTATAATGCCCGTCTACATCAAGGAGTTATCATGATTACCATCACCCCGGCTGCCGCCGAACAGATCCGTGCCTCCGCAGCGGAGGGCAATATGCAAGGCCTTGCGCTGCGGATCGCCGCTCGCCGTGATCCGGACGGCAGCATTCACTACGGCCTGGGGTTCGACGACAACCGGCTGGATGGCGATCACAGGCTCAGGTCCGAGGACATCGATATCGTCATCGGCGAATCCAGCCAGATCCTGGTTGACGGTATGACCGTGGATTACGTGGAAATCGAACCGGGCAGCTGGCAATTGATCTTCCTGAATCCGAATGACGTCAATTACCGCCCGCCCGCCAAATAGGCACTGCCGCCCACCTGCCGCAGGCCGCACCCGGTGCGCAGGATGAACAGGCAAACCCCGCATAGTCCAGGCAAGGACATTACGTTGCGCAGCCGCCTGTTCGCCCGCCTGGCGCTATTACTGCTGATACTCGCGGCAGCCGTGGGTTGCTTCAGCATCGACTTGCCGTTGCTCGAGAACAGCCAGAACAGGATGCTGCTTGCCGCGCTGCTGGCAGCATCGGGGTTCCTGCTGATACTGTCGATCGCCACGCTGGTGCAGAACAACCTGCTCAACCCGCTGCGCGAGATCAAGGCCTGGGCCGCGAGCCTGCGCGACGGACGGCACACCGATCCGATTGTCGCGCCGCCCGATCGCGCCTTCAGCGAACTGGCGGAAGACCTGAATGTCATCGGCAAACGCATGACCTCGACCTATAACGGTCGGCCACCCGCCCCCCTGGACAAGGCAGACCTCGAGGCCGACTCGCTCAAGATCCTCTACGACGTGGTGTCGAGCATCAATACCGCACACAGTCTCGACGACCTGCTGACGCGCTTTCTGTATACGGTCAAGCGCATCACACGCGCGCATGGCGCGGCCATCTGGGTCGATCATAACCAGCAACAGACTGAACTCGGCGCCAGCAGCGGTATCGACGATGATCTGCTGCTGCCCAACCGGCACGAATTCAGGCGCTGCCTGTACGAACGTGCCGCGACCGAGGGCAAGATCTGGATCGAACAGAACCTCGACAAGTGCGAGCGAATCGCCGGCCGCCGCCTGTTCGAACAGGAAGGCATCGGGCTGGTCTCGGTCCCCATGCGCTATCGCGGCAGGATCACCGGTGTGATCAACCTGTTCCTCGATGCGGGGTTACTCGAGCAGACCGAGGCTATCAAACCCCTGCTGACCAGTGTGGCACACCACCTCAGCGTTGCCATCGAGCGGTATTACAACGACGATGAGAATCGTGCACACCTGATCAGGGAGGAACGCATACGCATTGCCCATGAGCTGCACGATTCGCTGGCGCAAACGCTGGCCAGCCTGCGTTTCCAGGTGCGAGTGCTGGACGAAACCCTGCATCAGGGCGATGAATCAACCACCTGGCAACAGCTCGAGCGGATCGAGAACAGTCTCGACGAGGCCAATACCGAGTTGCGCGGCCTGATCGCAAACTTCCGCGCACCGGCCTACCAGCGCGGCCTGGTCGAGTCCATCGAGCAGATGGTCAGCCAGTTCCGCAACGAGACCCGTATCCGGACCTATATCCAGAAAGACTGTTCGGCCAGCACCTTTCCGAGGGACACCGAGACGCAGATCCTGCGTATAATACAGGAGGCGTTGTGGAACATACGCAAGCACAGCCAGGCCAAGACCGTGCGTATCCTGCTCCGTGGAGCCAACACCGAGTTCTGCCATATCCTGATCGAGGATGACGGTATCGGCATCAACAAGCAGGTATACGGATCGCCGGGCGAACATGTCGGCCTGACGATCATGCGCGAGCGCGCCAGCAAGATCGGTGGCGACCTGCGCATCGAAAGCGAACCCGGTGAAGGAACGCGCGTCACCCTTGAAATCAGGAATCCACCGCCAGGCGGTACGACATCATGAGCCTCAATATACTTCTGGTCGACGATCACACCCTGTTTCGCGAAGGCCTCGAGGGCTTGCTGAGCCGGCGCAACATCAACATTCTCGCGGCAGTCGGCAGCGGCCAGGAAGGACTGCGCCTGGCCCACGAGCTCAAACCCGATGTCGTGCTGCTGGATATGCGCATGCCGGAAATGGATGGCATGGAGGTGCTGCGCCAGCTGCGCAAGAGCGGCTTCAAGAACCCGGTTGCCATGCTCACCACCAGCAGTGACGAGCGCGACCTGGTCGAGTCGCTGCGCAGCGGTGCGCAGGGCTACCTGCTGAAGGACATGGAACCCGACCAGCTGGTGCTGGCCTTGCGTGATATCATGGCCGGCAAGACGGTGGTGGCGCCCGACCTGGCGCCGGTACTGGCCCGCGTGGTGCAGGGCGAAAGTATCAGCCCGCCCGACGAAAGCCCGTTCGCCAAGCTGACACCACGCGAGTCCGAGATCCTGGCACTGCTGGCCGAAGGCCAGAGCAACAAGGTCATCGCGCGCAACCTGGGTATTTCGGACGGTACGGTCAAGCTGCACGTTAAGTCAATTCTGCGCAAGCTCGGTGTGCACTCGCGGGTCGAGGCCGCTGTCATCGCAGTCGAACAGGGCATGCGCACAGGACGCAACCACGAAAGCGAAGATAGCAGCTGAGCAGGTAATTTCTTGAAGCGCTTTACCGACCTGATCGCCGCCTGTCTGCCGGACATCACCGAGGTCTACCCCTGGGATGTCGCCGACCTGCTTGACGGCGGCAGACGGCCGCTGATTGTGGATGTGCGCGAGGCAGACGAGTTCAGTGCCATGCACATCGAGGAATCACTGCATGTCCCGCGCGGCATACTCGAATCGGCGTGCGAATACAATTACGAGGACACCATCCGGGACCTGGTCGAAGCGCGGGATCTGAATGTGGTGGTGGTGTGCCGTTCCGGCTATCGCAGCGCGCTCGCAGCCCATACCATGCAACTGCTCGGTTACCGCAAGGTTAGCTCGATGAAGACGGGGCTGCGTGGCTGGAACGACTACGAACTGCCGCTGGTAAACGCGGCCGGTAAAACGGTGCCGATCGAGGATGCCGATGAATTCTTCACCACCCGTCTGCGCCCGGACCAGCTCGCTCCCGCCGGCAGGTAAGCCGCGCCGCGGATTCAGAGATACAGCTTGCGGTCCTTGCGGCGGCGTGCGCCCTGCTGGGTAACCACGCCCTCGATGTCCTTGAGGTCCGGCAGCTCGATCACCTCATGACCTGCCTGTAGCGCCTTGAGAAAATAGCGGCCCTCGCCGTACACCAGCTGGCGGAAGATGTACGAATCGCCGTGGCGCGCCATGACATAGGAGCCGTCACTGATCACGCCTTCCGGGTCGATGATGATGATGCAGCCGTCGGCGAATTCGGGCGTCATGCTGTCGCCGATCACGCGCAATGCAAAGGGTTCCCTGCCGCAACTGTTTTCCTGCATGTCGATGCCCCTGCCTGCCCTGCAATTAAATTAGCAATAGGCTCATTCTAACAACAAGTTACAGCAACTTTATATTGTAATATGTGGGGTTTTCCGCTGCCGGGTCGTGTGCTGTTCAGACCCGGAAGTAATCGCGGTACCAGCTGACGAAGCTGGCGATGCCCTGCTCCACCGTCATGTCCGGCTTGTAACCGAAGTCGCGAACCAGGTCCTCGATATTGGCATAGGTGGCCGGCACGTCGCCCGGCTGCAGCGGCAGCATGTTCTTCTGCGCCTTTTTGCCCAGGCAATCCTCCAGCACCTCGATGTAATGCATCAGTTCCACCGGCTGGTTGTTGCCGATATTGTAGAGGCGGTACGGCGCCGAACTGGTCGCCGAGTCAGGGTTGTCACCCGACCAGTCGGGATTGGGCTCCGGCACCTTGTCGAGCACCCGGATCACGCCTTCGACGATATCGTCGATGTAGGTGAAGTCGCGACGGTGATTGCCATGGTTGAAGACATCGATCGGCTTGTCTTCGAGGATGTTCTTCGTGAACATGAACAACGCCATGTCCGGCCGTCCCCACGGGCCGTACACGGTAAAAAAGCGCAGCCCGGTGGTCGGCAGGCGAAAGATGTGACTGTAGGTATGCGCCATCAGCTCGTTGGCCTTCTTGCTGGCGGCGTACAGGCTGACCGGGTGGTCGACGTTATCATGTACGGAAAACGGCATATTCGTATTGGAACCGTACACGGAACTGCTGGAGGCATAGACGAGATGCTCGACATCATTGTGCCGGCAGCCTTCCAGGATATTCGTGAAGCCGACCAGATTGGTATCAACATAGGCATGCGGGTTGATCAGCGAATAGCGCACCCCGGCCTGTGCCGCGAGGTTGATGACACGCTGCGGCTTGTGGCGGCTGAACACGTCGGCGATACCCGCGCGGTCCTCCAGGTCGATGCGCACGTCGGTATAGTTCGCGTGTGCGGTGGTGCGCGCAAGACGCGCCTTCTTCAGATTGACATCGTAATAATCGTTCAGATTATCGATGCCGATGACCTCGTCGCCACGTTCCAGCAGGCGCAGCGACAGCGCCGAGCCGATGAAACCGGCAGACCCCGTAATCAATACCTTCATTATTCCAGTTGCCCCGATTCAGATTGACTTACAGCCGACCATCGACCTGGTTCGCCGGCAGCAGGTACTTGACGTCGTAGAGCACGCCGTCTGGCTTGCACAGCGCGCGCAGACCGGCAGCACCCAGCTCGGCGAAATTGCGGTGGCCGACTGCCACGATCACTGCATCATACAGGCCCTGTTGCGGCTTTTCGATCAGCTCGATACCGTACTCTTCCATAGCCTCCGCCGCGCTGATCCAGGGATCGTGCACGTCCACCTGTACGCTGTATCCCTGCAATTCCCTGATGACGTCGATGGCTCGCGAATTGCGCAGGTCCGGGCAGTTTTCCTTGAAGGCCAGGCCGAGGATAAGCGCACGTGAACCGGACACCTGGAGCCTGCGTTTCATCATCAGCTTGATGACCTGCTCGGCCACGTAACCGCCCATCTGGTCATTGATGCGCCGCCCGGCAAGGATCACCTCCGGGTTATAGCCGATCTCCTGTGCCTTGTGTGTCAGGTAGTAGGGATCAACACCGATGCAGTGCCCGCCAACCAGGCCGGGCCGGAACGGCAGGAAATTCCACTTGGTACCGGCGGCCTCGAGCACCTCCTGGGTGTCGATGCCGAGTCGCCGGAAGATCAGGGCCAGCTCGTTGATCAGCGCGATGTTGAGATCGCGCTGGGTATTCTCGATAACCTTGGCGGCCTCGGCCACCTTCAGGCTGCTGGCGCGGTGGGTGCCGGCCTTGATGATGCTGCGGTACAGGGCGTCGACATAATCGCCCGTCTCCGGCGTCGAGCCGGAGGTTACCTTGAGGATATTGGTAATGCGGTGCTGCTTGTCGCCGGGATTGATGCGCTCCGGGCTGTATCCCCCGAAGAAGTCGACGTTAAATACCAGGCCGGACTCGGCTTCCAGCACCGGTACGCAGATCTCCTCGGTTGCACCCGGGTAGACGGTCGATTCGTAGATCACCACGTCGCCTTTTTTCAGCAGTTTGCCGATGGTCTCGCTGGCGCGTTCCAGCAGCGACAGGTCGGGACGTTTGTAGGCGTCGATGGGCGTCGGCACGGTTACAATGTAGGTATTGCAATCGGCGAGATCGTTCGGGTCGCAGGTGAAGACAAGCTGCTTCGCTTCGGCCAGCTCCTCGCTGCTGGCCTCCAGGGTCGCATCATGGCCTGCCTTTAGCTCCTCGATACGTTCCCGCTTGATATCGAGCCCGATAGTCGGGTATTGCTTGCCGAATTCGATGGCAAGCGGCAATCCCACGTAGCCCAGGCCGACAACTCCGATTCTTGTTGATTTGAGATCAGGCATACACTGCTTCCATTGATAAAGTCTGCATTCATCGGCAAACAACGCCGATTCTCAAATTGCCGCATTCTAGCAGAGCCACCAGACTGCCGGTATCGATAAATAGCCCGAATGCACTGCGAATCCGGGGCTTCCCGCCGCGCAAACGAAGCGGCCCTAAACCCCGTCAAGGGTATCGCGACGCCGCACGCCCTCAGCCCGATGCCGGGTCCGTGTCGCCGGCCGGCCAGTCGCAATACGGGTGGTCCACCAGGCTGGCATTGTAGTAACGAGGATCACCGGTCACTTCCCGGCCGGTCCAGTCGGGCAGCTCGATGTGCTGATGCTCGTTGGCCAGTTCGACCTCGGCAATCACCAGCCCGGCATTTGCCCCGTGGAACTCATCCACTTCCCAGACCAGTCCCGAGACCTCGACGCGGTAACGCGTTTTCTCTATTAACGGTCGCTTGCACAGATGGTCGAGCAGCTCGCCGGCATCGACCGTGGGGATGGGGTACTCGTATTCGACGCGCGTGATGCCGACGGTCTCGCCCTTGATGGTCAGCCAGGCCTGCTCGCCCGCCAGCCTGACACGCACGCTGCACGCCGGCTCGGTGGAAAGATAACCCTGCCGGTAGTGTGTACCCGTGGCAGGTCGATGCCAGGCCGCGGCATCAACCAGGAACTTGCGCTCGATCTCCAGCGGCATAACGGCAGAAATCAGCCGCCGGCGCAACCGGAAGTCTGGAATGAGGGGTAACACATGGAATGAATACTCGCCCTTTTCAATGACTCTGATGTTTTGCCTTTCCAGTGAACAGATTCACCTGTCTTTGTGCATTCGACACGCCCTATGCTGACGGGACAAGGATACCACCCCTGCCTCTGCTCAGGTTGCAGTACCCCGGGTTTTTCCCCGTAACGTATTCAATCGATCACTCATTTTTCGGCGACGATGAAACTTACCCAGCCGGGGTCGGCTGCGCCGACGGTGGCCGGTGAATACACGCCCGTGCCATCACCCGTTTTCTCGTCCACCTCTTCCCAGTACACGGTTACCCGCGCGAAGCCGGCCTCGCTCAGCAACTCCTGGAGTTCCGGCAGGGTCCACAGGCGCCAGGTATAGGTGAAGGCCTTTTTCAGTTTCGAGCCGTCCGGGAAGCGGAAGTGGATGTGACAGGTCATGTCACCATTGATCGGGTTGTAGCTTGCATGTTCCCAGATATAGTCGAAGTGCTTGTGGCGGGTCTTTTCCCTGATTTCCTGGAAGGCCTCGTAACCGCCGAAGGCATCCAGGAAAAATACCCCGTCCTCGGCGAGCCCCTCGCGTACCGCACGGAAATAACCGCCCAGCTGTTCGCGGGTCTTGAAAAACATGTAACTGAAATTCATGGCCAGGATCACGTCGGAAGGTTCCGGCGTCTGCACCGTGCGTACATCTTCCTGCATCAATCGCACACGCATGCGGTCATCCGGCTTGAGCCGCGACAGGTTGTGCTGACGACCCCATTCCAGCACGTCCGGATCGATATCCACGCCGATGGCGGTGTTCTTGTCGCTGTGCCGGGCCCACTCGCAGCACACCGCGGCAGTGCCACAGAAGTCCTCCCTGAGCAAACGGGGTGGCCGGTTGCGCAGCTTGCGAAAGGTCTTGCGGATGAATTTGCACTCCAGCGCCGGATCCTGCACCGACTGTTCGTACAATTTATGCCGGTCGGCCGACTGCGCCATGGTTTTGGCTTTCTTCCTGCGTTGTTCCTTCATGTTCTTGGCCATCGATTCCTCCGTTCGTGTAACCGCTCACTGGCGCACCGCAATCGCCGATCCACAGGCCGCGGCACCAGGCAGAAGCCCGATATACGGGCCAATTTCCGCTATATCGGCCAATCACCGCAGATTTATTGATTTTCAGCAAAAACGGCGCCTTGCGATGCCGTTATTATGTCAAATGAATTACTGGATGAAAAACCATGCAATTCCATAATCCTGCCATCGAATCGCCAGACACAGGCTCCCGCCGTATCCTGACAGGCCTGCTGGACGGTATCGGCGAGCACTTGACCGCCCCGTCGGCCATATCCGACAGCAATATCCACGAAATGCGCAAGACATGCAAAAAGCTGCGTGCCTTGCTGAGAATGATACGGCCGGCACTGGACGCAGACAGTTTCCGCATCCTGAACAGGAGCATTCGTGATTTCGCCCGCCAGCTTGCCACGCTGCGTGACAAGAAGGTGATGCTCGATACACTCGAACAGCTCGACCGTCACTTCGCACCCGTGCTCCATGAACAGGCCCTTGCAGCGGTGCACGAGGCCCTGCGCCACAGTCCGGCAAAACATGCCGGTGCCGCGGCCGTGGCACTGGACCCGGCGACCCTGCAGAGACAGCTGGCGGAGATCCTGGCAGTGGCCGGTCAAACGGATTTCGGACGCATCGACAGCAGGATCATGCTTGCCGGCATTGCGGACTGCTACCGGCGCGCCCGGCGCGCGCTCGCACGGATGGAGGCATCACCCGATACCGACAATGGACATGCCCTGCGCAGGCAGGCGAAGTATCAGTACTACCAGCTGTGCATGCTGGACGCGTGGAACGGGGCCGAACTGAAAACCGCGATCAGCGATTTTCACCGGCTCGAAGACACCCTGGGCAAGGATCATGACCTGGCCGTGCTGGAAGAGACACTCGCAACACATCCGGACCTGTGCCCGGACCGGGTGCGCCGCGAACTGTTGCATGCCCTGATCGAGAGTCGCCGGATTGCACTCATGTCGAAGGCCATGCGCATTGCCCGTGCACTGTATCATCTCAGGCCCGGCAAATACCGGCGCCGGCTGGAGTCCACCCTGGCGCCAGCGGCAGACCTGTGACGCCCTGCCGGGCATATTGGCAGCCGCCAGACCCGGCCTGTCGTCCCGGACAGTTATTCACAGCGGTAATTGGCCCTGCCGGTAATTCCCCTGGCCATGATCCGTACACCCGCAGGCCGCTTCCCTGAACGCCGCCGCGTTGCGGCACGCGCCCGGTGCCGACAGCCGTGCCATCAGGCCGGATCGATCCCTGGCAAACCCGCACACCCTGCTTACCGGCTGCCAGTCTCCGTCATCCTGCATTGATGAAGATCAAGGCCCGGCGCCGGCAGGCACCGATAATGCGTGGATGGAGTCTCGCATACCCGGGCACAGCAACACGCACACCGTGCGACGCGGCTGGCTCTGCCCCCGCCTTGCCGCGCTGTTACTGCTGACCGCCATGTTCAGCACGGTTTCTGCCGAACCGGTGTTCGATCTGGCAAAACGCTATTTTCCGCAAGCGGACAGTGTCGGTGAATTCGCCGGAGACCCGCTGGCTGCCCCGGTATATCAGGGTGAACAGCTAGTGGGGTATGTCATCCGCACCACCGATATCGCACCGATACCGGCCTACTCCGGGAAACCGATCACCCTGCTGGTCGGCCTCGACCTGGCGGGCCACGTTGCCGGCCTGCATATCCTGGAGCATTCCGAGCCCATCCTGGTCGTGGGTATATCCGACCAGGACCTGAAACATTATGTCGACCAGTACCAGGGCGTATCGGTGCTGGAACGCGTCAAGCTGGGCGGCGCAGAGCGCGAGGGCTATGTGACTGTCGATAGCATCTCCGGCGCCACCATCACCGCGATGGTGATGAATGCCACGGTCATGAAGTCGATCAAGAAAGTGGCTGAATCACGCGGCATACCGGCGGTGACCGGCGTGCCCGGAACCGGCCCGGCGGATGTCGAAGCAGGCCTGCAACAGCCAGGACAGGCAGCGGCACCACCGGCCTGGTGGCTGGGTGAGACAACGGAACCCTTCTGGGTGTCGGTCTGGCAAGCGCGCTGGTGGCAGATTGTGGTCCTGTGTCTTGCGCTTGGCGTGCTCACCCTGATCCTGCTGTTCCAGGACTGGCTGACCCGCCGTCCGCGACTGCTCAGGGTCGTGCGCACCGGTTACCTGCTGTTTACCCTGTTCTTCATCGGCTGGTA
>DATKZN010000293.1:0-13739 GCA_035527955.1 Gammaproteobacteria bacterium
TGCCGGAACCGGTTTCCAGGGCGATCCACGAAGGCAACCTGTCGGTGTGTTCCGTGCTTTCCGGTAACCGCAACTTCGAAGGCCGTGTCCACGCCGAGGTACGCATGAACTACCTGGCCTCGCCGCCGCTGGTGGTCGCCTACGCCCTGGCCGGGCGCATGGATATCGACCTGCAGGCTGAACCGCTCGGTACCGGCACCAATGGCGAATCGGTCTACCTCAGGGACGTGTGGCCCACGCAACAGGAAATCCAGGCGGTCGTCGCGCAGAGCGTCAACCAGGAGGAATTCCGCGCGACCTATGCGGAGGTGTTCAACGGCGAGACGCGCTGGAACGTCCTGAAGTCACCCGAATCAAAACAGTATGCCTGGGATGATGCATCGACCTATATCCGCAAGCCACCCTACTTCGACGGCATGTCAAAACAGCCCGGCGAACCCGGCGATATTCGTGCGGCACGCGTGCTGGCACTGCTCGGCGATTCGGTAACGACCGACCACATATCGCCGGCCGGCGCCATCAAGCCGGACAGCCCCGCAGGCAAGTACCTAGAATCGCTGGGCGTTGCGCCGGGCGACTTCAATTCGCTCGGCTCAAGGCGCGGCAACCACGAGGTCATGATGCGTGGCACCTTCGCCAACATTCGCCTGCGTAACCGCCTGGCACCCGGTACGGAAGGCGGTGTCACCCTGCATCTGCCCGACGGCAAGCAGATGAGCATCTTCGATGCCTCCGCCCGGTACCGCAGCGACGGCGTGCCGCTGATCGTCCTGGCCGGCAAGGAATACGGCTCGGGTTCCTCGCGCGACTGGGCCGCCAAGGGTCCGCGGCTGCTCGGCGTGCGGGCGGTGATCGCGGAGAGCTACGAGCGTATCCATCGCTCCAATCTGGTGGGCATGGGCATACTGCCCCTGCAGTTCTGGGCGGGCGACAGCGCTGACAGCCTGGGTCTGACCGGCCACGAAGTCTTCGACATCGACGGCCTGCAGGGTGGTCTGCGGCCGGCCACCCGTGTCACCGCGACGGCACCGGATGGCAAACAGACGGTATTCGAGGCGCAGGTACGCATCGATACCCCGCAGGAGTATGAGTACTATTGCCACGGCGGCATCCTGCATTACGTATTGCGGCAACTGGCCGCCTGAGCGGCGCCCCCGGGAGGTTTCACATGGACTTGTCCCAGCTCAATGCCATCTCGCCGGTCGATGGCCGTTACGGCAGCAAGACGGCGGCATTGCGGCCGATTTTCAGCGAATTCGGCCTGATCCGTCACCGCGTGATCGTCGAGGTGCGCTGGCTGCAGGCGCTGGCGGGCGATGCCGCGATTCCAGAGGTGCCTGCGCTGACCAGCCATGCTGACCGCGTCCTGAACGACATCATCGAGAATTTCGGCGAGCAGGATGCACAACGCGTCAAGAACATCGAACGCACCACCAATCACGACGTCAAGGCGGTCGAGTATTTTCTCAAGGAAAAAATCGCCGGCAACAACGAACTGGAGGTAGTCAGCGAATTTTTCCATTTCGCCTGCACTTCCGAAGACATCAACAACCTTGCCTACGCGCTGATGCTGCGCGAGGCGCGCAGCCAGTCACTGCTGCCGCTGCTCGATGACGTCATCAAGGCCATCGGCGCGCTCGCGCATGCCTGGGCCGGGAATCCCATGCTGTCGCGTACCCATGGCCAGACCGCCTCGCCGACCACGGTCGGCAAGGAGATGGCCAACGTCTGCGCACGCCTGCAGCGACAGCGCGAACAGGTCGCCGCGATTCCAATGCTGGGCAAGATGAATGGTGCGGTCGGCAATTACAACGCCCACCTGGTGGCCTATCCGGACATCGACTGGCCGGCCTTCTCCGCGGACTTTATCTCCGGCCTGGGTCTGGAGATCAATCCCTACACGACCCAGATCGAACCGCACGACTACATGGCCGAACTGTTCGATGCCATGGCACGCTTCAATACCATACTCATCGACTTCTGCCGCGACGTGTGGGGCTATATTTCACTGGGCTACTTCCGGCAAAAAACGGTGGCCGGCGAGGTCGGGTCGTCCACCATGCCGCACAAGGTCAACCCGATCGATTTCGAGAACTGCGAAGGCAACCTGGGTATCGCCAATGCCCTGTTCCACCATTTTGCTGCCAAGCTCCCGGTGTCGCGCTGGCAGCGTGACCTGAGTGATTCAACCGTGCTCAGGAACATCGGCGTGGCCGTCGCGCATTGCGTGATTGCCTGCGAATCCTGCCTGAAGGGCATCGGCAAATTGCAGCTCAACGAGAAGCGCACCCTCGAGGACCTGGATCGCAGCTGGGAGGTGCTGGCCGAGGCCCTGCAAACAGTGATGCGCCGTCACGGCATCGAAAAGCCTTACGAAAAACTGAAAGAGCTGACCCGTGACCGCGACGTCAACCGCGAAACCTTGCAGGCATTCATTGCCACCCTCGACTTGCCGGATGCCGTAAAAGCGGAGCTTGCGGCACTCACCCCCGCCACCTATACGGGCAATGCCGCCGACCAGGCAAGAACGATCTGACAGCCGGCGTCAGGCGTGTCTGCAATCGATCGGTTTACCGTGCGCGAGGCCGACTGGTGCCATGACCAGGCTGCCATCCGTGCCGTACGTCATGCCGTATTCATTGTCGAACAGGGTATTCCCGTGGCGCTGGAATGGGACGATCTGGACGCGGACTGCCGGCACGTGCTGGCCAGCACCGACACAGGTAACCCTGTGGCTACCGGTCGACTGACGCCGGAAGGCCGGATCGGCCGGATGGCCGTGCTGCCGGCCTGGCGTGGCCGGGGTATTGGTCGTGCGCTGCTGGTGGAACTGCTGCAACTGGCCGGGTCCCGAGGCTTGACAGACGTCTGTCTCCACGCACAGCGCGCGGCGGCCGGTTTTTATCGGCGGGAAGGTTTTCGAGAAAGCGGCGCCCCCTTCGTGGTCGCCGGGATCGTGCATGTAAAGATGACAAGGTCGATCGATCCCTGATCAGTGCTTGCTGAAGACGTCGCGGGTCAAGGGATGCAGGTAGATATGGTTGATCGGTATCCATACTGCGGAAATACTGTTCAACCTGCGATCCGGGCTGACACGCCGGTTGCATTTGCCGTTGCGTTCATGCTCGTTGTGTCGCCGGTCCTTTCTGTCTCTTCGCTCGTTCATGGTCGTGTCCTGTAACTATCGGTATTTAGCCTATATTTACAGCATCCGGCAGGGCAAACCTATTGTACGAAGGTTGTAGACATTGTCCGCGCCGGTCAATACCACAGCGCGCACCGGCCGCCGCTCAAGGCGGCAGGCACGCGCCCGGCTCGGGTAGTACGCTCAGGGGAAGGCGGGTATGACCGGCTCGGTACCCTCGATGTGGGCTTCCGGATGGTGGCTCTTGACCAGGTCAGTGATATCTTCGACGCGAGATTTCGGCACATCCACCATCATCAGAAGTTCACCTTTCTTGATCGCGGCCTCGAACTCGGTCAGCCGCGAACTCGGCGCGGATATGCCAATCATGCTGGACACCCATGCCCCGAGACCGGCGCCTGCCAGGCCGATGCCGAGTATGGCTCCGCCTCCCAGTGCCAGGCCGAGCCCGGGTATCGCCACGGCTGCAATACCGGCCATGATACCGGTTGCACCACCCACCGCCAGGCCCCGCTCCACGGACGGCACGAAGTCGCTCTCCTGCAACAGGCCTGCCTCCGGCAGGTGTGCCTCGATCAGGGCATGGTGGTCGGCAGCCGCGATGTGGATATGGCGTTCTTCAATGCGCGCCAGCAACAGCTCATCGACGATCTTCTTGGCGCTGTCGATGGTGGGTATCAGAAAATACAACCTTCTCATGGACTACCTCCTTGCCAGAGTCCGGCATTGATATAAATTATTCTGATTCATCTCGATACCAAGCTTATCTCATATGAGAGATATAGAACAGAGAGCCGGCTCACGCCAGCTGAAACGTCAAAATTCTTTTTATTTTTTATGCCTTACAGCCGACTCCGGCACCTGGCGAGGCAGCCTGCCGGCGCAATGCTCCAGATAGTCCCCGGGCGTATCCACGTCGGCGTGTTCCGGCAGACATACCCAATCCAGCCCGTGTTGACGGCACCGTGCCAGGGTCGTTTCAAGTACCTGCGGTGTACCCCAGGCGATGTCATCGAACAGACAGGGGTAATGCCCGGACATGCCGACCAGGTAATAACCGCCATCCGTTGCCGGTCCGAGCACCACATCCGCGCCGGCGGCCAGTGCTGCGATGGCGGTATCGATATCCCCGGCGTCGAGTGCCGGACAATCCGCGCCGATCAGCACCGCATGACGCGCCTCCTGCAGGACGCTGTCCAGCGCCTGCGACATGCGCATGCCCAGATTGCCTGTCGCCTGTTGACGCAGCGCCAGCGGGTAATGGTCGCGACAGTACTGGAAGTGTGCGTGTTGCATATCAGGCGTGCACCACAATTCCAGCGGACAGAGGTCAGCATCGACCGCCTTGCCAAGGGTGTCATCCAGCATGTCTGCATACAGCCCCGCAGCTGCCTCGGCGCCAAGCAACGGGATCAGCCGGGTCTTCACCTGGCCCGGCACAGGTGCCTTGCTGAAGACCAGCAGCCGGGCCCGTGGATATTTCATGTGCGATGCACGGCGTAGAAACGTGCCAGGCGTTGCGGGGCGATGCCGAGAAAATAGCCCAGCCGCAGGCCCCACATGGTGAAGATGGTGCGCAGCACGCCGTGTTTTTCCCAGCGCCGCGATGAACTGAGCAACGGCGTGGCGATCTGCACCGGCCGTCCCAGCTGCCTGAGGCGGCGACTCAGCGTGATGTCTTCCATGATCGGCAGTTGCGGGAAGCCGCCGGCCTGATCGTACAGTGTGCGTTGCACGAAAATACCCTGGTCACCGGTGGCGATGCCGGTCAGGCGGGAGCGCCGGTTCATCAGCCAGGCCACGCAGGCAAGCAGTCGGTGTGCACCTGCCAGGCGCACGTCGAACCAGCCCCACGCGGTGTGCCCCGCGGCCAGCGAGTCCTGAATCAGGGAGTCGGCATCCCCCGGCGCCAGCGTGTCGGCATGCAGAAACCACAGGATGGAACCTTTTGCAGCAAGCGCGCCGGCGTGCATTTGCACTGCCCGGCCGGGTGCGGTTTGCAATATCCGGTCCGCCATTGAGGCGGCCTCTGCCAGGCTGGCGTCCGTACTGCCGCCATCCACCACGATGACCTCGTGGCCATGCTGGCGAAGTGGTTGCAGGCAGTGCAGGGTTTGCGACAGTATGCCGGCCTCGTTCAATACCGGGACGATGACCGAGATTGTCGCGCGCTCAGCAGCAGCCACGGCTTGTTTGCTGTGTTGAACAGCAGCCGCCGGCCGCAGGCTCTGCAGGCATACTGTACTCCGCCGGCGGATCGGACAGCTCGATAAACGCACCGCCGTAAGCCGGTTGCAGCAGCAGGTGCGCCGTGCCGCCGACAACGGTCCGCCGTTCGCCGCGTTGCCAGTTCACGCCGTCATCGCCGGTGACCGTGGCAAACGGTCCGCGGTACAGGAGTTCGCGGTCGGCGTCCGCCGCTGCGGCCGGCCGCGGCTTGAGCGCTGTCAGTGTCACCGAGCGAAAGGTAATGCCATCGATGACGCGCCATGGCCGGGCGTCCCACTTGTCGTAGCACACCGCAGCAAAACCGGCATCGCCGAAGGCCGTGAGCATTTCCTGTTCCTGGAATGCCCCGGAGATGCAACCGCTCCACAACTCGGGATCCTGTTTCATGGCAGGTGTGACCATGCGGTCGCTTATGATATCCACGATCGCAATACGTCCGCCGGGTTTCAGCACGCGAAAGATTTCCTCGACGAGCTGCTGCTTGTCGCCATCGTCGACCAGGTTGAGCACGCAGTTCGAGATCACCAGGTCGATGGATTCGCTGGACACCAGCGGGCGTTCCCTGCGCTGCAGCTGCTCCCAGCCGGCGAGTGCGAGATAATCGGCATGAGAGCTGACCGGATGTTGCGCCAGGCGGGCCGACAGCGCGTCGACGTCAAGCGCCAGGTCCTGGATGCGGCCTTTGCGGAAGCTGACGCGGTTGCCGCCAAGCCGGGCCGCCATCGCGTCCTGGTGCCGCCTCGCCAGCTCCAGCATGTCGTCGTTCATGTCGACGCCGATGACATGACCGCTGTCGCCTACCAGTTGCGCGGCCATGTAGCAGATCTTGCCGCCACCGGAACCGAGGTCGAGTACCATGTCACCTTCCTGCACGTAACGCGAGGGATCGCCACAGCCGTAGTCCCGCTCGATGATTTCCTGTGGCAGCAGGGCCAGCAGGCCGGAGTCGTAATCGACCGGGCAGCACAGTGCCTCCTGTCGCGCCTGTGCGCCCTGCGAGTAGCGTTGCAGGACACTGTTTTCAACGTTCATGCTCATGTCTCCATCCGACATGGTTGATAGTCACTCAAGTGCCCCGCCACAGCTCGAACCCTGGCCAGCAGTACAGCCGTAGCAGTGCTGCGCTACACGCACCCGGCAACCCTCGAGGTTCTCGCCCCGCAGCTCGCTGATATGCAGCCGCGGCCGTTCATCGATCTGCAGTGGCAGGTCAAGCATCTGGTTGAAATCGCAGTCGTAGACGTAGCCCTGCCAGTCGATGCTGATCAGTGAACGGCACATCACCGCGGCGAGATTCTCGTCCCGGTGCGCCTCCCTGAGCAGCCGCAGGTAGTCGTTGAACTCACCCCGGCTGACCAGCGTGCTGCCGAAACGCATGATGGGCATATTGGCCAGTGTCAGCAAACGGCTGAAGACCACGCCATACTCGTCCCCAAGATGGCGCCGGTAATCGGCCTCCAGCGCCTGTTGCGGGGGCGGCAGTGTCGCACCCTGCGGATTGTAGACCAGGTCGAGTTCGAGGCCGGAACCGGCCCGGCCGTAACCCAGCGTATTGAGCAGCCGCAGTGCCGCAATACTTGTGCCGAACACCCCGTCGCCGCGTTGCGCATCCACGTTGTCTTCAAGATAGCAGGGCAAGGACGCGACCACCTTGACGGCATGTTCGGCAAGAAAGCGGGCCGTGTCCTGCTGTCCTTCCTCGAACAACACGGTCAGGTTGCAGCGGTCGATGACACCGAGACCACGGCTTCGCGCGGCTTCGACCAGCGCACGGAAATGCGGATTGAGTTCAGGCGCGCCGCCGGTCAGGTCCAGCGTCTCGATGCTGCTTGCATCGAGGAAGTCGATTACGGCGCTCGCCGTTGCGCGGCCCATGACCTCGGTTCGCCCGGGACCGGCGTTGACATGGCAGTGCAGGCAGCTCTGGTTGCAGCGATAGCCCAGGTTGACCTGCAGGGTTTGCAGATGCGCGCGCGGCAGTGGCGGGAAGTCTGTCTCGCTCAGCAGTGGCAGGGTTGCGTGCATGGTCTGTCCATATTCATCCAGGTTCAGGGTAACAGCCGATTCATGCACCAGGCCAGCAGGCGCAGCTTGCGCGACTGCAGCAGGTGCGCATATTGCCTGTTGACGGTGCGTCGATGTATCTGTGCGTGGGTCGGGTAGGCGTGTATCAGTTCGCTGATATCCCTTGCCCTGGCATTGACCTGCATGGCCAGCGCAAGTTCATGAATCAGTTCACCCGCCTGCGGGCCGACAAGGCTGGCGCCGATGATCCGCCCCTTGCTGATCAGCAGGCGGCTGAAGCCGCTGTCGATGCCGGCGGTGATGGCGCGGTCGATCTCGCGTACCGGAAACTCGACCGTATCATAGCGAATCCCCCGCTCATCCGCCCCCGCACGGTCCAGGCCGACCGTGGCCACCTCGGGATCGGTGTAGACCACGCGCGGCACCACCCGGTAATCCGCCTTTTTCGGGAACCTGAATACCATGTTCGCCAGTGCGATGCCGGCCTGGTACTCGGCCATGTGGGTGAATGGATAGGGTCCACAGACGTCGCCCGCTGCGTAGATGTGGCGTTGCGAGGTGCGCTGCCGTGCATTGACGCGTATTCCCGTGTTGTCGAACACGACACCTGCCGTATCGAGGCCAAGCTCCAGCAGCGCCGGGCGCCGGCCGGTCGCCACCAGGATGCGCTCGCATTCGACGGTGGTGCCGTCGGCGAGCTGCAGCTGGCGGCTGTCGCCATCGCGCCGCACCGACTGGACGGCTGCGGCCGTGTGCACCTCGATCCCTTCCCGTTCCAGCACGTTCTGCAATACCGCGGCCACGTCCGGTTCGCTCATGGGCAGGATCTGTCTTGCCTGCTCGACCAGTGTCACCCGGGCGCCGAGGCGTCCGAAGGCCTGAGCCAGTTCCACGCCGACCGGACCCGCCCCCAGCACGGCCAGGCGACGCGGCAGCTCACGCCGGGTGAAGATCGTTTCGTTGGTGTCGTAACCGGCCTCCGCCAGGCCCGCGATCGGCGGGATGGCCGGCGTGGAACCGGTGGCGATCAGGAAGCGTCGGGCACGGATGATGTCATCCTCTACCGCGATTTCCCCGGGTCCGGTGAAGTGCGCTGCACCGAAGCGCACGTCGCAGCCGTAGCCGCGGAAGCGCTCCGGATCGTCGTGCTGCTGTATCTGTTCGATAACGGCACGGACCCGGTCGATGACCACGCCGAAATCGATCTCCGGCATGCCCGACAGCAGGCCGTCGTGCACGCCCTGCCGGGTGACCTGTACGGTCTGTGCCAGGTGCAACAGGGTCTTGCTGGGCACGCAGCCGGTGTGCAGGCAGTCGCCGCCCAGCTGTGCGGACTTTTCCACCAGCGTGACCCGCAGCCCGAGCTGTCCGGCGACGCTGGCCGCCACCAGGCCGGCCGGTCCGCCGCCGATGATCGCGATATCCTGCCGGCGCCGCATGACGGTCACCCTGCCCGGTTGCGACGCAGGCGCAGGATGATGCGCGACAGGAAAGCGAGGCTCGCGACGACCGCCAGCGCCAGCAGGGCCTTGCGCACCACGTCCTCGCCACCACCGGCCAGCTCGCGGCCGGCATAGCCGAGATAGGTGTAGGCGGCACCGCCGGGGGCCATGAAGATGAAGGAGCTGATGATGTAGTGCGAGAGGCGGATGCGCGTGAGTCCCAGTGCATAGTTCAGCAGGTTGAACGGAAACAGCGGTACCAGACGCACGAATGCGACGAAACGCCAGCCCTCCTCCTCCACGCCCTCCACCAGGGTACTCAGGCGGCTGCCGGCGCGCTGTGCGATCCGGTCCTGGACGAGATAGCGCGCGGTCAGGAACGCCAGCGTGGCACCCAGCGTCGCGCCGGTCAGGCTGTACAGCGTGCCGTATACGGGTCCGAACAGCGCACCGCCGGCCAGCGTGAACAGCAGGCCGGGCAGGAAAAATACCGTGGCTATAGCGTACCCGGCAATAAATACCAGCGGTGCCAGCACGCCGAGCTGACCGACCCATGCCGTCAGCGCATCGGCCGAGAGCCGGTCACGCCAGTAAAAGGCGGCGCCGATCCCGGCCAGCAGCAGGCACAGCAGCAATACCCGGCGCGCGGTCGCCGTCACTGGCGCTGTTTCCAGCTGCGCCGGTTGATGGCGTAGTCAACGACCTTGCCACTGAACGGCTGCAGCAGCAGACCAGGCAGCCGCACGCAGTGCGCGGCATCGCGCCAGGTATCGATGCCGATGGTCATACCGGTGTGGCCGTCCTCGGGCTGGGCACGGTAGGTGCCGAGCAGGCGGTCCCACAGCGACAGGCTGAAGCCGAAGTTGGAGTTCGTCTCGTGCGCGAGATGCGAATGGTGCACGCGGTGCATGTCCGGCGTGACGATGAGCAGGCGCAGGTAGCGGTCCAGCCACAACGGCAGCTGCACATTGCCATGGTTGAACATGGACGTGGCATTCAGCACGACCTCGAAAATCACCACGGCCAGCAGCGGTGGTCCCAGCAGCACGATGGCGGCGAACTTGATCAGCATCGACAGGATGATCTCGATAGGATGGAAGCGTGCCCCGGTGGTGACATCGAAATCAAGGTCCGCGTGATGCACGCGGTGCAGGCGCCACAGCGCCGGTACCGCGTGAAACATCACATGCTGCAGGTAGATCAGGCCGTCCAGGATCACCACCGTCGCGACCACGGCCAGTATTTCCGGTATCTCGACCTGGTTGAACAGTCCCCACTGCCGCTCATTGCACAGGGCGGCCACACCCACGGCGGCGGTCGGGAACAGCAACCGGAGCAGCAGCGTGTTGAGTACCACCAGCGAAATGTTGTTCAGCCAGCGCGAGCCCTTCGGCTGGGTCAGGCTGCGCCGCGGTGCCAGCACCTCCCACGCGGCCATGGCCAGAAAAACACCGAAGAAGGCAGTCAGGCGTATCGTGGTCTCGTGCGTGCTGACGAACTCATCCATGCTGCTGTCGGTATCCGGTTGATAATGATTGCTGTCGCACGGTATCCGTCACCCGAGCCAGTGCCGCGACGACGACCTCGGTGCCGGCTGAGGGGTCTGGCGCATGGCAGCTGAGCTCCCGGCGCCAGGCGCGTGCCCCGGGCATGCCCTGGAACAGGCCCAGCATGTGCCGCGTAATGTGTTTGAGCGGTGTGCCGGCATTCAGTTCCCTCTCAATATATGTCAGCATCCCTGCGACCACCTGCTCGCGCGTCGGCAATGCGTGGTGGTCGTCGAAGAAACGTCCGTCCACGTCCGCCAGCAGCCAGGGATTGTGGTAGACGGCGCGTCCCAGCATGACACCGTCCACCTGGCGCAGCTGTTCCGCTGCCGCAGCCAGCGAATCGATACCGCCGTTGACGATGATCTCCAGTTCGGGAAAGTCACGATTGAGCTGCCAGACGACGCCGTATTGCAGCGGCGGGATGCTCCGGTTCTCCTTCGGGCTCAGGCCCTGCAGCCAGGCCTTGCGTGCATGGACGATGAAGCTGCGGCAGCCGGCCAGGGCAACCGTCTGCACGAAATCCGCCAGCGCATCATAGGAATCGCGATCGTCGATGCCGATGCGGGTCTTGACGGTAACCGGGATGCTGACCGCGCTGGCCATGGCCGCAACGCACTCCGCCACCAGCCCGGGTTCCGCCATCAGGCAGGCGCCGAAACGTCCCGACTGCACGCGGTCGCTGGGACAACCGACGTTGAGATTGATCTCGTCATAGCCATGGTCCGCAGCGATGGCGGCACAGGTGGCCAGTGCGGCGGGGTCGCTGCCGCCCAGCTGCAGCGCTACCGGGTGCTCGGCCGGATCGTATCGCAGGTAGCGCTCGCATGCGCCGTGCAGGATGGCCCCCGTGGTCACCATCTCCGTGTACAGCAGCGCATGCCGGGTCAGCAGCCTGAACAGGTAGCGGCAATGGCGGTCGGTCCAGTCCAGCATGGGTGCGACTGCGAAGCGATGCGTGATGCTGTGTGTGATGCCGGTCTCTCCCGTTTACAGTATTTGACGACGCCCGCCGATAGCCTGAGAGGTTATACGCAGGTTAGTGATTTCAATCACATTATATTCAATAATCGCTTTTGTATTTCAGGCCTGAATGCTATAGTGCAGGCACCCCGGTTGGATTGTAAATGATATGTTTACCAAGGAGTTAGCTATGAACCGTGTGCGTACACTGCTGCTGTCCCTGGCATTGCCCCTGACTTTGGCCGGACCGGTTGCGGCAGACGTGTTGCTGGTCGACAGTATCGAGTCCGCCCCCGCCATACAGACCCCGCGGGCCGGATTGACCATGTCCGGCGTACGCCAGCAGTTCGGAAGTCCGGCGGTCGAACAGCCCACCGTATCCGTCAATGGCGGGCCGCTTCAGCCACCGATCACGCGCTGGGACTACGATGCCTTTTCGGTCATCTTCGAGAATGACCGGGTGGTGCATTCCGTCGTCCACCGACAGTAAAACAATCCGCATTCGCTGATGTATCATAGCCGGTCTAATGACCGGCTATTGTTTTATTGTACTCACGTGCTGATATCCGAATTCGCGCCCCAATCGGGGGTAATACTCACCTGGCCACACCGGCACTCGGACTGGCAAGACCAACTTGCGGGTATCGAGCCGGTCTACATCGACATCGCGCGTGCCGTGGTCGATCGCGAACACCTGCTGGTAATCTGCTATGACACCGAACACCGGCAACATGTACAGTCCGTACTGAGCGGGGCCGGCATCGTGCTGGACCGGGTTGTCTTCTGCTGCATACGCACCAACGATACCTGGGTGCGTGATTACGGTCCCCTGACAATACTTGCCGATGGCCGGCCGGCCCTGCAGGATTATGTGTTCAATGCCTGGGGCGGCAAGTACAGCGCCACGCTGGACGATGCCGTTACCGGCAGCCTTTATGCCGCCGGTCTGTTCGGGACACTCGAGTATCAGCGCCTGCCACTGGTGCTTGAAGGTGGCAGTATCGACACTGACGGCGCGGGCTCGCTGCTGACGACGTCGCACTGCCTGCTGTCGCCGACCCGCAATCCCGGGCTGGACAAGCCGGCACTGGAAGCGACGCTGCGCGAACACCTCGGAATCGAACGGGTCTTGTGGCTGGAGCATGGCGAGCTGGCCGGTGATGACACCGATGCGCACGTCGACATGCTGGCACGCTTCTGCACTGCTGACACCATAGCCTACGCGCACTGTGCCGACCAGGCAGATATGCATTTTGCACCACTGGCGGCCATGGAACAGGAGCTGCAGGCTTTCCGCACCCTGACCGGCGCGCCCTACCGGCTGGTACCGCTACCCCTGCCGCAGACCATCCATAACGCCGGCGGACAACGCCTGCCAGCGAGCTATGCCAACTTCCTGTTGATCAACGGCGCGGTATTGCTGCCGGTCTACGAGGATCCCGCCGACGCCATCGCAGTGCAGCGGCTGCAGGACTGTTTCCCCGGGCGCGACATCATACCGATCAACTGCCTGCCATTGATCCAGCAATTCGGCAGTCTGCATTGCGCTACAATGCAGCTCCCGGCGGGCGTCCTCAAGGCGGCGAGTGACTGACATGAGCGACAGGATTATCAGGGTTGCACTGGTGCAGCATGGCTGCAACACCGATTCCGAGGCGAACCTTGCAGCCACCATCGCCGGCATCGAGAACGCCGCCGCCAACGGGGCGCAACTGGTCCTGCTGCAGGAACTGCACCGCGGCAGTTACTTCTGCCAGGTCGAGGACGCCAGCAATTTCGACCAGGCGGAAACCATTCCTGGCCCGACCACCGAACGGCTCGGCAAGCTGGCTGCGCAACACCAGCTGGTCATCGTTGCCTCGCTGTTCGAGAAACGCACCGCCGGTCTGTATCACAACACCGCAGTGGTACTCGATGCCGACGGTTCGATTGCCGGCCGCTACCGCAAGATGCACATTCCGGATGATCCCGGCTACTATGAGAAATACTATTTCACGCCCGGCGACCTCGGTTTCACACCGATCGACACCTCGCTGGGCAGGCTCGGCGTACTGGTATGCTGGGACCAGTGGTACCCGGAAGCCGCGCGCCTGATGGCACTGGCCGGTGCAGAACTGCTGCTGTACCCGACTGCGATCGGCTGGGACTACGACGACAGTAGCGACGAACAGGCACGGCAGCGCGACGCATGGCTGACGGTACAACGCGGCCACGCCATCAGCAACTGCCTGCCCGTGCTGATCTGCAACCGGATCGGTCATGAGCCGGACTCGTCCGGCGCGACTGCCGGAATCCGCTTCTGGGGCAGCAGCAGCGTGATCGGGCCGCAGGGAGAATTGCTCGCACAGGCCGGCACGGACGATGCAGAGACGCTGGTCGTGCCGGTGG
>DATKZN010000294.1:0-25267 GCA_035527955.1 Gammaproteobacteria bacterium
CCGTAGATGCTGCTGGTGAACTGTCAAGGTAGAAAAAGGTACTAGCTCGCTCGAGCGAGTCCACCCTGGACGCGTCGTGATGAGGAAGGGCAAGGGTTTTCCTGCCTGCGGGGATCGCTCAGACCTTGCCGGGACCTGTCAGCGGTAGTGATATTGCACGCGGCTGCTGACGCCGCTGAGCATTTCGTAGGCAATGGTACCGGCTGCACAGGCGATATCGTCGACCGGTAGGCCGTCGCCCCACACGATGACTTCATCACCGATACACGCCTGGGTGCAATTGCGCAGATCGATGCAGATCATGTCCATGGAGACGCGACCAGCCAGCGCCGCGCGCTGCCCGTTCACCAGCACCGGTGTCCCCGGGGGCGCGTGGCGCGGATAGCCGTCACCGTAACCGATCGCCGCCACGCCGATCTGCATGTCCTCCGGGCAGGCCCAGTCACCGCCGTATCCCACGGCATCGCCCTTGCGCCGCTGGGCGACCGCGATCAGCTTACTGCACAGGGACATGGCCGGTCTCAGGTCGAGCTGTGCGGCGGATTTTCCCGCGATTGGCGAGGATCCGTACAGCATGATGCCGGGGCGCACCCAGTCGGCATGCGCGGCCGGCCAGGCCAGCACGGCGGCCGAATTGGCCAGCGTGCGCTCGCCGTCCCGCGTGCCCAGTGTCGCCTGGAACGTTGCGATCTGGCTTGCCGTGTAGTCCGCGTCCGCTTCGTCGGCTCGTGCGAAGTGGGTCATGTAACGTACGGTACCGATGTGCTGCAATGCCTGCAGGCGCGCTAGCGCCGCGTCGACCCCCGCCGGCGCGAAACCCAGCCGGTGCATGCCGGTGTCGATCTTGAGCCAGACATCGACGGGCCGGGTCAGCTGCCCCTGCTCGACCAGGTCGAGCTGAAAATCGTTGTGTATGACCAGGTCCAGCCGGTAACCGCAAACCAGGGCGATGTCAGCGGCCGAGAACAGTCCCTCAAGCAGCACAATGCGCTGCTCGCAGCCGGCCTCGCGCAGGTTGATCGCCTCGTCCAGCCCGACAACACCGAAGGCGTCGGCTGCATCGAGTGCCTGCGCGACCTGTACCAGACCGTGACCGTATGCGTTGGCCTTGATGACAGCGATGATGCGGCTTTCGGGCGCCATCTGGCGTACCCGGGTGAGATTATGCTGCAGCGCACCGAGCTCGATGTGCGCGCACGCGGGACGCGTCATGCCTATTCGCTACCCGAGTAATAGGCGTCGCGCGCGTGGTTCTCGAAGCGCGTGAACTGGCCGCGGAAGGTCAGCATGCACTTGCCGATCGGGCCGTTACGCTGCTTGCCGATGATGATCTCTGCCAGCCCCTTGTGCGGACTGTCCTCGTGGTAAACCTCGTCACGGTAGATGAACATGATGACGTCGGCATCCTGCTCGATGGCGCCGGACTCGCGCAGGTCGGACATGACCGGGCGGCGGTCGGTGCGCTGTTCCAGGCTGCGGTTGAGCTGTGACAGCGCGATCACAGGCACACTGAGTTCCTTCGCCAGCGCCTTGAGATTGCGCGAGATTTCGGAGATCTCGGTGGCACGGTTTTCGCGATTATTGGTCCCCTGCATGAGCTGCAGGTAATCGATCACGATCAGCCCGAGGTTGTGCTCGCGCTTGAGCCGGCGCGCGCGGGCGCGCAGTTCGACCGGCGACAGCGCCGGCGTGTCGTCGATGAAGATCGGCGCCGAATCCAGCAGGCTGACCGCCGAAGTCAGGCGTGGCCAGTCGTCATCGTCGAGATTGCCGGTACGGATCTTGTGCTGATCGATACGTCCGAGCGAAGACATCATGCGCAGTGCGAGGTGCTCGCCGGGCATTTCCATACTGAAGATGCCCACCGGGACCTGGTTCTTGATGGCCGCATTCTCGGCGAAGTTCACCGCCAGCGTGGTCTTGCCCATGGAGGGACGACCGGCGACGATGATCAGATCGGAAGGCTGCAGGCCGGCAGTCATATTATCGAGATCGGTGAATCCGGTGGAGACGCCGGTGATGTGGTCTTCCTGCTGCGACAGCATGTCGATGCGGTCCACGGCGGTCGCCAGCAGGGTGCGGATATTCGTGAAACCACGCTTGCCGCGCTTGCCCTGCTCGGCAATCTCGAACACCAGCTTCTCGGCATTGTCGAGCAGCGCGCCTGAATCACGCCCTTCCGGCACGAAACCGCTGTTGGCGATGCGGTTGCCCACCTCGATGAGCTGCCGCATCACGGAATTCTCGCGCACGATATCGGCATAGGCCTTGATGTTCGCCGCACTCGGCGTGTTTTGCGCGAGCTTGCCAAGTGCCGTCAGGCCGCCGACATCGTCCAGCAGGCTGTTCTGGTCCAGCCATTCGGACAGGGTGACGGCGTCCAGCGGATTGTTCTTTTCCGCCAGCTGCGCGATGGCGCGAAAGATCAGGCGATGATCACGGCGGTAGAAATCCTCTTCGCTGACGCAATCCGCCACAGTATCCCAGGCGGAATTGTCCAGCATCAGGCCACCCAGCACAGCCTGCTCCGCCTGCAGGGAATGCGGCGGCACCTTGAGCATGCTGGTGTCAGTATGAATAACGTCTGCGGAACGAAGTGATTCTGCCATGTCGCTTTAGTTATGGATGTGGGTAGCGTTAAACATGTGGCCGTATAAATATCACAAACACATCATGAAGACACCATTGCGTTGCATCGGCAATTGTGCCTCGTGAAACCCTGCGCGCCGGAAGCAACACAGGCGCCCGCGGGCGCCTGTCTGGTAACTGTTCAGTTACAGGAAGTTGCGACTGGCTGTAACTGTGCTGTTTATTATTCCGGCGTAATGCTCAGTTTAATTGTTGCATTGACATCCGAATGCAGATGCAGCTGCACCTCGTATTCACCGACCTGGCGGAACACGCCGTTCGGCAGGCGCACTTCGTGACGATCGACCTCGACACCCTGCGCCGTGATGGCATCGGCGATGTCCGCGGTGCCGACCGAACCGAACAGCTTGCCTTCGTCGCCGGCATTGGCGGCGATGGTGATGCTCATGCCGTCCAGCCGCTCGAGGCGCGCCTCGGCGGTGGCCAGCGACGAGGAGGCTGCCTGTTCCAGCTCCGCACGCATGGCCTCGAAGGCGGCGATATTCTCCGGTGTCGCCGGCTTGGCCTTGCCCTTCGGCACCAGATAGTTTCTGCCATAGCCCGGCCGCACCTTGACCTTGTCGCCCATGGCGCCGAGATTCTCGATCTTTTCAAGCAGAATGATTTCCATGTTCACAACCTCTAGAAGTAGTTTCGTCAATTCCCGCCGCTTCCGCCGCGCTGGAAGCGGCGCCGGAAGTCCAGCCAGGTGTCCAGCAACCCGCCGCCGGCCAGCAACAGGCTTGCCTGCGGCAGGAACGCCAGCGCCACGTACACGGCGACCAGCCAACCCTTACCCCGCCCGGCGTGTTTGACCAGGCTGTGTATCACTGCCAGCCCGGCCAGCAGGTAGGGCACCAGCATCACCATGGCCAGCTGCGCGGCCAGGTCGCCCGCCGCATCCGGCATGAAGCGCGCCAGCACCATAATGGCCACTGTCAGCAGCCCGGACAGGTTTCCCAGTCGCAAGCTGCAGAATTCCTCGCGGAATGCACCCGGGTGCACCAGCAATGACTGCCACCAGCGCGCCAGTAACAGGCTGCCGACGACACCGGTGATCAGTGACGACACGACCACACCGGTCATCAGGGCGGCAATCTGTCCAACCAGCTCGTGGTCTCCGAGCGACTGCACCTTGATGCCGGCCTCGCCCAGCGTCGTCTCGAATTCCTGCAGCCGGCCCACCCACCAGGGCGCCGGGTCACCGAAGTAGCCATACACCGCCAGCAACAGGCAGCCGCCGAACAGCACGGACGCGAGCAGCGCCTGTGGCAGCGACCGGGTCTGTCGCAGCACCAGCGCCAGCAGCCAGCACGGCAGCCACAGCAGCAATACCAGCAGCAGGTTCAACACCACGACCGCGTGCAGGCCGACCAGCTGGTAGAACAGCAGCGTCGCGGCGCTCGCCAGCACCAGCACCTGCAGACCGGGCAGTATGCCGATATGCAAGGTCACCAGCGCGACGGCCGCCGCCGCCAGGTAACTCAGTACCGTGGTGAAGGGCACCAGCAGGTACGTCAATGCACCTGCGGCCGCGGTAACCAGCACGGCCTGCCAGCGCCCCCTGACGATGAGTTCAGCCAGACCCTTCATGTAAACGGATTACCGGTGTGCGACCCCGGCACCCAGCACGGCTCCCGTGCTAGTGCGCATCCGTATACGGCAGCAGGGACAGGAAGCGCGCACGCTTGATCGCGGTGGACAGCTGGCGCTGGTACCTGGCCTTGGTGCCGGTAATGCGGCTGGGCACAATCTTGCCGGTCTCGCTGACGTACTGCTTCAGGACGGCGAGATCCTTGTAATCGATTTCCTTGGTTTCCTCCGCGGTGAAGCGGCAGAACTTGCGGCGACGGTAGAAACGGGCCATGGTGATTCCTCTTCAGATTCGGTAACGGTGCGTTTTCAGGAAGCGTCGGCTTCGGCGGTTTCGGCGGTCTCGGCGGCGCTATCCTCGTCGGACGCAGCCTTGACGACATCAGCAGCACTGTCCTCATCACGCGGTTCCCGCTCGCGCTTCTCGTCCGGCTTCTTGATCAGCAGGGACGGCTCTGTCACCGCCACCTTGCGACTGATCACCAGGTTGCGGATAACGGCGTCGTTGAAACGGAAGGAACTGTTCAGTTCTTCCAGCACGGGCGTGCTGCACTCGATGTTCATCAGCACGTAATGCGCCTTGTGCAGTTTCTGGATCGGATACGCCAGCTGGCGACGGCCCCAGTCTTCCAGGCGGTGTATATTGCCGCCGTCACTCTCGATCGTCGCGCGGTAACGCTCGATCATGGCAGGCACCTGTTCACTCTGGTCAGGGTGGACCAGAAACACGATTTCATAATGTCTCATCAAAGACCCCTTGTGGATTGGCAGCCTGCAGTCGCTGCTGCAGGCAAGGAGTTGGTTTTTCAGCTGATAATCAGCCATTTGTAAAGAGCGCGCATTCTAGGGTAAGCCACCAGGCATGTAAAGCCCGCGTCCCGCTCGACTGATGCATCGGTGAAACTCAGGAATCATTCGTCATGCCGGCGCAGGCCGGCATCCAGGCATCGGGTGGAATGGATTCCGGCTTACGCCGGAATGACGGAAAATCAATGATCAGAGCGTCCTGAAAGTCCGCGGCCCTCCCGAAATATTCCCCAGATATATTTGTTTTATATATTGTTTTTTATACCACCTCTTCGCTGGCGCACGGCCTCGAACAACAGCACCCCCGCCGCCACCGATACGTTCAGGCTCGACACCGTACCGGCCATGGGTACGGCCAGCTCGAAATCGCACAGCTCCCGGGTCAGCCGGCGGAGGCCGCTGCCCTCGCCGCCCAGCACCAGCGCCAGCGGCCCGGTCAGGTCGGCGTCGTAAAGCGGCTGAGGTGCGCTGTCGCTGGCACCGTACAGCCAGATGCCCGCCTCGCGCAGCACGCGCAGGCTGCGCGCCAGGTTGGTAACGGTGAAGATCGGCATGGACTGCACGGCACCGCAGGCGACCTTGTGCACCACCGGCGTGATACCCGCGGCACGGTCTTTCGGCAGGATCACCGCATGCACCCCGGCGGCGTCCGCGCTGCGCAGGCAGGCGCCCAGGTTGTGCGGGTCCTGCACCCCGTCCAGCACCAGCAGGAAGGCCGGCGCAGTCAGCGCGGCCAGAAAATCCGGCAACGCCTTTTCCTCCATCACGCAACTGCCGCCCTGTACCGTGGCGACAACGCCCTGGTGGTTGCGCCCCGGCAGCCGGCGGTCGAGCGCCTGGCGCGTCACGCGTTCGACCGTAATACCGGCCTCCGTCGCGCGCGCCAGCAGCTCCGCGCAACGCCGCTCGGCGCTATCGGCCACCGCCAGCGCGCTCACCGAGGCCGGGCGCGCAGCCAGCAAGGCTGCCACGGCATGCGCCCCGTAAACGTACTCCGGCGTACTCACGGCGAATCGGGCTGACTCACTTGCGCGACTTGCGGTGCAAGCCGGAGCCGCGGCGCGACTTGCGCTGCTTTTTGCCGCGCACCGGCTTGCTCTCGTCCAGTTCGAAGTCGATCTTGCGATCGTCGAGGTTGACCTGCACGACCTTGACCGCAACCTCGTCGCCGAGCCGGAAGATGCGCCGGGTGCGCTCGCCGATCAGCCAGTGCCGGGTCGGCTCGTAGTGATAGTAGTCGTTGCCGAGCGCGGTGACATGTACCAGCCCTTCCACGTAGATGTCCTTGAGTTCCACGAAAATTCCGAACGAGGTCGTGGTGCTGATGATGCCGGAGAAGGTTTCACCGATCTTGTCGAGCATGTACTCGCACTTCAGCCAGTCGACGGCATCGCGCGTCGCCTCATCGGCACGCCGCTCGGTTGTCGAGCAATGTTCGCCGAGGTCGAGCATCGAGGCAGCAGTGTAATGGAAGGACTTCGCCTTCTTCTCTGCCAGCACGTGGCGGATGGCACGATGCACCAGCAGGTCCGGATAGCGGCGGATCGGCGAGGTGAAGTGCACGTAGTGTTCGTGCGCCAGCCCGAAGTGACCGATATTCACCGGGCTGTACTCGGCGCGCGGCATGGAACGCAGCAGCACGGTATTGATGAGATGCTCGTCGGGGCGTCCGCGCACCTGCTCCAGCAGCGCGGAATAATCACGCGCGGACGGCTTGGCTCCGCCGCGCAGCCCCAGGCCCAGCTCGTTCAGGAATTCCTGAAGGTCGGATATCTTCTCGGCCGACGGCAAGGCGTGCACGCGGAACAGGGTGGGCATGTTGTGGCGTTCCAGCAGGCGCGCCGCGGCGACGTTGGCGGCGATCATGCACTCCTCGATGACCTTGTGCGCATCATTGCGTACCAGTGGCACGATGCGCTCGATCTTGCGCTCCTTGCCGAACACGATGCGCGTCTCGGTGGTCTCGAAATCGATCGCACCGCGCTTGGCGCGCGCGTCGCGAAGTGCCTGGTAGAGCTGGTACAGCTCGTCGAGATGGGGCACCAGCGCCTCGCGCCGCGCACATGCCTGCTCATCCCGTTCGACCATGATGGCGGCCGCCTCGTCGTAGGTCAGCCGTGCATGTGAACGCATCAGGCCGTCGAAAAAACGCGAGCGCACCAGGCTGCCATCGCGCTTGATGATCATCTCGCTCACCATGCACAGGCGGTCGACATCCGGGTTCAGCGAACACAGGCCGTTGGACAGGATCTCCGGCAGCATCGGGATGACGCGTTCGGGGAAGTACACCGAGTTACCGCGCTCCAGCGCCTCGGCATCCAGCGCCGTATCGGGGTGGACGTAGTGCGAGACATCGGCGATGGCGACCAGCAGGCGCCAGCCGCTGGGCGTGCGCTCGCAGTACACGGCGTCGTCGAAGTCACGCGCATCCAGGCCGTCGATGGTGACCAGCGGCAGCGCGCGCAGATCCTCGCGTCCGCGTTTCGCTTGCTCAGGCACCTCCGCGCCCAGCCCGGCGGTCTCCTGCTCCACGGCCGGTGGCCAGTCCAGCGGCACGTCGTGGCTGCGGATGGCGATGTCGATTTCCATGCCCGGCGCCATGTGATCGCCCAGTACCTCGATCACACGCCCGACCGGCGGCGCGCGCTTGCTCGGCTGCTCGATGATTTCGACGGTAACGATCTGGCCATTTGTCGCGCCGCCGGTTTCGCCGGCCGGCACAACCACTTCCTGCGGCAGGCGCTTGCTGTCGGGACTGACAAACGTGGCGCCGCTCTCGTTATAGAAACGGCCTACCAGCTTCTGGGTATTGCGCCGGATCACCTCGACCACCGAGCCCTCGCGGCGCCCGCGCCGGTCCAGGCCGGTGATCCGTACCAGCGCGCGGTCGTCGTGAAACAGCGCACGCATCTGGCGCGCCGACAGGAACACGTCGTCGCCGGCATCGTCGGGGACCAGGAAGCCGAAGCCGTCCTGGTGGCCGATGACGCGGCCGGCGACCAGGTCGAGCCGGTCCGCCAGTGCATAGCAGTCGCGCCGGTTGCGCACCAGCTGGCCATCGCGTGACATGGCGTTCAGACGGCGGCGCAGGGCCTCCAGTCCATCCTCGGTGTCAATGGCGAGCAGCGCGGCGAGTTCCTCCCGGCCGACCGGGTGGTCGACGTCATTGATGACCTCGAGGATGTGCTCGCGGCTGGCGATCGGCCGCTCGTAACGGGTCGCCTCCCGCTCCGCGTGCGGGTCGTCCTGGCGCTTGGAGGGATTCTTGTTACCGGGTTTACGTGGCATGGTCGGGTTCACTCAAGTAGGGGTTCATGCGCGTCCTGGAACGGGCAAATTGACAAGATAAAAAGCAGACGGTAGAGTTCGCGGCTCTCCAGGCAGCTTAAGGCTGTACTGCATCACGCCGAGGTGGTGAAATTGGTAGACACGCTAGCTTCAGGTGCTAGTGGGGGAAACCCCGTGGAGGTTCAAGTCCTCTCCTCGGCACCACTTCAATTCCGTCCCGTCATCCGCGCACCCGCGCTTACGCGTAGGGGTTCTGCAGGATAATCGTCTCGGCGCGGTCCGGCCCGGTCGAGACAATGGCGATCGGCGTCTCGCATAGTTCCTCGAGCTTGCGTATATAGGCCTGGGCGGCCCCCGGCAGGTCCTCCAGCCGTTTCGCGCCGTTCGTCGAGTCCGTCCAGCCCGGCATTTCGATATATTCCGGTTCACAGCGCTCGAGCAGGTCGGCACCGGCCGGCGGCACGTCGATGCTGTTGCCGTCAAGCCGGTAGGACACGCAGATCTTCAGCGTCTCCAGGCCGTCCAGCACGTCCAGCTTGGTGATGCACATGCCGGACACGCTGTTAATCTCCAGCGAACGCCGCAGTGCCACGGCATCCAGCCAGCCGCAGCGGCGCTTGCGCCCGGTGGTCGCGCCGAATTCATGTCCCTTCTCTCCCATGTAGTCGCCATCCGCGTCGAACAGCTCGGTCGGAAACGGTCCCGCGCCCACGCGCGTGGTGTAGGCCTTGACGATGCCCAGCACGTAGTCGAGGTGGCGCGGACCGACACCGCTGCCGCTGGCCGCGCCGCCGGCCGTGGTGGTGGACGAGGTAACGTAGGGATAGGTACCGTGGTCGATGTCCAGCAGCGCACCCTGCGCGCCCTCGAACATGATGTTGCGGCCTTCCCTGCGCAGCCTGTGCAGCAGCCCGGGGATGTCCGCAACCATGGGCCGGATCTGCTCGGCCTGGGCCAGCGCCTCGTCGAGTACCTGCCGGTAATCGACGGGCTGCGCCTTGAAATAATGCACCAGGGCGTGATTGTGATATTCCATGACCTCGCGCAGCCGCTCGGTGAAATGTGCGGCATCGAGCATTTCGCCCAGCCGCAGCCCGCGCCGTGACACCTTGTCCTCATAGGCCGGCCCGATGCCGCGCCCTGTGGTACCGATGGCCTTCTTGCCGCGCGCCAGTTCGCGTGCCTGGTCGAGGGCGATGTGGTACGGCAGGATCAGCGGACAGGACTCGCTGATCTTCAGGCGCGAGTTTGCCGGCACGCCGGCCGACTCCAGCATGGCGAGTTCCTCGAGCAGCGCGGTTGGCGACAGCACCACGCCGTTGCCGATCAGGCACAGCACGTTGTCGCGCAGGATGCCGGACGGAATCAGGTGCAGCACGGTCTTGACACCGTCGATGACCAGGGTATGACCGGCATTGTGCCCGCCCTGGAAGCGCACCACCGCGGCGGCCTTGTCGGTCAGCAGGTCGACGACCTTGCCCTTGCCCTCGTCACCCCACTGGGTCCCTATGACGACTACGTTCTTGCCCATTACTTGTCTCGCTCTGCCATATGATTTTCAGATTTCTGTCGCAGCGAACGGTGCGCTGCCAGCACACCCGTCATTGTGTCATGCAAACATCCCCGCGCGCGAGGCGCCGGCCCGGTGAAATGTTTCACTCTAGCGGCCGTACGACCCAGGCACCGGCGTCCCGCACCAGCCGCCGGTCGCAGCCCATGTCGTGCGCATCGCCGACCTGGCCGGGCAAGGCCACCACCACCCGTTCGCCCTGGCTGCGCAATGCCGTAACCGCGTCGTCGAGCCGGGTGTCATTGTCCGCGGGGGCGAATATTGCACCCGGGCGGCCATCGAAGTCACGCGGGCTCAGGTCCATCAGGATCTTCAGGTCGGTACTGAAACCGGTCGCCGGCCGCGCGCGCCCGAACACCTCGCCAATGGCATCGTAACGCCCGCCACGTGCGACCTCCTGCCCGCAACCGGGCACGAACACCGCGAACACCATGCCGGTCTGGTAGCGGTAGCCGCGCAGTTCCGCAAGGTCGAAATCGATCTGCACGTCCCCGGCACGCTGTTGCAGGCGATCGGCTATGGCGCGCAGGTTCTCCAGCGCCTGGATCACCTGCACACCGGCACCGTCCAGCACCTCTCGCGCGCCGTACAGTACGTCCCAGCCGCCGTTGAGCCCGGCCAGCACCGCCAGCCGTTCGCGCTGGCCGGCATCGCGCACGGTCTGGTCCAGCATCTCGCCGATCTCGGCAACTGCCTTGCGCTGCAGCGCTTCGAACAGGTCTTTTTCCTGCCCGGCGTTCAGCCCCGCGTCCCGCGCCAGGCCGCGGAAAATGCCGACATGCCCGAGATTGACATGCACGTCCGGGATCTCCAGCAATGCCAGCGATTCCAGCACCAGCAGCAGGATCTCGACATCGCTCTCGATGCCGGCATGGCCGAACAGCTCGGCGCCCACTTGCAGCGGGCTGCGCGAACTGCCGAAGCCGTCGCTGCGCGTGTGCAGCACCGTGCCCATGTAACAAAGCCGTGACGGCGCATCGCGCCGCAGCGGGTGCGCGTCGATGCGTGCCGCCTGCGGCGTCATGTCGGCGCGCACACCCATCATGCGCCCGCTCATCAGGTCGGTGACCTTGAAGGTCTGCAGGTCGAGGTCGTTGCCGGCGCCGGTCAGCAGCGATTCGAGATACTCGATAAGCGGCGGCATGATCAGCGCGTAGCCCCAGCGTGCGAACAGGTCGAGCAGTTCGCGCCGCGCGGACTCGAGCCGCCACGCCTCGGGCGGCAGCACCTCTTCGATGCCTTCCGGCAATAACCACTGGTCCTCGCGACTCATGTCGGTTTCCTAGCCCGCCATGCTCGCCGGGGCAGTCAGCGACCGATGACACACTGTTTGTTGCCGAATAGGTATTGGTTTCATGGTTTCAGCTCAGTATTTTGTATAACCGCCGCCCGGTGAAACATGCGGGCTAGCGCACCAGGTACAGCATAACGATTCCGCCCAGCATGCTGGCCAGTCCGGCCACGCGCAAGGTGCGGTCATCGAGCTGCGACGCGGTCTCCAGCATGCGCCGCAGGTAGCCCGGATTGAGAAAGGGGATCACGCCTTCGATGACCAGCACCAGTGCCAGCGCCGCCAGCAGATCAGCCCAGTTCAGCTCCAGCATTCAAAAAGCCCCGGGGCGGGCCGCCCGCGGCATCCTGTCGCATGCAACACTCTCAGGGAGCCTGCTCGCCGCTGGCGCTGCCGAAGTACTTGAAGAACTCGGAATCCGGCTCCAGCACCAGCACGTCCTGCTGGCTCGAGAGCGCCGTGCGGTAGGCATTCATGCTGCGGTAGAAATCGTAGAACTCGCGGTTCTTGCCGAAGGCCTTGCCGTAGATCTCCGTGGCTTTTGCATCGCCCTCGCCGCGGGTTTTCTCGGCATCGCGCTGCGCCTCGGCGAGCAGCACCGTGCGATCCCTTTCGGAGACGGCACGAATGCCCTTGGCCGACTCCTCGCCCTGGGCGCGCAGGTCCTTGGCAATACGTTCACGCTCGGTGCGCATGCGCTCGTATACCGAGTTGCGCACGTCCTCCGGCAGCTCGATCTGCTTGATACGGGTATCCACGATAACGATACCGAATGCCGCAATCTGCTCATTGGCTGTATCGGTCAGGTTATCCGTCATCCGGGCACGATCCTCGGCCACCACCTGCTGGATGGTGCGCTGATCGAACTCCAGCTGCAGACCATTCTTGATGATCTGCAACAGGCGCAGACTGGCCTGGCGCTCGTCGCCCATGAACGAGGTGTAGTAGGCAGCAGGATTGAGGATGCGCCACTTGACGAAGAAATCCACCGTGACGTTTTTCTTCTCGCCGGTCAGAAAGCGCTCCGGGCGAGTGTCAAGTGTCAGGATGCGCTTGTCGAACTTGCGCACGTTGTTGACAGGCCACGGCGCCTTGAAATGCAGGCCAGGCTCGTAGGACGAGTCGACGACTTTACCCAACTGGAATTTGATGGCGTATTCGCGCTCATCGACGATGAAGATACAACTCAGGCCGACCAGTGCGGCCAGTACGATTACGACTATCAGTGAACGGACCATGGCTATCGTCCTCCCTCGCTACGCGAGCTGCTGCGCAGACGGATGTCGGTCTGCTCGCCGGACGGCGATTTGCTGTTGTACGACGCACCCTCATCGGGCGAATTCAGATTACTACCGCGCGACTCCATCAGCTTGTCGAGCGGTATGTACATCAGGTTGTTGCCGTCCTTGACCCCCATGACCACCTTGCTGGTATTCGCCAGCACGTATTCCATGGTCTCGAGGTACAGGCGCTTGCGCGTCACAGCGGGCTCCTTCTCGTATTCGGTCAGCGTCTGCAGGAAACGGCTGGACTCACCCTCCGCCTTGGCGATGACCTGCTCGCGGTAGGCATTGGCCGCCTCGCGCAGGCGCGTGGCATCACCACGCGCCCTGGGCAGGATATCCAGGGAGTAGGCCTCGGCCTGGTTTCGATAGCGCACCTGGTCCTCGCGTGCCTTGATGGCATCCTCGAACGCGCCCTGCACCTCTTCCGGCGGCTGCGGGTCCTGCAGGTTGACACTGGTCAGAATCAGGCCGGTCTGGTATCTGTCGAGCGTCTCCTGGGTCAGTTCCTTGGTCAGGCGCACGATCTCGCCACGACCGCCGCTGAAAAACTCGTCCATGGTGCTGGATCCGATTACCTCGCGCAGCGCACTTTCACTCGCCTCCTGCAGGGTAAAGTCCGGATCGCGCACCCGGAACAGGTAATCCTTGGCGTCCTTGACCTGGTATTGCACGGCCAGCTCGACCTGGATGATGTTCTCGTCCTTGGTCAGCATCTTGGCCCGGTGACTGACCGTGCGCAGCCGGTCGACATCGACCGTGTCGACGGTATCGATACCGCGCGGATACCAGTGCGGTCCCGGGCCTGTGATGGTGTGGAATTCGCCCAGGCGCAACACTACACCGCGCTCGGCCGGCTCGATGATATAGATGCCGGACAGCACCCAGGCCACCAATGCCACCACCAGCAGCAGGCTGAAGTTGAACGGCTTGCCGGTCCCGGCGCCGCGGCCGGACTTGCCGCCGAAAAAGCTGTTCATCCGCTCGCGCAGCTTGCGCGCCACTTCGTCGAGGTCCGGCGGTCCGTCGTTCCCGCCGCCGCCGCCCCACGGGTCACGCTTGCCACCACCCGGTTCATTCCAAGCCATACATTCGCTCCAGTCAGCAAAAATGCGCCCTGCATGACAAGCATGCATGCGCGTCGAAAGTGTGCAAGTTTAAGAAGCTTGCGCTGCGCCCGCAACAATTGCGGCGGGATCAGCCGCATGAAAATCGCATTTCCCGCCCGATTCGCGGATCAGCCGGTCGATGTTGCGCTGCGCCATGCGGACTTCCAGCCACCAGCCACCCTGCTCGTCCACGCGTTCCGACATCACCTGGCCGATATTGTACAGCGCGGAACGCGCGGCACCGGCCGTGGCCGGCATGTGCAGCCAGCCGTGCACCTGGCGGCCCTGGAAATGTCCGCTCAGCGCGTCGGCCAGCAGGTCCAGGCCCGCGCCAGTCACCGCCGAGACCCATACCCGGTCAGGCAACCCGTCCGCCCCGCATTCCACGTGCGGCTCGATATCAGACAGGTCGATCTTGTTGTAGACCCTGATCTGCGGAATCTCCGCGGCGCCGATTTCGGCCAGCACCACATTGACCTGCTCGATATGGGCCAGTTTTTCCTCGTCCTGCGCATCCACCACGTGCAACAGCAGGTCCGCACGCCGCGTCTCCTCCAGCGTGGCGCGGAACGCGGCCACCAGGTCGTGCGGCAGGTGACGGATAAAGCCGACGGTGTCCGCCAGCACCAGCGGCCCGACGCCCTGTACCTCGATCCGGCGCAGCGTTGGATCCAGCGTGGCAAACAGCTGGTCTGCCGCGTAGGCATTCGCGCCGCTGAGGGTGTTGAACAGCGTGGACTTGCCGGCATTGGTATAGCCGACCAGCGAGACCGTGGGGATTTCGGCACGCGCGCGTGCACGGCGCCCCTGGTCACGCTGGCGCTCCACCTTTTCCAGGCGCCGGTTGATCATCTTGATGCGCGCATTGATCATGCGCCGGTCGGACTCGAGCTGGGTCTCGCCCGGACCGCGCAGACCGATACCGCCCTTCTGCCGTTCCAGATGGGTCCAGCCACGCACCAGCCGGGTCGACAGGTGGCGCAGCTGCGCCAGCTCCACCTGCAACTTGCCTTCGAATGACCGCGCACGCTGCGCGAAGATGTCCAGGATCAGGCCGGTGCGGCCCAGCACCCGGCACGACAGCAGGCGTTCGAGGTTGCGCTCCTGGCTGGGGCTCAGCGTGTGGTTGAAAATCACCACCTCGGCCTGGTGCTCTTGCACCGCGGCCAGGATTTCCGCGGCCTTGCCCTGACCGACATACAGACGCGGGTCGGGTACTGCCCGGGTCGCGGTGATGGTCGCCGCCGGCACGGCGCCGGCGGAGCGCACCAGCTCGGTGAATTCCTGCAGATCTTCCTGCCCGGCTGCGTCGGGAAAGTACACGTGGACCAGTATGGCCCGCTCACCGGTCTCAGGGCGTTCGAACAAATAACTGTACCGTCATGGAGGAATCGCGACTAGGCATTGCCCGGATCAGGTGCGCCCGGTTCGTCGTTGCCGGGTATGCGCACATTGCGCGCCGGTACCACGGTTGAAATGGCGTGCTTGTAAACCATCTGGCTGACGGCGTTCTTGAGGAGCACGACAAACTGGTCAAATGATTCAATCTGGCCTTGCAACTTGATGCCGTTTACCAGGTAGATCGATACCGGGACTCGCTCTTTGCGCAGTGCATTCAGAAATGGATCCTGCAAAGATTGTCCTCTATTCATTTCTTTATCTCCTTTTTGTTGTGCTGCCAGCCAGCTTTGGCCACCAGGCCGCTAATTTCGCAGAAATATTAGTGGAACAAGCCGTGTAATACCATGATCTGGATCATACCTGTTTTCCTGCCGGAACACAGGGTTGTTTCACTGTTCCGCCAACCATTCAGCCACCCGGGCGGCGATCCGCGCGGGGGTCTCCGGCGCCTCGGCCGTGAAGCGCTCGGCATCCTGCTCCCCGCGCAGCCAGGTGAGCTGCCGCTTGGCGTACTGACGGGTGACCACGATGATTTTCCTGATCATTTCCTCGTGCGTCATGTCCCCGTCGAGATAGCGCCACATCTGGCGGTAACCGACTGCACGCAGTGCCGGAAGTTCAGGCTCGAGATCAGCGCGCGCCCTCAGGCGGCGCACCTCGGCCTCGAAGCCGGCCGCGAGCATGGCCTCCAGCCGGGCAACCATCCGCGCCTGCAGCAGGTCGCGGTCTGCGGGCATCAGGGCCAGTTTCAGCACCTGGCTGGGCAGCGCCTCGCCACGCCCGCGGGCCAGCAGCTCGCTCATCGGTTTTCCTGTTATTTCATAGACTTCTAGAGCCCTGAGGATGCGTTGCGGGTCATTGGCATGGAGCCTGGACGCGCTGGCCGGGTCCACGACCGCCAGGCGCCGGTACAGGGTATCGAGTCCCTGCCCGGCCAGCGCCCCCTGCAGCCTGGCGCGCACGCCCGGGTCAGAGGCCGGCAGCGCGGACAGTCCCTGCTGCAGGGCACGAAAATACAGGAAGGTCCCGCCGACCAGCAGCGGCACGCGGCCCTGCGCACCAATTTCGACCATGGCGGCCAGCGCATCGGCGCGGAACTCCGCCGCCGAATACGGCCGCTTCGGGTCGCGAATGTCGATCAGCCGGTGCGGCGCCCGACGCAGCACGTCCGGGACCGGCTTGGCGGTGCCGATGTCCATGCCGCGGTACACCAGCGCCGAATCGACGCTGATGATCTCCAGGGGAAAGCGGCGCACCAGCTCGACCGCCAGCTCGGTCTTGCCCGAGGCAGTCGGCCCCATCAGGAATATGGCCGGCGGGAGTTGTTTCTCAGACATCGGAAAAGACTATTTCGCGCAAAGACGCAAAGGCGCCAAGAAAATCAAAAAATCATCTCGCGCAGAGACGCGGAGTTCGCAGAGAACACGCAGAGGAATACTTACTGCTTACAGCCCCAGACATTTATCTGCACAATATCTTGACTGGAAATCCAGTGCCTGCTCGAGTGTTTTCTGGTCGGGATTGTACAGCCCTGCAAGATGGTCAATGAGATCATGACCGATCGGCGGCGTGGATGTCAGACCACTTTTCACTCTTGGTATCAGGATATTCTCAACAACATCAGTTCTGCCTTCCTTAAGGGAACGAAGCATGTTGAGATTCATTCTGGTATCAAACGCCTGCCCTCGCAGTTGCATTTCCAGTGTTTCGATCAGGTTTTCAGCCAGCTCCTTCCTCTCCTCATATCCCAGATAATAGCCCGCAATCAGACAGGCACACGAAAGCAGCAGCATCAGCATTGCGTTGAACCAGTTCTGCTTTGCCATACCCGCTCTTCCCTGCGCTCACGGTGCTCTCTGTGGCTACGCTTGTTGACTTGGCGCCTTTGCGTCTTTGCGCGAGCCAGAATTTCTTTGCGTTTCTCTGCGAACTCTGCGTCTCTCGGCAACTGCTCCATGCGTTGCTCTACCTCCTACATGGCCCAGGCCAGCCTCTCGACCGGTTCCCGGTCTCACCTCCTCCATGTAGTCGTGCGCGAGGAAAGCATCGTTAACTGATCAGCGCCCGCGCAGGAACAGTTTGTCGAGTTCCGCCATGCCGAGCTGCACCCAGGTCGGGCGGCCGTGGTTGCACTGGCCGCTGCGCTCGGTGCGTTCCATGTCGCGCAACAGGGCATTCATCTCGTCCGGCGTCAGGCGCCGGTTGGCGCGTACCGAACCGTGGCAGGCCATGGTCGACAGCAGCGCGTTGACGGATTCCTGCACACGCCGGCTGCTGCCGTGCTCGAGCATGTCCGCCAGCACATCGCGCACCAGCGCACCGATGTCGGCATTGTGCAGCAGCGCGGGAATGGCGCGCACCACAATCTGTTCGCGACCCAGGCGGTCAATGTCGAGACCCAGCTCGCGAAACGCCTCCTGCTGCACCTCGCAGGCATCGGCCTCGCGCGCGCTGACATCCAGTCGCAACGGCACCAGCAGCGGCTGTGAGCGAATGCCCTCGCCGACCTGGGCCTGTTTCAGCTGTTCGTAGGTGATGCGCTCGTGGGCGGCGTGCATATCCACCACGACCAGCCCGGTCACGTTCTGCGCCAGGATGTAGACACCGTGCAACTGTGCCAGCGCGAAGCCGAGCGGAAAATCGTCCACGCCGGCATCGGCTGTCGATGTCGGCGATGCCGCCGCGGTCTGCGGGGCCACCGGGTGCAGGGCGGCGTAGCGGCCGATCTGCTCGCGCACATCGAAACGCAGGCCGGACTGGGCGGGCGCCGTGCCATGTGCGCGGTCCAGCGGCAACGCCGCGACCGACTGCGCCGGCTGCGGCACGGGCTGATCGGGCGACGGCCGTACCTGTGCCAGCGCCTCGTGGAGGGTGCGAAACAGGAAGTCATGCACCAGGCGGCTGTCGCGAAAACGTACCTCGTACTTGGTCGGATGCGCGTTGACATCGACCGTGGCCGGATCGATTTCCAGGAACAGCACATAGGCCGGGTGGCGGCCGTGGAACAGCACGTCCTGGTAGGCCTGTCGTACCGCGTGCGTGACCAGCTTGTCGCGCACCATGCGGTTGTTGACGTAGAAATACTGCAGGTCGGGCTGGCTGCGCGAGAACGTCGGCAACGCCACCCAGCCATGCAGCTTCAGCCCGGCAGCGGCATGCTCGATGTGCAGGGCCTGCTCCATGAAGGCCTTGCCGCACAGGTCGGCGACACGCCGTTCCTGCGCTTCAAGGCCGGGCGCGGCCGGCAGGTGCAGGACCGTGCGCTGGTTGTGCTGCAGGGTGAAGGCCACCGGAAAACTGCTCAGCGCGATGCGCTGCACGACCGTCTCGATATGCTTGTACTCTGTAGTATCGGTGCGCATGAACTTGCGCCGTGCCGGTGTGTTGAAAAACAGGTCGCGTACATCCACCGTGGTGCCGCGCGGGTGCGCCACCGGCGCGGCCGTCAGCGACTGGTCCGAGCCGTCACCCTGCACTGTCCAGCCCGTTTCCGCGCCCGCACTGCAGGAACTCAGCTGCAACCGCGACACCGAGGCGATACTGGGCAGCGCCTCGCCGCGGAACCCGAGACTGCCGATGCGCTCAAGGTCTTCCAGCGACGCGATCTTGCTGGTCGCATGCCGCGATAGCGCCAGCGACAGCTCGTCGCGCGGAATGCCGCTGCCGTCATCGCGCACCCTGATGCGTTGCCGGCCACCATTCTCGATATTGATATCGATGCTGCGCGCACCGGCATCGATGCTGTTTTCCAGCAACTCCTTGACGACGGAGGCCGGCCGCTCGATGACCTCGCCGGCGGCGATCTGGTTGATCAGGCGGGATGGCAGGATCTGGATGGGCATTACGGCATGACGTGGTGGCAGTACAGGCCTCCGATCATACCGTCAGGGGCGCCGGCAGAGTAGCCCGGCAGAAAAACCCGCTCAGCTATCCTGGGTCGGCGGGATGCGCAGGGTATCGCCGACCCGCAGCGTGTCGGTCTTCAGGCTGTTGTAGCCGCGCAGACTGTTGAGTGAAATGCTGAATTGCTGCGCGATATCGCTCAGGGTATCGCCGCGCTTGACCACGTACTGGCGCGCGATCAGCGTGCCGGGCGGCGGATGCATGCCGAAATAGTCACGAATCCCGCGCAGCATGGAGGTCGCCAGCATCTGCTGATGTTTCGCGTCGCGCAGCTTCTGCTCTTCCGCCGGATTGGAGATAAATGCCGTTTCGACCAGGATGGAGGGAATGTCCGGCGATTTCAGCACCACGAAGCCGGCTTGCTGCACACTTGATTTATGCGTCTTGCCCATGCGCTTGAGCTCACCGAGCATGTTGTCGGCGACGGAAAAACTGGCCTCCAGCGTCGCGGTCTGCGACAGGTCCAGCAACACCTCGCGCAGCAGGTCATCCTTGTCGTCCAGGCTCACCCCGCCCACCAGGTCGGCGGCATTTTCGCGCGCCGCCAGCACCCGCGCCATTTCCGAGGAGGCACCGCGCCGTGACAGCACGTAGACCGAGGAACCGGAGGCACGGTGATCCTTGAAGCCATCGGCATGGATCGAAATAAACAGGTCGGCCTTGTGCTTGCGCGCCTTTTCGATGCGCTGGCGCAGGCCGACGTAATAGTCACCCTCGCGAATCAGTACCGGCTGCATGCCCGGCTCCTTCTCCACGAGGCGGGCCAGCCGTTTGGCGATGGCCAGCACCACGTCCTTTTCACGTGTCTTGCGCCGGCCGACCGCACCCGGGTCGTCGCCGCCGTGGCCGGCGTCGATCGCGATCACCAGGTCACGCGCCGTATCGGGCGGCGTGATCATGGCCTGCTTCACGTCCCGCTTGGCGGGTGCCTTGGCCGCACGGGTGGTTGCCGCGGCCGGGTCATCGGCATACAGGTCGATGACCAGGCGGTGGCCGTACTGGCCGTTCGGGGACAGGTGAAAGCTGCTCGGCTTGGCCGCCTTGGTGAGATCGAGCACGATGCGCAGGGTGTCCGGTGTGTTTTTTGCCGCGCGGATGCCCTTGATGACCCCGCCGGAGGCCTGCAGGGCCGCTGGCGCCTGCGCCGCCGGTACATCGACCACCAGCCGGTCGGGATTCTGCAGGGTGAACAGCTTATGGGTGACCGGGCCGCTGGTGTCGAACACGACCCGGGTGTGGTCGGGGGCCGCCCATAGGCGCACGCTGAGAAAGTCTGCGTCAGCGAACGCAACTCCCTGTCCTGCAAGTAGAAAACACAATCCTGTGAGCAGTTTTCGCACGGTATGCGTGACCCCTATACCCTGACCATTCTGGGGGATTCTAGCCATAAACGACAGGCAAATGCAACAAATATTGTTTATTCTCCTCAAGATAGCGCTCAAACCTGTGCGTCAAGAAGAGGTCACGTAGCTAAGGAACTCAATCACAACGACTCGAACAAATCCAACATATGCCGTCCGCGGGCACTTGCAGACACCAGATCGACGCTTCGTCCCCCGTTGGCAGGAGCGATCCTGACGATCAGGTCCGGGGCCGGCAGGCTGCCGATCCCGCGCTCCGGCCACTCGATCAGGAGCAGCGTCCCGGGATCCAGCATGTCGCGCAGACCGAGCCACTCCAGCTCCTCGGGATCGGCCAGCCGGTACAGGTCCAGGTGGTACACCATGCCCTGCGTGACCGGGTACGGCTCGACCAGTGTATAGGTCGGACTGCGCACGCTGCCCGCGTGACCCAGTCCGTGCAGGATGCCGCGCGCCAGCGTGGTCTTTCCAGCCCCCAGATCGCCCTCGAGATAGACGATGCCGCTGCCCAGCACGCCGGCCAGGCGGCCCCCGAGCGCCGCCATGGCCGCGGCATCCGCGACCTCGATGTTCATTCCTGGCAAGCAGCGATCATGGCACGCAATGCACCGATGACATCGCGCGCGATCAGACCGCGCTCCCCGTCGCGCGCGGCGTGGTCGGCGGCCCGGGCATGCAGGCAGACGCCGGTAACCGCCGCTTCAGGCAATCCCATGCCCTGGGCCAGCAAGGCGCCCAGTACCCCGCTGAGCACGTCGCCCATGCCGCCGGAGGCCATGCCGGGATTGCCGGCCGCGCAGATCACCGGCAATTGACCGGGTGCCTGCACGATACTGCCGGCCCCTTTCAGCACCGTCACCCCGCCGTAGCGTGCGCTGATTGCCTGCGCCGCGGCGAAGCGGTCGACCTGTACGGCCCGGCTGTCGAGGCCGGCCAGGCGCGCGGCCTCGCCCGGGTGCGGTGTGAGAATACTGTGCGCGCAGACCACCGGGTCCTGCGCCAGCAGATTGAGGGCGTCGGCATCGACCACGCGGGGCTGCCGGGTGGTCAGCACGCACGCCAGCAGGTCCTGTGCCCAGGATGATCGACCCAGGCCGGGTCCGATCACGATGACTGTGGCCTTCGCCAGCAGCGGTTGCAGATCGCGCGCGGTGGCCACGCCGTGACACATCAGCTCCGGACAGCCGGCGCTGATCCAGGCGGCATGTTCCGGGCGCGTCGCCACGCTCACCAGTCCGGCACCGGTACGCAATGCCGCCTCACCGGCCAGGCGCGCGGCCCCGGCCATGCCATGATCGCCGCCGATCACCAGCACATGCCCAAAGTCCCCCTTGTGCGCCGTGCGCGCCCGCGGCGTGGACAGCAGGCCGTCGGGCGGCCCGTGCCGCAGCTCGGCCGCCGGCGCGACGTGCTGCAACACGCCGCCCGGTATATCGAGATCGGTGCAGACGATAGCGCCGCACTGCGCAGGCCCCGCGCCCGTGTACAGCCCCGGCTTGTGACCGATAAAGGTCACCGTCAACTGCGCCCGAACGGCGGTGTCCGCCACGTGGCCGGTATCGGCGTGCAGGCCACTGGGAATATCCATGGCCATGACCGGCACGGCCGCGGCATTGACGGCATCGATCACCCGGATCCAGTGCGCGTCGAGGCGACCGGCGAAGCCGGTACCCAGCAAGGCGTCGACAATGAGGTCCGCATCCGCCAGCACGGCGGCAGCGAAGGGCTCGACGCTGCCGCCGGCCTCGAGCCAGGCGACACGCGCCGTCAGGGCATCACCGCGGATACGCTCTGCATCGCCCAGTTGCAGCACACGTACGCTGCGCCCGTCCGCACGCGCCAGCCGCGCCAGCACGTAGCCATCACCGCCATTGTTGCCGGCCCCGCACAGCACGACCAGCGTGCGCGCCTGCGGCCAGCGCGAGCGCAACGCCGCCCAGGCCGCGCCGGCGGCCCGGTTCATCAGGGTATAACCGGGAATACCGGCCGCCTCGATGGCAAGCCGGTCCAGCTCGCGCATCTGCGCCGCGCGATAGAGCGGGATGCCGCCGCTTGTCAGGGTGTTCGCCGTCATGAGCCGCCTTGCAATTGCAGAGAATACGGCAACATACTCTGAAGCCGACCGCCAAATCCAGTCCTCATGAACCGCCCACCCGCAGCTGACAACCCGATCGATTACGGCGCACTGGCCGCACAAATCCGGTCCTGGGCCCTTGAGCTCGGCTTCCAGCAGGCCGGTATCGCCGGCATCGAGCTGGCCGCGGACGAGTTGCGACTGCTCGAGTGGCTGCGTGCCGGGCATCACGGCGAGATGGATTACATGGCGCGTCACGGGACGCGGCGCAGCCGGCCGGCGGAACTGCTGCCGGGCACATTGCGGGTCATTTCGCTGCGCATGGATTACTGGCCCGGCACGGCCCGCCCCGCCAGCGCAGTCCTCGACGACCCGGCTTGTGCCTATGTGTCGCGCTACGCGCTCGGCCGCGACTACCACAAGCTCGTCAGGCAGCGCCTGCAACGGCTGGCCGACCGTATCAGTGCCGTGACCGGCCCGTTCGGCTACCGCGCCTTTACCGACAGCGCGCCGGTGCTGGAAAAGCCGCTGGCACGCAACGCGGGCCTGGGCTGGATCGGCAAGCACACCAACCTGATCAATGAACGCGCCGGCTCCTGGTTCTTTCTCGGCGAGCTGTATACCGACCTGCCATTACCCGTGGACCGGCCCGCGGACGACCATTGCGGCGACTGCCACGCCTGCATTGATGCCTGCCCGACCGGTGCGATCATCGCGCCCTACTCCCTGGATGCACGGCGCTGCATTTCCTACCTGACAATCGAGCTGCGCGGCCCGATCCCGGAGGCGCTGCGCCCGCTGATCGGTAACCGTATCTATGGTTGCGACGACTGCCAGCTGGTCTGCCCCTGGAACCGCTTTGCCCGGCCGACTGGCGAAAGTGACTTTGCGCCGCGGCATGCGCTCGATGGCAGCATGCTCGTGCAGCTATTCGACTGGAGCAAGCAGGATTTCGACCGGCATACCCGCGGCAGCGCCATCCGTCGTATCGGCCACGACTGCTGGCTGCGCAATATCGCCGTGGCACTGGGCAACGCGCCCGCCACGCCAGCGATCATCGCCGCCCTCGAGCGCCGCAGGGCGCACCCTTCCGTCCTGGTGCGCGAACATGTCGAGTGGGCGTTGCGCCGTCACGGTAGCGCGTGATGGCGGTAGCCGCGACCGGCTCAACCGCGACGCCGGCGCGCGAGGCTGACCAGCGCCGCAAGCAACAGCCCGGGTAACAGGGGATCGATCCGGCCCGCGCCACCCAGGCTGCAGCCGCCACCACTATTCGCAGCCGGGGGCACCACGGCCGGCACGTTCACGACCCGGCTGTCGCTCGCCAGCGTCTCGACGGTGGGTGGATTGTTCTGGTACAGCGTCTTGAAATCGATCACCCGCGTGGTGTTGCTGCTCAGGCCCAGGACGAAGCCGGGGCGGATCGTCTGGAACAGCAGCTCCGCATCGACGCTGTATGGCCCGCTCGCGCCGCCTGTCGGGACACGGTAATGGACGGTATCGGAGCCGGTGCCCTCGACCGGCCCGACCAGGTTGAAATCGTTGTCGCCGGCAGTACCAACCGGCAGCGTCTGCGGTTCGATTGCATTCGCCATGACCGTGGTGAACCCTTCCGGCGGCAGGCGGTTGTCCTTCAGATAAGCTTCGGCGTACAGCACGATGTAGGTGATGTCGGCATTGGTATCGCCCAGCACGGCTTCGTACACCGCAACCTGCGAGGCGTTGTCGATGACATCGCGGTGCGGCTCGTAGCAGGCGCTGCTGTCAAAATTCTGCGGCTTGGTCACTGTCAGGCAGGCCGCCGCCAGGTGCGCGGCATCGGTGGTGATGCGGCCATTGGCATCGACCGCGCCCGATTCGAAAATGACCTGGTTGGCCGCATCCCTGACCGTCAGGTGTATCCAGGCGCGTCGACTGGGAAAGCCGCTCGGAAACTTGTGACCGGTGCGGTTGGTGATTTGCACATCGATAGCCAGCTCGTTATTGGCAATGTTCGCCGCATTGATCGCCAGGTCGGCCGTTGCCGTCTGCAGCAGCTTGCGGGTCACGGCGATCTGCGCATCGAACCCGGCCACGGTGGTGCTGGCGTCGATACCCAGCTGCACCCGGTTGTCCCGTAGCAGCTCGAGCAGGTAGGTGTTGCCGCCGGCAAGGGTATGGCTGAAGAACGGACTGCGCTCCGGCCAGTTTTCGTTGACCGCGCCATTCGGCTGAACACTGATGCGGGTGCTGTACAGACCGGGATCCGGCTCGGGCATGTGGCAGCCCTGGCATTCCTGCGCCCTGGCCGCACCCGTGGTGTAGACGCTGTTCTGCCATTCCAGGAACGGGCCCTGCTCCAGGAAATCATTGCCCGTGGCGGTATCGGTATTGATGTCCACGACCGGTGTATACAGGGTGTGGCAGGTGGCGCAGTGGCCCGAGCCGGTCACCTGCTGGCCGAACTGCGGCGTGTAGCCGGTGTTGTTGAACATGGCATTTGCGCCACCCGGGTGGGGATTTTGATATGGCCCGTAAATGGTCATGGCATCCCCATCGCCGGGCGCCGGGATCTGGTAACTGCCAGAGAAAGACGCCGCGGTGCCGAGGCCGGCGTCCCTGACCTGGTGACAGAGCGTGCAGCTGACCCCTTCCCTCGCGGGGTCCTGCACCTCGGCCGTCGCCAGCCGGTAGCAGCCATCGTTCAGTGTGCAGCTGGCATCCCGGGTCAGATCGACGCCGGCCATGTGGGCATGCGTGCGCGCCATGGGCGCATGGCAGGTCAGGCACTTGTCCTCGATAAACCCGGCCAGCCCCGGCAGTACGGCAGCCTCGTCTTCCACGGCGGCACGGTAATAGGGATCATCCAGGGCATGCGCCATGACGCTGTGCTGCCATTGGCTCGGCGGGCTGACATCCGTGCCGGCGTCGGATGCTGGATAGCGCATCACGGGGGTAATGTTGATGTCCTGATCGCTAC
>DATKZN010000295.1:0-6101 GCA_035527955.1 Gammaproteobacteria bacterium
TTGCGCACCATACGGATGTGCTGAGGGACCGTGAATAGGAATAATCATCCATCGACCGGAGGCTGATGATCCACATCATGGCAGAGGGATTTCTGATTATGCTCTCGGTCATATCGGAAATACCCTTCCTGACAGACGCGATGTCCAGCTCGCCACCGTGTTCCAGTTTCGTCAGCATCTGCTTCAGGTCGACACTGATTTCCTCGACGATGTCTTTTGCTGTTCCCGTTTCGCTGGTGAACTTCGTCGCAGTCGTGTATCGCTGTTTTCTCAATTGGCTGAAATCATCGCGGTTGCGCCCGTTTACCGGTGCTTTGCCATGACGCCGCACAGTTGCCGGCTGGTGGTGATTCCCCGTGCCTTCCTTGAGAACCCAGAAACGCGGATCGGGTGTATTGCCCTTTTCTACATCGACATAGACGTAATTGCAGTATTTGCGCAGTTTCTCGATATCGTCTCTGGTTTTTATCTGGACTCCCTGCAACGTGAAGGGCGTTTTCAGCCAGGGACGATCCAGGCGGGAAACAAACATGCCGATTTCGAGACCTTCGATGCTGGTTTTTACTTCTGTGATCACGCAACAATCCCTTTCTGTCGTGGTGAACAATCGATCTGATGCACAGCCCTGACGCTATCCGTAGCAACTCAATGGCTGTCGCTGCTGACACGGGGTGTTAAACCGACTGCTGTCAACCTTCAAACAGTCGGCTAATCAGGTGCTTACTTGAACGAGCGAAAGCCGCGCAGGACGCCTGGAGGGACGGCTCGCGGAAGCCTGGCCATGGGGTTGTGTAACAGAAGCGCGCGGCGCGGCGGAAAACGGTTTCGATCCGGGTGCGCGCGGCCAGATGCGCGTGGTAACTGGTTGATCGAACAGGCGCAGCAGCAAGCCGGCCGGGTTGTCCTGGATCGCTCATGCTGCCGGAACAGCCTGGCGGGGTGGCTGGCCGTGTGGATCACGGGACCAGGTATGAAACCCTTTCCGCGTGGTGAATCTGCGGGTCGTACGCGGTTTGCCGGAATCGGCGCTGCAAGCGCGTCGGGTTATGGCAGATCGATGCCGGCCAGCGCCAGCATGTGCGTCAGCCGGATCAGCGGCAGTCCGATCAACGCGGTCGGGTCGTCGCCTTCCATGCGCTCGAACAGGGTGATGCCCAGCCCTTCCGACTTGAAGCTGCCGGCGCAGTTGTACGGCTGTTCCGCACGCAGGTAGCGCTCGATCTGCTCCCCGGCGAGGGTGCGAAACATGACATGGTAGGGGACCTCGTCTGCCTGCAGGTCGCCGTTTGTGCTGTTCAGCAGGCACAGGCCGGTATGGAAGGTTACGCGCCTGCCGGAGAGGTATGCCAGTTGCGCGGCCGCCCGCTCGTGGCTGCCGGGCTTGCCCAGGATGTCGCTGCCGGTGGTGGCGACCTGGTCGGAGCCGATGATCAGGCCCTGCCGGGTGTTGCCGACGGCGCGGGCCTTGGCCACGGCCAGGCGTGTGACCAGATCCACGGGCGTCTCGCCGGGCAGGGCGGTTTCGTCGACGTCGGGCGCAACGGTCTGAAAGCCGATGCCCAGCCGCGCCAGCAACTGCTTGCGGAACGGCGATGTCGAGGCCAGTACCAGGGGCGGGGAAGTGGCCGTCATGGCATGCGCACCGGCAGCTAGTCGTCCGCCCTGATATCCACGAGCGTCTCGTCGGGATTGACGGCATCGCCCTTGTTAACGTTGATGGCGGTGACCGTCCCGGTAATCGGTGCCTGGATCTCGGTTTCCATCTTCATGGCCTCGGTGATGAGTACCGGCGTTCCGGCCTGGACCTGGTCGCCGACCTTCACCAGTACGTCGACGATGGTGCCCGGCATGGAGGTGGTGACATGCCCGGGTTGCGTCGGACGCGGACGCTGGCTGCCGGAGGCGTGCGGTTCACGTTTGCGAGCGCCGCCTTCCGCCGGAATCTCGTCCAGCGTCTCCACCAGTACTTCTTCGGGGATGCCGTCGACCGTCATGTAGAACGGGCGGTTGTCAAGCGTGCGGTGCCCGGTGCCGGTTATCTTGATGTGATAGGGCTCGCCGTGCAGGATCACCTTGAACTCGGTCGGACAGGAGCGTCGCTCGCCGCTCACGTCGCTCACGGTGGCCAGTGGCTCAGGGGTCAGCGTGCCCGCCTTGCGGCTGGTGAGGAAGTCCTTGCCGAGCTCCGGAAACATGGCGTAGGTCAGTATGTCTTCCTCGCAGTCAGCCAGTTCGCCGACGGCAGCGCGCAGCTTGTCCATCTCGTCCTCCAGCAGGTCCGCCGGGCGCACCTCGATGGTGCTTTCCTTGCCGATCGCCAGCTGGCGCACGGCCGGGTCGAGTGCACCCGGTGGCCGGCCGTAACGGCCCTGCAGATACAGCTTTACCTCGTTGGTGATGGTCTGGTAGCGCTTGCCGGTCAGGACGTTGAGCACTGCCTGGGTGCCGATGATCTGCGAGGTCGGCGTCACCAGCGGCGGATAACCCAGATCCTTGCGCACGCGCGGGATTTCTGCGAACACCTCATCGACGCGCGCCAGTGCACCCTGTTCGCGCAGCTGCGTATACAGGTTGGAAATCATGCCACCCGGCACCTGGAACACCTGTACGCGCGTGTCCGGGTCGTGGTTGTCGCTTTCGAATTGCCGGTATTTCCTGCGTACCTCGCGGAAGTAGAGCGCGATCGCCTGCAACGCCTCCAGATCCAGCCCGGTGTCGAAGTCCGTGCTGCGCAGGGCGGCGACCAGGCTTTCCGTCGCGGCATGGCTGGTGCTGCCGGAAAATGACGAGATCGCCGTGTCGATATGCGTGCAGCCGTTTTCCACTGCCTTGAGCAGGCACATCTCGGCGGTGCCCGCCGTGGCATGGCAGTGCAGGTGCAGTGGCAGCGTGGTGGCCTGGCGAAGCTGCACGAAGAGGTCGGCGGTAACCATCGGCGTGAGCAGGCCGGCCATGTCCTTGATAGCGATGCTGTGACAGCCCATATCCTCGAGCTTGCGTGCCATGTCGACGAAGGTCTGCGTGGTGTGCACCGGGCTGGTGGTGTAACAGATCGTGCCCTGGGCGTGCTTGCCGGTCTGCAATACGGCCTTGACCGCGGTTTGCAGGTTGCGCGTGTCATTGAGGGCATCGAAGATGCGGAACACGTCGATGCCGTTGTCCGCGGCGCGCGCCACGAAGGCGCGCACTACATCATCCGAGTAGTGACGGTAGCCGAGCAGGTTCTGACCGCGCAACAGCATTAGCAGGCGCGTATTGGGCAGGGCCGCGCGCAGCTGTTTCAGGCGTTCCCACGGGTCTTCCTTGAGGTAGCGCAGGCAGGCGTCGAAGGTGGCGCCGCCCCAGACCTCCAGTGACCAGTAGCCGATACGGTCCAGCTGCTCGCAGACCGGCAGCATGTCCGCAGTGGACATGCGCGTGGCGATCAGCGACTGGTGTGCGTCGCGCAGGATGACATCGGTGATTTGTACGCTGGGCATGGGTGACGGATATCCTGATTGAGTGCGTTACAGGCCCAGGTGCGCGGACAGTGCGGCGGTAATGGCTGCACTCAGTTCGCGATTCGGGCGACTGGTCGTGTAGCCTACCAGTTCGGGATGAGCCTCAACAAATCCGGTGTCGAACCTGCCTTCGCGAAATTCAGGCACCTTGAGTATCTCCATGTAGTAAGGGATGGTGGTCTTGACGCCGTATACGCCGGTGTCGAGCAGGGCGCGGTTGGCGCGCCTGAGCAACTCTTCCCAGGTCAGCGCCCACACGGTCAGTTTTGCGCACATGGAGTCGTAGTGGGGTGGAATCCGGTAACCGGTATAGATCGCCGCGTCGGTGCGCACCCCAGGGCCGCCCGGGGCGAAGTAGCGCGTGATGCGGCCGAAGCTGGGCAGAAAATCGTTCTTCGGGTCCTCGGCGTTAATGCGCAGTTCCATGGCGTAGCCGCGGCGCCCGATCTGCTCCTGCGAGTAGGTCAATGGCAGTCCATTGGCGATGCGGAACTGCTCCTGCACGATATCGATGCCGGTGATGGTCTCGGTAACGGTGTGCTCGACCTGCAGGCGGGTGTTCATCTCCATGAAATAGAATTGCCCGTCGCTGTCGAGGAGGAACTCCACCGTGCCGGCATTTTCATAGTTGACAGCGCGCGCGGCGCGTACCGCTGTCTCCCCGAGCCAGTGCCGTTGCGTCTCGTCCAGCTGCGGTGATGGGGCGATCTCGATCAGTTTCTGGTGGCGGCGCTGGATCGAGCAGTCGCGTTCGAACAGGTGCACCACATTGCCATGCGCATCGGCCAGAATCTGCACCTCGATATGGCGAGGCCGGTCGATGCATTTTTCCATGAATATGTCTGCCGAGCCGAACGCCTTGCTGGCCTCCGACAGCACGCGCTCGTAATTGCGGCGCAACAGCATTTCGTTGTCGCAGCGCCGGATGCCGCGGCCGCCGCCGCCCGAGGTGGCCTTGAGCATGACCGGGTAGCCTATTCGCGCGGCCAGGATCACTGCCTCGTCGAGACTGGCGAGATTGCCGTCGCTGCCCGGGACCACCGGGATGCCGGCTGCCTGCATGGCCCGGCGTGCGGCGACCTTGTCGCCCATCTGGCGGATTACCGCGGCATCCGGCCCGATGAAGCGGACGTTGCGCTGCTGGCAAATCTCCGCCAGCAACGGATTCTCCGACAGGAAGCCGTAACCGGGATGCACCGCGTCGCAGCCGGTGGCGATTGCCAGGTTGACGATGCGATGGGCGTTCAGATAGCCGGCGATGGATTCCGGCCCGATGTTGTAGGCCTCGTCAGCCTTCTTGACGTGCAGGGCATGGCTGTCGGCGTCCGCGTAGATCGCGGCGGAGGTGATGCCGGCCTCCGCGCAGGCGCGAATGATACGGACGGCGATTTCGCCGCGGTTGGCAATCAGGATTTTCTTGATCAAGCGCTGATCCGGGTCATGTGAGTGGCGGCGGTTCCGTCTGTCGCCGGTGACCTGATTAAGTACGTAATTTCATGACGCCTGTCAATAGCATGGCCCCGCCGGAGGGGAGGCCGGAAATTGACGTTTTCTCAGGGTTTATCTTTTGACAGTATCGGGGTGTCCGGGTAGTATTCGCGGGTTATGATTGACCACTTGCCCGAGCGCCTCGATCTGCTGGCGACTGCCGATGCGGGACGGGTGCTGCAAGGCCGTATTCCGCTGGCCAGCCTGGAGCGGGTCGTGCCGGTGCTGAATTCAGGCGCCGGTGAACTGCAGGTGTACATCAATCTGGGCAAGGATCCCGACGGCACGCATTACCTGTCCGGCACCATCCAGGGCGCTGTCGAGTTGCAGTGCCAGCGTTGCCTGAAGCCGCTGAGCATGCCGCTGGACATCGATTTCCGCCTTGGCATCGTGCGCAGCAACGAGGCGGCCAGCAAGCTGCACGAACGGTACGAACCGCTGCTTGTCGGTAGCGAGCCGACCCGGATTGCGGAGATTGTCGCGGATGAGGTGTTACTGGCCTTGCCGCTGGTGCCTGTGCATGGAGAAGATGCGCAGTGCAAGGCACTTGTAACAGCCTATCGGCCGCCGGAAAGCGAGACGCGGGAAAACCCGTTTGCCGTGCTGGCGGGATTGAAACAGAAACAGCAGTAAAGGAGTAACGACTATGGCCGTACAGCAAAATCGCAAGACGCCGTCGAAGCGTGGCATGCGCCGCGCGCACGACAAGCTGACTGCAAAAACATTGTCGATCGAGCCGACTACGGGTGAGACGCATCTGCGTCATCACATCAGTGCCGACGGTTTCTACCGCGGTCGCAAGGTTATCGCCAAAGACCAGGACTGATCGTCCTGTCCATGCACAGGAACGGCGCTGTCTGTAACGGGTATTTCCATATCCGCAAAGGCACCGGATCCGCTGTCCTGCACGCATGGATGCCGTCCGCTTGCCACTCATGCCATGAATAGCCGGGTCACGATCGCGCTCGATGCCATGGGCGGCGACGTCGGCTTCGACGTCGTGGTGCCGGCCGCCAGGCTGGCACTGGACAAGCATCCCGATGCCGACTTTATCCTGGTCGGCGACAGCGATACCCTGCAGCAGGCACTGCAAAAGGCCGGCTGTGCGGACAA
>DATKZN010000296.1:0-26882 GCA_035527955.1 Gammaproteobacteria bacterium
TAAGGAAGAAGCGCGACGCATCCACTTCGCCGGGTTAAAACAAAAGCGACAGGAAGATGAAACATAACAAGCGACTGTGATCCCGGGTCAGCAAGGTAAACGGGGCGAGGAATTAAGGAAAATCCTCCGTTCCCTTGTTTCTCTGATATTCGAAACGCCTCATTCATGACAATAGAAACTACGACCCGGCCTGATGCAGAAGTGACCTGTGCAAACTGCGAGGCCTGCTGCTGCCGCCTGGAAGTGCTGCTCATTACCGAAACCGGTGTGCCGGAGATATATATTGAAACAGACGAGTGGGGCGGGAGGCGCATGGCGCGGCTGGACGATGGCTGGTGTTCGGCCCTGGACCGAAGCACCATGCTTTGTATGATTTACGACAGGCGGCCATGGGTTTGCCGTGAATTCGAGATGGGGTCATTCGAGTGTCTTTCCGAGCGAGCCGCCAATCTGCAGCCGGGAATCAAAGGCTGACCGAGTAAAATTCCACCTGACTGAATTTAACCGTGCACTGAGACTGTTAACTTTCCTGGCAAAATCCCATGTTCATCGGGCACTTCGGCGCCGGTTTCGCCGCAAAATCAGTTGCACCCAACATCTCGCTCGGGACGCTGTTCCTGGCCGCGCAATTTCTGGACCTGTTGTGGCCGACGCTGTTGCAGCTGGGTGTTGAGCGCGTGCGGATCGAACCCGTTGCCGGCGGCGTCAATCCCCTGGTGTTCGAGCATTACCCGGTTTCGCACAGCCTGGCGGCCGTCGCTTGCTGGGCGCTACTGGTGGGTCTTGTCTATCTGCTGATCCGGCGGGAACCTCGCGGGGCGATCGTCCTCGGGTTCCTAGTCATCAGTCACTGGCTGCTCGATGCGATCGTGCACCGGCCCGATCTGCCCTTGTTGCCGGGTCATGACACACTGGTCGGGTTGAATGCCTGGTCATCCTTGCCGCTGACACTGGTCATCGAGGGGTCCCTGTTTGCGCTGGGTGTGTGGCTGTATATGCGCACAACATCACCGGTTGACGCCGTCGGTAAATGGGGTCTCGCGGGGCTGATGCTGTTCCTGTTCGTCATCTATCTCGGCAGTCTTTTCGGCAGTCCACCACCGAGTGTCACGGCCATAGCCTGGGCGGGGCAACTGCAGTGGCTGCTGGTGCTCTGGGGCTACTGGATCGACAAACACCGGTGTGTGACCTGTCGAACAATCAACAGCCCCGGAATTGCCTGATGCTTTATGCGGTTCACGAGCTCACCGCATCCTGCGGGTTCCCGGTGCTTTCTGTGGTGAATCTCGGCCAAGCTGAATCACTCGCCGACCAAATCCGGCTCCCCGCAATACTTTGCAATCTCGTGACGTGCGGCATCGCGCAGGCCCAGCGCGACCTGCCAGCCTTCGCCCCGGGGCTGGATCGGCTCGCAGATCGTGACATCGATGCTGCCGCGGCGCGGGAACCAGTCGTCGCCGCGCACCATGTTGCGGGCGCCGCGGATGGCGACCGGTACCACCGGCACGCGGGCGCGGGCGGCGGTGACGAAGGCGCCCATGCGGAACGGCTGCAGGCCCTCGAAGGTGGTGAAGGTGCCTTCCGGGAAGAACACGATGGACTGGCCATTGCGCGACTTGTCGGCGATGCGCTTGACGTCGCTGCTGCCCTTGTTGGCATTGAAGCGGTCGACGAATTCCACGCCGAAGCGTTCCAGGATCAGGCGTACCGGCAGGATGCGCGCCAGTTCGCCCTTGACGATGAAGTGTATCGGTATGTCCAGTGCCGCGGTGACAATGAAACCGTCCAGGTAACTGGCGTGGTTGGCGACGATGATCTGCGCCTGTTGCGGGTCGAGGTGCTCGTGGCCGCTCACCTTCAGGGGCGTGAAGGTGCAGTAGCACAGCAGCCGTGCGCACCAGTGCGCCATCTTGCGTCGGCCGTGCTCGGTCGGCGTGAATACCACCAGTATCCAGGCCAGTATCCCGAGAATGACGAACACCGGCCAGGTGTAGATGGCATACAGCCATTCGCCCGGGGTATGTCGACGGCCGATGGCGGCGGTATCCGCCGGATTGACGAACTCGCCCATCAGCAGATCGGCGGACTCGCTGGCCCCGGTCTGTTCCGGGCAGGGACGGTAGCTGGCATCGCTGGCCAGCGCGGCGCGCACGGCCCGCATCAGGTCGTTCGGTGAAGTGGCGCACACGCCGGCGCCTTCGGCCAGGGACACTTCGAGCGCCTGTTCGATGCGCACGTGCAACTCGGTGCGCGCGATACTGTCCAGGCCCAGTTCCCGTTCCAGGTGGGTGTTGGGCGTGAAGTGCAGGTTTTTCCACTTCGGGTGCACCTGGCCCACCATGTCGCGGACGATCGCGAGCAGGGCGCTCATTTCCGGCGGTTGCCGGACAGCCGTGGCGGGCGTGTGTGAATCGGTCATGGTTGCGCTTGTTTCGCTGTGATCGTATGGTGCGGGGGTGCAGAATAGCCTGATACAGACCCGCCGTGAAGCGAACCCGTCCCGCCGCGACTGCAACTGAAGCGCCGGAGGATGCGGCGCTGGCTGCCGAGTTGCGCGAGATCGAGCATTTCGCCGACGCGCTGTGGATGGAGCGTGGCCTGAGCGATAACACGCTGGCGGCCTACCGCAACGACCTGGTCGGGCTGGCCGTCTGGCTGCTGCCGCAGGGCCGGACCCTGCTGGAGGCCCGGCGCCAGGACTTGCTGGACTATCTGTCGGCGCGGGTGATGGACGGGGCGAAACCCCGCACCACGGCCCGCCTGCTGTCCTCGCTGCGCCGTTTCTACCGACACCTGGTGCGTGAGGGCCGCCTTGCGGTCGACCCCAGCGTGCGTATCGAATCACCGCGTATCGGCCGGCCGTTGCCGGACACCCTGAGCGAGCAGGAAGTGGATGAGCTGCTGCACGCCCCGGATACCGGCGATGCCCTGGGCCTGCGCGACCGCGCCATGCTGGAACTGCTGTACGCCTGTGGCCTGCGCGTATCCGAGCTGGTCGGCCTGACCACCGACCAGGTCAACCTTACCCAGGGTGTCGTACGACTGATGGGCAAGGGCAGCAAGGAGCGCCTGGTGCCGCTGGGCGAGGAGGCCGTGGAGTGGCTGCAGCGCTACCTTGATGAGTCGCGCCCGCAACTGGCGGTGGCGTCCCACCACCTGTTCGTGTCGCGCCGCGGCCAGGGCATGACCCGCCAGACGTTCTGGCACAGGCTCCGCCGCTACGCGATTAAGTCAAGTATAATCAAGCACTTGTCGCCGCATACCCTGCGCCACGCGTTCGCGACCCACCTGCTCAACCACGGCGCGGACCTGCGCGTGGTGCAGATGCTGCTGGGTCATAGTGACCTGTCGACGACGCAGATCTATACTCATGTAGCACGTGAGCGTCTCAAGGATCTGCATGCGCAACACCACCCGCGCGGATGAGAAGGGTTTCGGCGCGATGGCTGATTGACCCGCCCGCCTGAACCCTGCCTGCCGCTTTGCTGTCAGAGTTTTCGCTTGTCCTGAAAACAAACCTGGAATTCATTATGAAAACAAAACATCTCTTTGCAGTCTGCCTGCTGGGCCTGGGCGCGCTGGCGGTTCACCTCGTCAATGCCGGCACCGGTACCGATGACGCCGTGCGCAAGGCGATCATGAAAGTGCTGCCTGACGTCACCGTGGATTCCATTACGCCGGCGCCGATGGCCGGTATGTCCGAGGTGCTGATCGGGACCAAGCTTTTCTACCTCACCAACGACGGCAAGTACATATTCGATGGCACCCTGATCGAGCTGGCGACGCGCACCGACCTGAGTGAACAGCGCCTCAGCAGCGTACGCCAAGAGCTGATCAAGAAGGTCAGCGAGAAGGACATGATCATCTTCCCGGCCGACAAGCCGCGCCACGTCCTGACGGTGTTTACGGATATCGATTGCGGTTACTGCCGCAAGCTGCACAATGACATCGCCGGGTACAACAAGGAAGGCATCACCGTGCGTTACATGCTGTTCCCGCGCAGCGGGCCCGACACACCGTCCTATTTCAAGGCCGTCTCGGTGTGGTGCAGTGACGATCGCCAGGCTGCACTGACGCGTGCCAAGGCCGGCGAGGAGATGCCTCGCTCTACCTGCGACAACCCTGTCAGGGCCAGTCTCGACCTCGGTCACCAGCTGGGTGTCAGTGGCACCCCCGCGCTGCTGCTCGAGGACGGCCAGTTGCTGCCAGGTTACGTGCCGCCGAAGAAGCTTGCCCAGGTGCTCAACCAGAAGGGGCTGTGAACATCATCCACTTACTATGGCATTAATGCCATATGACGTGAGACGTGAAAAGCAGAATGGCCACGGAATCACACGGAATCACACGGAAAACACGGAAGCAGGCAGTTGCGTTATCCGGTTCTGTCGCAGAGGGATGTGTAGCAAATGTAGGGTGCACTTCGTGCACCATTCCCGGTGCGTGGAACGCACCCTACATCTAATAGCGCGGAATCACACGAAAAAATCGATTAATGCAGGGTGAGAAGCATTAGGCAGTAACAGATTTTCTCTGTGTACTCTGCGACCCCTGCGTCTCTGCGCGAGTGATTTCCGGGGTGCGCACGCTCACAGCAGCGCGGTGGACATCTTCCGCCGGTAGCGGCTCACCAGCTCACCCTCATTGCCGAGCAGGTCGAACACGGCCAGCATGGCCTTGCGGCCGGCGTCGTCCTGGAACGTGCGGTCGTGCTGCAGCAGGTAAAGGAAGTGTTCCAGTGCCGCGTCCAGCCGGTCGGACAGCACGCAGGCGGCGCCCAGCCGGTAGCGCAGTGCACTGTCGTCGGGGGTTGTCGCGACGGCGTGTTCCAGGTCGGCCAGATCCTCCGTTGCGCCGGCAGCCTGTGTGAAATCAAGCAGCGCGCGCAGGCGTAAGGCCTCTGCCTCGTTGCGCACATCGAAGGGCAGTTCGCCCAGCAGCTGTTCCGCCAGTTGCGTACTGCCGGTCCCCAGGCAGAGTTGCGCGTAATCCAGCGTGACCTGGTGATTGTCCGGTTCCTGCGCATGCGTCGTGGCCAGCAGTTCCAGCGCCTGTGCCCGTTCGCCCTGTTCGAACAGGGCACGCGCCTGGTTGCGCAGCTGGTCCGACTCGCGCTCGACATAGCGGTCGAGCAGGATGCGCAGGGTGGACTCGGTCTGCGCGCCGAGGATTTCCTCGGCCATGTCGCCATTCCGGTACAGCCGCATGGTCGGCAGGCTGCGGATGTTGTGCTGTACGGCCAGCTCGCGCTGCTGGTCGGTATTGACCTTGGCCAGCACGAACTTGCCGGCGTAGTCCTCGACCAGTTTCTTCAGCACCGGCATCTGCATCTGGCACGGTCCGCACCAGTCCGCCCAGTAGTCGACCAGCACCGGTACCTGCCGCGAGCGTTCCAGCACCTGCGTGGGAAATGTTTCGAGTGTTACATCAGTAATATTCTGCAAGTTATTCATATAAAGATAATCTAGATATCGTCCAGTTGTGTGGTTCAGCTGCCGGATTGTAACCCATCCACGCTGACCAGTTCACGGCAGGCCGTGAACAGCAGGCAGGTGTGCAGGCGGTGTTGTGGCCAGAGCCGGCGCGCCGCGCTGGCATAGCATTGCATCTGTGCGCGGTAAGTGTCGACGAGGTCACCCAGCGTACCGGGCGCTGCATGGCGGTGCGTCTTGTAGTCGATCAGCGTGACGCTGTCTTCGGTCAGCACCACGCGGTCGATGATGCCGTGTACCAGGCGGTCATCCTCGAGGTACTGCACCGGCACCTCGTTCCAGGCCCGCGTGAAACGGCCCGCATTGAACAGTGCCGCCAGCCGTGCGTCCTGCACGACGTCGAGGGCGTGTTGCCACCACTGCACGAACTCGGGGTCGCCTGGCTCGCGCCGCAGCAGGCCGGCGAGCCGTACGCGCAGGGCGGCATCGGCCGGTTGCGGCGCGCGGCTCAGGTGCTCGAGCAGGGTATGGATGGCGATGCCGCGTTCGCGGCCATCCGGGTCGCCCGCGGTATCGGTGGCGGCATGCGCCTGCAGGCTGGGGGCAATGCGGGTGTACGCTGGCTTGACCGTGAGCGTTTGCGCAAGTCTTGGGTCGACCGCGATGGCCGGGGCCGGCTCGACGACTCGCGGTGAGAGCGCAGCGGGTGTGCCGGTGCTGCGATACCGATGACCATCCGTTGTCTGCGACCAGTCGGCGAGCGCGCTGTCGATCTGTGCGTACCAGCTGCCGGCATGGCCGCGGTCCGGCTGGCTGCCGGAGATGAACAGGTACTGGCGTGCACGCGTCAGCGCCACGTACAGCAGATTGGCGTCCTCGGCGCGTTGCTCCGTCTCCTGCTGTGCCAGCAGGGTGTGCGTGGCTGCATCCGCGTCAGCGCGCCGGCCGGCCAGCGTGAACAGTTCGGGCCTTGCGCTGTCGCTTGCCTGCCGGAGCAGTACCGCGTAGGCGTCCCGGCTGCGCGGCGTCGCGGCGGTGTCGGCGAGGAATACCACGGGCGACTCCAGGCCCTTGGCGCCGTGGATGGTGAGCAGTCGCACGCGGTCCCCGCCGTCGTCGTCCGGCGTACTTTCATCGGGCTGGTCCTGGTCAGAGCCGCGCAGCCGGTTGAGCTGCTCGAGGAAGCGCGGCAGGCTCGGGTAGCGGCCGTGGTCGATCTCCAGTGCCAGTTCGATGAAGCGCGTCAGGCTGGCGCGCACGCGCGGCAGCAGCGCGGCCGGGAAGGCGGCCTCGTAGCGCTGCACGATTTCGCCTTCGTGAAAGATGCGGTCCAGCAGGTCATGCACTGGCACCTGGCCGGCCAGCATGCGCCAGCGTTCCAGCTGCGCGTGGATGGCGTCGTAGGGTGTTTGCCCGGTGTCGGCAAGCTGCGCAAGACGCTCGTACCAGTAAACCGCATCGCCGCTGGCCAGTGGCACCAGCTGCTCGCTGTCCAGCCCGAACAGCGGTGCGCGCAGCACCTGCGCCAGCGCCAGGTTGTCGTAGGGCGCGATCAGGGTGTTCAGCAGCGCGACCAGGTCGCGCACTTCCAGGTTCTCCAGTAGCAGGCCCTTGCTGGCGCTGAGGTAGGGGATGCCGGCCGCGCGCAGTGCATCCTCGTAGGCGCCGGCATGGGTGCGCTGGCGCAGCAGGATCATGACGTCGCCGTAACCCAGCGCGTGCACCGCTCCGTCCCGGGTCACGGGCGTGTGTGCCGCGACGAGCTGCCCGATGCGTGTGGCGATCAGGCGGCCCTCGGTGGCGTAGCGCACATCCTCGGCGACCCTGCGCGGTTCCTGCAACGGATTGCGCAGGCCGCTGCGCGCTGCCGCGGCGGTGTCCGGCGGGTCTGCCGCCGTGACCAGCGGCAACAGTTCCACATGACCGAAGTCGTCGGTCCGGTGGGTAGTGTGGGGCGTGAAGTCGCTGAGCTGCGTGTTGAGCGGCGGCTGGCCGAACACGGCGTTGACACAGTCCATGACCGCCTGCGCCGAGCGCCGCGAGGCATCCAGCGGGAAACGCTGTGCGTCGAGTCGCTGTTGCAGCCAGTCCGAGGCCTGGCCCAGCAGGGCCGGGTTGGCGCGCCGGAAGCTGTAGATGGACTGCTTGCGGTCACCGACCAGGAACACCGAGCGCGCGCGGTCGGCGCCGCCGGCGGCCAGTTCCTCCAGCAGCGGCAACAGCAGGCGCCACTGGGTGGGATTGGTGTCCTGGAATTCATCCACCAGCAGGTGATCGATGCGTGCGTCCAGCTTGTACTGCACCCAGCTGGCGTGCGCACTGCGGTTGAGCAGTTCGCAGGCCTGCCACTCGAGGTCGGAAAAATCGAGCACGCGCTGTTCGCGCTTGATGCGCATGAAGTGCTCCAGCAGGCGCAAGCCGGCGGTGTACCACGCCGTGGTGGTGCGCCAGGTCCGGTGGCGTGCGCGCACGTCGTGCAGCGTCACCAGTTGCTCGCTCAGTTCCGCGTGCAGCGTCAGGTAATGCGCCTCGCCAGCCACGCCGAGTCGCTGCTGTTGCGCCTTGCTCGCCTTGCGTGCGCGCGGTTCACCTTTACCGGTAAGAAACACCGGGCTGATGGCATCGAGCAGCGCCGCCGCATCCGCCTTGCCGGCCAGTACATCGGCCAGTCGGTCGGCAAGGACCTTGTCACTGGGCGTGTTGCGTCCCAGCAGGGCGGCGAATTCCGCCAGCTGCTCACGCAGCGCGGTGGAGGGAAAACCCTGCAGGGGATCGCGTTCCGGCGCGATGGCAAGAAAATCAGCGAGCCGGCGACAGGCAAAGCCATGCGCATCGGGTTCGTCCTGCACCCAGGCCCACCAGTCGCTGCGCCGCGCCAGGAACGCGCGCAGGGCCGCGACCGCGTTGTGCAGGCCGTTGCAGCCTTCCACCAGCGTGGCGAGTGCCTGCGCCAGAGCGCCGTCGGGTTGCGCGGCTGTCTCCGCCAGCAGTGCATCACGCGCGGCCTGTTCCGACAGCCCGGTGGCCTCGAGGATTTCGAAGCCGGGCATGACGCCGGCCTCCAGCGGAAAGCGCTGCAGCAGTTCCTGGCAGAAGGCGTGGAAAGTGGTGGCGCGCAGTCGCCAGGGACTGAACAGGACCTGCTCGTATAGTTGCCGGGCGCGCGCGCGGATGTCGTCATCCGGCGTGATACCGCACTGCTTGAGCAACTCATCGAGCCGCGCCGGCGCGGCGCACATCAGTTCGCGCAGGCGTTCCATGATGCGCTGTTCCATTTCACCCGCCGCCTTGCGCGTGAAGGTGACCGCAAGGATGCTATCGGGGCGCACGTCCCCCGTGAGTAGCAGGCGCAGGATTCGCGTGACCAGCAGCCAGGTCTTGCCGGTGCCGGCCGAGGCGTGCACGCTGGCGTTGCGCGCAGGATCGGTCGCCAGCAGCGGATCGGGGGGCGTGGCGGCGATCAAGGCGCAGACTCCGGCCAGGCCTGCCGCCGGCACAGGCCGTCCATGTCGCAGTGTTTGCAGGTCTTGCTGTCACCCCAGGCAGGCAGGGCCGTACCCGCCGCGATGGCCTCGAGCAGCGCGACCAGGCGCGCCTGCACGTCGCGCGTCAGCTGCGCCAGGGCTTCGCCTTCCAGCGCCGGCCCGGAGGTTACCTTTTTGTCGACGTGTACGTACTCGACCCGCGCCGGCAGCCGTTCCGCCAGCAGGGCGTAGGACGGCAGTTGCACGGCCTCGCCACTGTCGACGTCGTCCTGGTCCGGCATGCCGCCGGTCTTGTAGTCGAGGATGGCGTCACCCGCGGCGCCGCTGTCGAGCCGGTCGAGCCGGCCTTCCAGCACCTGGCCCGAGGCGAGCAGCAGTTCCCGGCCCAGTTCCCCGGCGCTGAAATGCCAGTCCTGCTGGTGTGCGATCTGCCAGTCGATGTAGTGCGGGACCAGCGCCAGCCAGCGTCGCAGCCAGGCGCGGTGCTCGTAGTTGTCTTCCAGTTCCCGTTCGAATACGCGCCGCGAAACGTCTTCCAGCTGTGCCATGGCCGCGTCCCGGTGCTGCGGGTCGAAGCGTGCGAACGGCGCCGGGAAGCCCGTGCCGCCCTGGTGAAAACGGTGCAGCACCGCGTGTACCAGCATGCCGTAGTCGGCCTTTTCAAAGGCGAGTTTGACTTCCTCGCGCGGCCTGAGTCCGAGCCCGCTGGCGGCGAAGAAACGGTACGGACAATCGATCAGGTTGCCGTGCGCGGTGACGCTGAGCCGTTGCGGCAGCTGTGCGGCGGGCAGCACCGGCGCGGGGCGTGGCGTGAGTGCGGGTACGGGCAAGGGGTGGCGGCCGGCGACCCGTGCGCCGGGCTGATCGAGCAGCGCCCGCAGTTGTGCATCGTGCAGTGACGACTGCCAGCCGAGCTGCTGGATATCCTCCACGGCGGCGAGCCAGGCGCTGGGCGTGCGCAGCTCGCCGTTGTCCTCGCTGTGCCAGGTCATTAGCACGCGCGGCGCGGACTCCAGCAGGCGGCGCAGGCGGTCGCGCTGCAGGTGGTAGTGGTCGGGCCATACCGGCAGGCCGAGCTCGCCGCGCACCCGGTCGTTGAAAAACGGTGAGCCGGCGGTGGCGGCCGGCAGGTGCCGGCTGTCGCAGGCGCCGATCACCAGGCCGGCAAAGCGGCCCAGCCGGGCCTGCTGCAGGGTGAGCAGGGACACCACGCTGTCGCCGGCCGGCGGGCGGAAATCGTGTCGCTCCAGCGTATTGCCCAGCCAGCCGCGGAACTCCAGCCAGGTCAGGCGCATGGCGCAGTGCCGGGCCGCGGCATCGAGCTGCTGCCATTCCTGCAGGATGCGCTCGCCGGCCGGATCGTGTTCGAACGCGGCCCACATGCCGAGCCGTTCCAGACTGTCGCGCAGCGATGCCAGCAGGTGCGCCGGCGGGTGGGTGCCCGTCAGGCACTCGCGCAGCGGGTCCGCGGCCTGGTCCAGGTCGTTGAGCAGCTGGTGCAGGCGTTCCGCAGTGGCGGCCGTCCAGGCGGTTTTGTAATGCTCGAGCCGGCTGTCGATGTGCGCGCGGTAACGCGCCAGGCCGCGCGCGATGCCCTCGTGCCGCACGATGTCGCGCTCCAGCCGGAATACCGTATTGCTGAAGGCCGCGGGGTCATCGTGCGTGAAGGTGAACGGTGATTTCAGTACGTCCAGCAGCGGTGCATGGGCGAAGTCCTCTTCCACAGTTTCCAGCCAGCGCTCCAGCGCGGCGGCCGCGCTGGTGGTGGACAGTGCCCAGCCGCCCGGGTCCTGCAGGGTGACGCCGGCACGCTCCAGCAGCGCGCGTACGCGCCGGCCCAGACGCCGGTCCTCGGTCACGATACCGATCGGCTGGTGGCCGTCGATCAGCCAGCGCCGCACCTGCAGCTCGATGGCGCGCGCCTCCTGCTCGGCGGAGGCCGCGGCCAGGGTGTGGATGGCGCCGGCCAGCGGCGGGTCGGCATGCTGCGCGCACAGTGTCCTGGCACGCTCCGGCAAGGCCTGCGTGCCACTGGCGTATACGCTGTCGAGGCAGTCGCCGAGCGGCGTGCGCTCGTGTGCCGCTGCCGCGCCTGCCAGCAGCCCTTGCGCCGGGGTCGGGCGTTGCGTGGCGGTCGCGGGCAGGCGCCGGTACAGGAAGCAGTGGGCGCGCCCGGCCTCGAGCAGGCGCCCGATCCATTCCGCTTCCGCGCCGCTCAGGTCATCGAGGCCGGCGAACACGTAGTGCAGGCCATCGTCAAGCGTGTGTGCCACCAGGCGCTGCAGCATGGCCAGGCCCGGATCGAGCAGGCCTTCCGCCTGCAGCTGCGCATGCCAGGCCTGCCACAGCCGGTGCACGACGCGCGCCTCCAGTCCGAACGGTTCCGGCAGCTGTTGCGCGATGCCGTAGGCGCTGGCGAGCAGGGCGGTGAAATCCTCCAGGTCCGGCGGGACCGGGATGCGGTTCAGGGTCAGTTCGTCGAACAGCGTGATCAGCACGCCGGCGAGTTGCCAGGGGTCCTGCGTACCGAACACCTTCGGGTGCTGACGGATGGCCTCGACCAGCAGCAGTTCGCGGCGTGCGCGTCCGGGTATCGCCGCATCGAGCGGGGTGTGCGCGGTCAGCCAGTGTTCCGGTGTGTCGATGTGCGGACCGAGCAGGGCGGTGTGCCCCGCGGTCGCGGCGGCGGCAAGCAGGGTGAAGCGCAGGTCGGGTACGAACTGCAGTTCGGGCAGCAGGATGACGGTGTCGGTCAGGTCGGGCAGGGCCGAGGCGTGCGTGACGATATGCCGTGCCAGCACGGCCAGCAGGTCAGCGTGGCACGGGACCTGGATGACCCGTGCGTTCATGCGTGTTGCCGAGTGATATACAGCAGCGTGCGGCCGGTGTGCCGCGACGCTGCGCTGCTGCCGTATGGCGCGTGATTCAACGCTCCAGGTATTTCAGTTTGTCGGGCTTGTCCTTCCACTCGTCGGCATCGGGCGGCGCGTCTTTCATTTGCGTGATGACCGGCCATTCCCTCGATAGCTCGGCATTCAGTTCCAGGAACTGCTCCTGGCCGGGCGGCAGGTCGCCTTCGTCGAAGATGGCGCCGATCGGGCATTCGGGTTCGCACAGCGTGCAGTCGATGCACTCGTCCGGGTCGATGACGAGGAAGTTGGGGCCCTCGTGGAAGCAGTCGACCGGACACACCTCGACACAGTCCGTGTACTTGCACTTGATGCAGTTTTCGGTCACAACGAATGTCATGCAACTCTCCAGTCAGTCAGCGGCGGCACGTGTGCCCTTCCGCAATTTCTCCAGTGTCAGGCAGATTCTCACGTACATCGCGTAAGCTGCTCTATTACCACAAACAAGCTGTGGCCGGAAACCGGTGCCGGGGTGCCAGTATACCCGCAAAGTGCTGCAATTATGAATGCAGATCCTGCTGTGCCAGTTCCTTCAGGGCATACAGCTGTGCGAGCGCCTCGCGCGGTGACAGGCTGTCCGGGTCCAGCTCGTCCAGCGCACTCAGCAGCGGATGGTCCTGCGTGGCCAGAAACAGTGGCATCTGCGGCGAGGCCGGCGCCGCCACGCCCTGTTGCCGGCGCTCCAGGTCTGCCAGCCGGGCCTGTGCCTGGCGGATGACGGCCTTCGGCACACCGGCCAGGGCCGCGACATGCAGGCCGTAACTGCGGTCCGCCGCGCCGTCGCGCACGCTGTGCAGGAACACGATGCGGTCCTCGTGTTCGGTGGCGTCGAGGTGCACGTTGGCGATGCCGTCGTAGTGTTCCGGCAGCGCGGTGAGTTCGAAGTAATGGGTCGCGAACAGGGTGTAGGCCTTGATGCGCACGGCGAGGTCCACGGCGCAGGCCCACGCCAGTGCCAGCCCGTCGTAGGTGCTGGTGCCGCGGCCGATCTCGTCCATCAGCACCAGGCTGTGTTCGGTGGCGTTGTGCAGGATGTTCGCCGTCTCGGTCATTTCCACCATGAAGGTGGAACGCCCGCCGGCGAGGTCGTCGGCCGCGCCGATGCGCGAGAAGATGCGGTCCACCGGACCGATCACGGCGCTGTCAGCCGGGACGTAGCAGCCGATGTGTGCCAGCAGCACGATGAGCGCGGTCTGGCGCATGTAGGTGGACTTGCCGCCCATGTTCGGGCCGGTGATGATCAGCATGCGCTGGTTGTCGTTGAGCCGGGTGTCGTTGGGGATGAAGGGGTCGTCCAGCAACTGCTCGACGACCAGGTGGCGGCCGCCGGCGATGCTGATGCCGTTGCGCGCGCCGAGTTGCGGGCGGCACAGGTTCAGGGTGCGGCTGCGCTCGGCGAAGTTGGCGAGCACGTCGAGTTCGGCGATACCCTCCGCTGCGCGTGTCAGCGGGTCGAGCGCCGCGATCAGTTCGTCGAGCAGGGCATCGTAGAGCGCCTTCTCCAGTGCCAGCGCGCGTTCGTGCGCGCTCAGCACCTTGTCCTCGTGCGCCTTCAGCTCCGGCGTGATGTAGCGTTCCACGCCCTTCAGCGTCTGGCGGCGCTGGTAATTGTCCGGTACCCGGTCGGCCTGCAGGCGGCTGACCTCGATGTAATAGCCGTGCACCCTGTTGTAGCGGATTTTCAGGTTATTGATGCCGGTGCGTTCCCGCTCGCTGCTCTCCATGTCGAGCAGGCAGGCGTCGCCGCGCTCGCTCAGCGTGCGCAGCTCGTCGAGTTCCGCGTGATAACCCTCTGCCAGCACGCCGCCGTCGCGGATCAGCTGCGGCGGAAGTTCCCTGACGGCGCGGGTCAGCAGACCATGGGTGTCCGCATGTACGCCGATGCGCATGGCCATATCGCGTGCCAGCGGGTCGTCGGCGCCTGCCAGTATCTCCTGCAGCGCCGGCAACAGGGCGAGGCTGTCGCGCAGGCCGGACAGGTCGCGCGGACGCGCTGATTTCAGGGCGATGCGCGCCAGGATGCGCTCGATATCGGCACAGCCGCGCAGCAGATCGTGAATGGCGCCGTCGAGTCCGGTTTCCGCGAACGCGGCCACGCACTGGTGGCGTCGTTCCAGCAGCGCGTGATCGCGCAGCGGGCGGTGCAGCCAGCGGCGCAGCTGGCGGCCACCCATGGCCGTAGCGGTCTGGTCGAGCACGCCCGCCACGGTATGTTCCCGCTTGCCGGAACCGGCGCTTTCCAGTTCCAGGTTGCGGCGCGTGGCGGCGTCCAGCACCAGGCTGTCGTGGCGCGACTCGACACGCAGGCCGCGCAGGTGCGGCAGGCTGGTGAGCTGGGTATTTTTCACATATTCGAGCAGGCCGCCGGCTGCGCCGATCGCCGCCGGCAGCTGTTCGCAGCCGAAGCCGGTCAAATCGCGGGTGCCGAATTGCTCGTTGAGCTGGCGGCGCGCGCTGTCGGTCTCGAACAGCCAGGGCGCCTGGCGGCGCAGGCACGGATGCGCGGCCAGTTCGGGTGGCAGTTCGACGCCTTCGCCGGTTACGAGTTCGGCCGGGTCGAGGCGGGTGATCTCGCCGAGCAGGGCCTCGGTGTCCTGGCATTGCTGCACGACGAAGCGGCCGCCGGCGAGGTCGAGCGCGGCGATGCCCCAGTCCTTGCCCTGCGGATGGATGGCGACCAGCAGGTTGTCCCGGCGTTCGTTGAGCAGCGCCTCCTCGGTCAGCGTGCCGGGGGTGACGATGCGCACCACCTTGCGCTCGACCGGCCCCTTGCTGGTGGCGGGATCGCCGACCTGTTCGCAGATGGCGACCGACTCGCCCTGGCGCACCAGCCGGCCCAGGTACTGGTCGATGGCGTGCACCGGTACCCCGGCCATGGGGATGGCCTGGCCGGCGGACTTGCCGCGCGCGGTGAGGGTGATGTCCAGCAGCCGGGCGGCGCGCTGGGCGTCATCGAAGAACAACTCGTAGAAATCGCCCATGCGGTAGAACAACAGGATATCCGGGTGTTCCGACTTGATGCCGAGGTACTGCTGCATCATCGGGGTGTGGGCGGACGCGGTGCTGATCATGGCCGGCAAGTCTACCCGATTGCGCGGGGTTTGCGCAGGTGACCATCGATGGGTGCAGGAACGCGTGCCCGCGGGAATATATAATGGCCACGGAACCACACGGAAGAACACGGAAATAAAAAATGCACGGCTGCCCGCACAAGCCAGATACCATTGCCGGGGTGCAGGAGCGCGGGCACGTGTGAACGGGAATGGCCATGGAACCGGCACAAGGACGCTGAAGAACAGAATATATTCCGTGTATTTACGTGTGGTTCCGTGGCTATTCTTTCATGCCGGTTTTACATCAGCACGCAAGCGGGCAGGGTGCGCTTCGTGCACCGAAAATGGTGCGTAAAACGCACCCTACGATCTGTCGCGGCACCGCAAAGGGTGCGTAAAACGCACCCTACACATCGTGTGTCGCGAATGGTGCGTAAAATGCACCCTACGATCTGTCGCGGCTGGTGCCTGGTGGGTAGGGTGCACTTCGTGCACCGCGAATGGTGCGTAAAACGCACCCTACGCACTGCGGGTGGCGCGTAGAATACATCCTGTATCCGCATCCCAGTCTGTGTGTGAACATTAAAGCAATATTAATCAATACCATAGATAACTTTGTTTGTATCTGGATTAAACTGCTGATGTCTGATCTGTTCAAATTGTCGGAACGCCTCGGTGCCTTGTTGCTGGCGCGTGGCCAGTGGCTCGCCGTGGCGGAGTCCTGCACCGGAGGCTGGGTGGCCAAGTGCCTGACCGACGTGCCCGGCAGCTCGCAGTGGTTCGATCGGGGCTTCGTGACCTACAGCAACGCGGCCAAGCAGGACATGCTCGGCGTAACGCCGGCGACCCTGCAACAGCATGGCGCGGTCAGCGAGGCCACTGTGGCGGCCATGGCCGCCGGCGTGCTGGCCCATAGCCGCGCCGCGCTGGCGCTGGCGGTCAGCGGTATCGCCGGCCCGGGCGGCGCGGTGCCGGGCAAACCGGTCGGCACGGTATGTTTTGCCTGGGCCGGCCGGCAGGGCACCCGCCGCATCGAGACCCGCCGCTTTGCCGGTGACCGCGAGCAGGTACGCCGCGCCGCGGTGATCCACGGCATCACCGGTCTGATCGAGCTGGTTGGCAATACCGATGCCTGAGCCGAAACGCCGGCTGTTCTTCGCGCTGTGGCCGGACGATGGCGTGCGCACAGCACTGGATGTAGCTGGCAATGCACTGACCGGCAAGCGCGTCAGGCGGGTGCCGGCGGCCAACCTGCACCTGACGCTGGCCTTCGCCGGTCCGGTCACGGCGGAGGTCGCGGCCTGCCTGGAGCGTACCGCGGCCACGATCCGGGCGGCGGCGTTCGAACTCCGCATCGACCATGCGGGCTACTGGCCGCGGCCGCGCATCCTGTGGATCGGTCCGACCCACGTGCCATCTGCGTTGTGGGACCTGGCCGGTTCGCTGCGCAATACCCTGGCAGGCTGTGGCATCGAGCCGGAGACGCGCGGCTTTCAGGCGCATATCACCCTCGCGCGCAAGCTTGCCCGGGGTGTGGCTGACCCGGAAATTCCCGCCGTGACCTGGCCGGTCAGCAATTTCTGTCTGGTGGAGTCAGCCAGTTCGGAAAACGGCAGTGTTTATCGGCCGCTGCGCTGCTGGCCGCTAGAGGGTGGCTGAGTTCTATGTGATAATCCGCGCGTCCGGCGCGCCAGGGAACGGCATGCCACGCACACATTCCGGAGGAAATTGATGGACGACAACAAACGCAAGGCCCTGAGCGCGGCACTGGGGCAGATCGAAAAGCAGTTCGGCAAGGGCGCGGTGATGCGCATGGGCGATGTCAGCGCCGTGCGCGATGTTGCAGCCATTTCGACCGGCTCGCTTGGACTGGATATCGCACTCGGTATCGGCGGCCTGCCGCGCGGGCGCGTGATCGAGATCTATGGCCCGGAGTCGTCCGGCAAGACCACGCTGACGCTGCAGGTGATCGCCGAGGCGCAGAAGCTCGGCGGCACGGCGGCGTTCATCGACGCCGAGCATGCGCTCGATCCCGGCTACGCGGAGAAGCTCGGCGTCAACGTCGACGAACTGCTGGTGTCGCAGCCGGACACCGGCGAGCAGGCACTGGAGATCACCGACATGCTGGTGCGTTCCGGCTCCATCGATGTGGTGGTGGTCGATTCGGTGGCGGCGCTGACGCCCAAGGCCGAGATCGAGGGTGACATGGGTGATTCGCACATGGGCCTGCAGGCGCGGCTGATGTCGCAGGCGCTGCGCAAGCTGACTGCCAACATACAGCGCTCCAACACCATGGTGATCTTCATCAACCAGATCCGCATGAAGATCGGCGTCATGTTCGGTAACCCGGAAACAACCACTGGCGGTAACGCGCTCAAGTTCTACGCCTCCGTGCGCATGGACATACGCCGCATCGGCGCCATCAAGAAGGGCGACGAAATCACCGGCAACGAGACCCGCGTCAAGGTGGTGAAAAACAAGATGGCGCCGCCGTTCAGGCAGGCCGAGTTCCAGATCCTGTACGGCGAGGGCATTTCGCGCGAGGCCGAGCTGATTGACCTGGGCGTGCAGCACGGTTTTGTGGAGAAGTCCGGCGCCTGGTACAGCTACGGCGACGACCGCATCGGCCAGGGCAAGGACAACGTGCGCGAATTCCTGAAACAGAACCGGGACATCGCCGCCGAAATCGAGGGCAAGCTGCGCGCGCTGCTGCTGGCCAGGCCGGTGAAGGCCGTTCCAGAGGAGGCGCTTGAAGCCGAGGCCTGAGCAGGTCGCGGACGGTGCCGTCGCGCGCCAGGCGGCGCTGGACCTGCTGGCACGCCGGGAACACAGCCGGCGCGAGCTGACCCGCAAGCTGTGCTCGCGCGGCTTCGATGATGACACGGTGGATACGGCGCTGGGTGTGCTGGAGGCGGAAGGCCTGCTCAGCGATACGCGTTTTGCCGAACAGTTCGTCTGGTCGCGCTTCCAGCGCGGATCGGGACCGCACAAGATACATGCCGAATTGCGCGAACGCGGGGTCGACGAGACCCTCATCGAGCACAGTATCGAGGTCCTGGCGGAGGACTGGCAGGGTCTGCTGCGCGAGGTGCGCGAGAAGAAGTTCGGCAGCGCGCTGCCGGCGGATTTCCGCGAGCGGAGCCGTCAGATGCGTTTCCTGCAGCAGCGCGGCTTCACTGCGGAACAGATCGGGCGGGTGTTCCGCGACAGCGAATAGGATTCCCTGATGCCGGTAACAGCCTGCCCGGGCAGCGTCCATGTGAAACCCGGCAAACAGGTGTTCCAATCGTCCACAAATCCCTGAATAATAACGACCGCACCTAACCGGACAGAATCAGGCAGAACCAGCTTGAAGAACAGCAGCGCACAACTCCGCCGGGCCTTCCTGGACTTCTTCAGGGCGCGCGACCACGAGGTTGTATCCTCGGCCCCGCTCGTGCCGCGGGACGACCCGACCCTGCTGTTCGTCAATGCCGGCATGGTGCAGTTCAAGGAGACCTTTCTCGGCAACGAGACGCGTGCCTGTCCGCGCGCGACCAGCAGCCAGCGCTGTGTGCGCGCCGGCGGCAAGCATAACGACCTGGAAAACGTCGGCTACACCGCACGCCACCACACCTTTTTCGAAATGCTCGGCAATTTCAGCTTCGGCGATTATTTCAAGCGCGAGGCCATCACCTACGCCTGGGAGTTTCTCACCGACGTCATGCAGCTGCCGGCGGAGCGGCTCTGGGTGACGGTGTTCGAGGACGACGATGAGGCGGCCGACATCTGGCTCAAGGAGATTGGGGTTGCCCCGGAGCGCTTCAGCCGCATCGGCGCCAGTGACAATTTCTGGTCGATGGGTGACACCGGCCCATGCGGACCCTGCTCCGAGATTTTCTACGATCACGGACCGGAGGTGCCCGGCGGTCCGCCCGGCACGCCGGAGGCGGACGGTGACCGCTACGTGGAGATATGGAACCTGGTGTTCATGCAGTACGACCGCGATACGGCCGGCAAGCTGAAGCCGCTGCCAAAGCCGTCGGTGGATACCGGCATGGGCCTGGAGCGCCTCGCCGCGGTGATGCAGGGTGTGCATTCCAATTACGACATCGACCTGTTCCGGCACCTGGTGGAAGCGGCGGCGCGCATTGCCGGGACAAGGGAGCTCAGCCATACCTCGCTGCGCGTGATCGCCGATCATATCCGTTCCTGCGCGTTTCTCATCGTCGACGGCGTACTGCCCTCGAACGAAGGCCGCGGCTATGTGCTGCGGCGTATCATCCGGCGTGCGGTTCGCCACGGTTACCAGCTGGGCATCAACGAACCGTTCTTCTTCCGGCTGGTCGGACCGCTGTGCGAAGTCATGGGCGAGGCCTATCCGGAACTGCCGGCCGGGCGTGAGCATGTCGAGCGTATCCTGCGGCTGGAAGAAGAACGTTTCGCCGAGACGCTGGAGCAGGGCATGCGCATCCTGGAAGAAGACCTGGCCGGTTTGCCGGGTACGGTCATTCCAGGCGCCACCGTATTCAAGCTCTACGATACCTACGGCTTTCCGGGCGACCTGACCGCCGACATCGCGCGCGAGCGCGGACTCACCATTGACACGGATGGCTTCACGGCCGCGATGGAGGCACAGCGTGCCCGGGCGCGCTCGGCCAGCCATTTCGCCGCCGATTACTCGGGCGACGCGCGTGTCGATGCGTGCACCGTGTTCACCGGCTACGAGCACCTGGACGGCGAGGCCGCCATCACCGCCCTGTTGTACGAGGGCAAACCGGTGCAGCGGCTGGAGACCGGCCAGGGTGGCATGGTGTTTCTCGATGCGACCCCGTTCTACGCCGAGTCGGGCGGGCAGGTCGGCGACCGCGGCCGGCTGGAAAGCAACAGCGCGCGCTTCGATGTCGAGGATGTGCGCAAGCACAGCGGCGCAGCCTTCGCCCACGTCGGCACCGTGACACAGGGCGTGCTGCGCATGGGAGATCGGGTCAACGCACTGGTTGATGCGCACCGGCGCCAGGCCATCGTGCTCAACCATTCGGCCACGCACCTGCTGCACGCCGCGCTGCGTACCGTGCTGGGTGCGCATGTGCAGCAGAAGGGCTCACTGGTCGAGCCGGAACGGCTGCGCTTCGACTTCGCGCATTACGAACCGGTCACGCCCGCGCAGCTGCGCGAGATCGAGGACCTGGTCAATGCGCAAATCCGTGCCAACGCGCAGGCGCAGACGCGCCTGATGTCGATGGAAGATGCCATGCAGTCCGGCGCCATGGCCCTGTTCAACGAAAAATACGGCGACGAGGTGCGGGTGCTGTCGATCGGCGAGTTCTCGGTCGAGCTGTGTGGCGGCACCCATGTCGGCCATGCCGGTGATATCGGCCTGTTCCGGATTACGGCCGAGACCGGCACGGCATCCGGGGTGCGCCGCATCGAGGCCGTTACCGGCGCGCGGGCCCTGCATTGGGTGCGCGACAACGAACAGCGACTCGCACGCATCGCCGAGCTGGTGAAGGGCAACCGCGAGGATGTCGACGAGCGCGTCGCGCAGTTGCTGGAAAAGAGTCGCCTGGTGGAAAAGGAACTGCAGCAGCTCAAGGGCAAGCTGGCCAGCAGCCAGGGTGGCGACCTGGCCGGGCAGGCCATCGATATCGATGGCCTCAAGGTGCTGGCGGTACGCCTGGACGGCGCCGACAGCAAGGTGCTGCGCGAGACGCTGGACCAGCTGAAGAACAAGCTCGGTTCGGCCGCAGTGGTGCTGGCGGCGGTGGACGGGGAGAAGATCAGCCTGGTCGCCGGCGTGACGAAAGACCGTACCGGCCAGATCAAGGCCGGCGAGCTGGTCAACATGGTCGCGACCCAGGTCGGCGGCAAGGGCGGCGGGCGGCCGGACATGGCACAGGCCGGTGGCAACCAGCCCGCGCAGCTGGATGTGGCATTGCAATCGGTGCCGGCATGGGTGCGCGAACGCCTCTAGCCCGCATTTCTCACCGGGCGGCGGTTGGCTAACTTAATGAGTTGAAATCAAGAAAATGATGTCCATTCAGCAAAAAACAGCGTGTCATCGGGCGCTGCCTATCCCGGTGAGAAATCCGCGCTAGCAGATGCGCCCAGGCATACCGTTTCTTTCAGTTCAGGAATAACCCCATCATGGCACTCATCGTTCAGAAATACGGCGGCACCTCGGTCGGGTCGCCCGAACGGATCGGGCACGTGGCCGACAAGGTCATCGACTGGCGCAATCGCGGCAACGACCTGGTGATCGTGGTCTCTGCGATGAGCGGCGAGACCAACCGCCTGGTCGACCTCGCCGGCCAGATCAGCGATGCGCCGACGCCGCGCGAACTCGACGTGTTGCTTGCGACCGGCGAACAGGTGACGATCGCGCTGCTCAGTATGGCGCTTGAAAAACGCGGCTGTCCGGCGCGTTCCTATACCGGTTCGCAGGTGCATATCCTGACCGACAGCGCGCACAACAAGGCCCGCATCCGGGAAATCGATGACAAGCGCGTTCATGCCGATCTGCGCGCGGGGCGTGTCGTGGTGGTGGCCGGATTCCAGGGCGCTGACGAGCACGGCAATATCACCACGCTGGGGCGCGGCGGTTCGGATACCACGGCCGTGGCGCTGGCCGCGGCGCTGAAGGCGGACGAGTGCCAGATCTATACCGACGTGGATGGTGTCTACACTACGGATCCGCGCGTGGTGCCGAATGCACGCCGGCTCGATCGCATCACCTTCGAGGAAATGCTGGAAATGGCCAGCCTGGGTTCCAAGGTGCTGCAGATCCGCTCGGTCAGTTTTGCCGGCCGCTACAATGTCCCGTTACGCGTACTGTCGTCCTTCGAGGAGGGCGAGGGCACGTTGATCACCTACGAGGAAGAAGAGATGGAAGATGTATTGATATCGGGTATCGCGTTCAACCGGGACGAGGCCAAGCTGACCGTGATCGGCGTGCCGGACACCCCCGGTGTCGCGCACAAGCTGCTTGGTCCGATCGCGTCCGCGAATATCGAGGTGGACATGATCGTGCAGAACATCGCCCCGGACGGTGCGACCACCGATTTTACCTTTACCGTGCATCGCAACGACTACAAGCGCGCCATGTCGATCCTGGAGAGTACCGCACGCGAGCTGGGCGCACGCGAAGTCAGCGGCGATAACAAGATCGTGAAGATCTCGCTGGTCGGTGTCGGCATGCGCTCGCATGCCGGTATTGCCTCGACCATGTTCGAGGCGCTGGCCCGCGAGGGCATCAACATCCGCATGATCTCGACCTCGGAGATCAAAATCTCCGTAGTAGTCGATGAAAAGTACCTGGAGCTGGGTGTGCGGGCGCTGCATGACGCCTTCCATCTTGATCAGCCGAAGGCATGATATTCATCAATATAAACAATATGGTGAATAATCCTGTTAATATGCTTTCCAGGATATTCTCTTATCTCGACTTTCATATATACTTCTACATCAATCGATATCGGACCAGGATATCGCTTTCGCCGGTGTTTCAACCATTCCGGCGGGCTGAACAGAATAACAAACAATGGCACAAACCTTGGCAGGGACACACGATAACAAGAGGTTGAGAAGATGTTGATACTTACTCGTAGAGTTGGAGAAACCCTCATGGTCGGTGATGACATCACCGTCACCGTACTGGGTGTGAAAGGAAATCAGGTCAGGATCGGGGTGAATGCACCCAAGAATGTTGCCGTGCACCGCGAGGAAATTTACGAACGCATCAAGGATGAGCAGAACAACAAGGACGGTACCAACCAGTCCTGACGGGATCGGGTAAGTAACAGGAATAACTTGCCTTAAATTGCCGGGGAAATGCACACATACCGGACAGGTGACGACATCCGGGCCACGGGCAGCAATGATTTGAACAATTCCGCTTGTTTGTCGTTATAATCCCGCCTGCAGCGTTTTTACTTCGTTCAGGAGAGGTGGCCGAGAGGCCGAAGGCGCTCCCCTGCTAAGGGAGTATGGGTCAAAAGCCCATCGAGGGTTCGAATCCCTCCCTCTCCGCCAAATTGAAAAGGCCCCTGTATGGGGCCTTTTGAATTTGTGGAATCGGTCGGGTTCGAACCCTCGATATTCAATCGATTGGTTCGACAAAATCGCCGGGAGCGATTTTGAGTGAGCGCAGCGAACCCGAAGGGCCGGGCACAGGGAAGTGCCCGGCAATCCCTCCCTCTCCGCCATCCAGTCATGGCGTAAAGACTGCCTCATGCCGCGGCTGGCAGTCGAACAACCACCGCCAGGCCTCCCGTTGGCGCATGGCTGAATATCAATTCACCGTGATAGGCCTCGACGATATCCCGGGCAATGGCAAGTCCGAGACCGGTGCCTTGCTTCTGCTCATCTAGCCTCATGCCTCGCAATCCCAGGTTGTTCAGCTGGTCTGCCGGCACGCCGGGCCCGTCATCCTCGACCGTAATAATGACACCGTTGCCCGTGGCTACTGCGACAGTAACCATCTCGTTGGCCCACTTGGTTGCATTTTCCAGAATATTGCCCAGGAGCTCGGTCAGGTCATCGCCCGGAATGGCGGCATCCGCTCGGTCTGTCGTCTCGACAGTCCAGCCGAGGACAGAGCCTCGCGGTGTGCGTTTCAGGGTGCGGACAATGCGGTTGACAGTCTCGACCACTTCGGCACGCGCCCGTCTGCTCTGAACGCCCGAGCGGACACGGGCACGTATCAATTCCCGGTCGACGCGCCGGCGCATGGTTTCTGCGAGTTGATCCAGATCCTCGGCGATTGAAGTATTACCCTCATCTCGCAAGCGTTGCGCATCGGCCGTCAGCACCATCAGTGGCGTCTTGAGTCCATGCGCAAGATCCGCGGTCCATGCGCGCGCGCGTTCAATCGTTTTCTCCTGTGCTTCGAGTAATCCGTTTATCTCATCGACGAGTGGCATGACTTCATCGGGATGCAGGCTTTCGAGGCGACGCGATGTCCCTGAGCGGATTTCCATGACGCCGCGGCGTACATTATCCAGCGGCGCCAGTCCGATGCGGACCTGTATCCAGGCCGCTGCCAGCAGGACCGCTGCCATTACCGCAAGATAGGGCAGCATATCGGCAGCGAAGGCGTTGCGTGCCTCGGCAAGACTGCGCTTGTCCGTGGCCACGATGATCCGGATCCGGCGTTCGTCGCCGGCGTGGCGGAGGGCAATCTGGCGTTCCCGAACCAGCAGGGATTGTCCGGCAGGTCCTGGCAGGTCGTGTTCATGAACGGTGCCGAGTTCGAGTCTGTCCTCGGGGAGCGTGATGACATCGTCCCAGAGTGAGCGGGAGCGCAGGAGTCGCGGGCGCTGCTCGTCCTGGACCTGCCAGTAGAGTCCACTGAGCGGCTGATCGAAGCGCGGATCGGCCAGCGCTGCGGTTGATGTGATACGACCATCCGGCATCAGACTGACGCCGGCGACAATCTGCTTCAGATAGGTTTCCAGTTCGGTGCCGATACGGCGTTTGACGTGGTGCTCGAATATCACTGTCAGGCTCATGCCGGCAACGAGCAGCGCGACAACCACTGAAACGCCGGCAGATGCCAGCAGGCGGAAGCGAAGCGAGCGTTGCGTCACGGCTCCGGCGTCTCTATGACGTAGCCGAAGCCCCGGCGCGTCTGGATCAGGTCGATGCCGAGTTTTTTGCGCACGCGCCCGATCAGCACCTCGACGGCGTTGGAGTCACGCTCGAAATCACGGGCATACAACTGCTCGGTCAGTTCTAGCTGTGATACCACGCGTCCCGCATGCAGTATGAGATAGTGGACCAGACGGTATTCCTGTGGTGACAGGTGGACAGGCACGTCGTTCACACTGACGCGCATCTGACGGGTGTCGAGTGACAGGGGACCGATCGTGATAACGGGGGTTGCCTGTCCTGCAGACCGCCGCAGGATGGCACGCAAGCGGGCCTGTAGTTCCTGCATCTGGAACGGTTTGGGCAGGTAGTCATCTGCCCCCGCATCGATACCCTCGACACGTTCATTCCAGTTGCCGCGGGCGGTGAGAATCAGGACCGGGAAGGTCTGTCCTGCCTGGCGCCATTTCCGGAGTATCGACAACCCGTCCATGCCCGGCAGTCCCAGGTCGAGGATGACCGCGGCGTAGGATTCGGTATCTCCCCTGAACCAGGCCTTTTCACCCTCGCTTTCATGGTCGACCACGTACCCGGCACTGGCGAGAGAGGCGAGCACGGCTGCGGCTGTCTGGTTGTCGTCTTCTACCAGGAGAATGCGCATCAGTCTTCCTCCATCGACAGTATCGTACCGGTTTTCGCATCCACATAGACTTCGAGCAGGAGTCCGCTGTCGTCAACGATCTTGAACTCGTAAACCCATCTCCCGTGCTCGTGCGTGAATTCGATCCCGACCACATCGCCGGGAACCCGGGTTTTCAAGCGCTCCAGCAGTTCCGCAATCGGGAGAGCCTCGCCGCGATCGACCGCCCGGCGTGCGCGGTCATAGGCATGATCGTCATCCTCCCACTGATATTCATGGTCGCCGGTCGACGCGATGTGGCTCGCGGTCAGCAGCGCGACAATGAGCCCCGTTTTCAGAACATTCAAAATCAACTGATGCTTCATGGCCCTGATTATGGCGCAGTGTTACCTGACAAAAGGCTGACAACGGTGTTCAGGGGTCGGTCAGGACCCTTGCGCTAGATTAACAAGCATCGGAAGCGGAGTCGTGTTTGATGACGGCTTCGATGCCGGCCTGGCGACGGAGGTATCACCCATGAAACAACGCCTGATTCCATTCCTGTCCGGCGTCACCTGCCGTGCCGCGTCCACGAGCGTATCGGCAGTCGAGGACATCCGCCACCGGCGCAGGCACATCCAGTGACGCTTGACCCTGAAAGGCAAATATCGAGAGGCCAGCCATGAACGAAACAACATGTTTATCCACTAGCACCACCCGTGTGGCACAGCCAGGGATGTTGCACGTCTGGGATCCGCTGGTGCGCCTGTTCCACTGGAGTCTGGCAGCGGGTTTCACGATTGCGTACGTGGCCGAAGATGACTGGCTTGCCCTGCATGTGTGGGCAGGCTACGTCATCCTCGGCCTGATTGCCGTCCGGCTGCTGTGGGGATTTGCGGGGCCGCGCCACGCCCGCTGGTCAGATTTTGTGAAGGAGCCGGCCGAAATCGTTGCCTATCTGAAAGACGCCGTCCGATCGAGGGCTGTCCGTTTCCTCGGACACAATCCTGCAGGTGGTGCCATGGTGGTGGCGCTCATCGTGAGCCTGGCCGCCACTGGCCTCAGCGGGATGGCTGTCTATGGCGCGCAGGAACTGTCGGGGCCCATGGCGCCGTTGCTCAGTGGCCTGCCGGCGGGCTGGGGACACGGCTTCGAGGATATGCACGAGTTCCTGGCCAACCTGACGCTGCTGCTCGTCGTCCTGCATGTCGCCGGGGTGGTGTGGGCCAGTTTGCAGCATCGCGAGAACCTGATCCTGGCCATGGTCACGGGAAAGAAACGGAGGGAAACACAATGAAATCGAAGATTGTCTTTGGCGTGGCCGGAGTCCTGTTCACCGGTGCGGCCCTTGCGGCCCTTGCGGCCGGCGCGGATCTGATGCAGGGCTATCGAAATGCCGGAGCTGGACCCTTTTCGGCGGAGGCGGGTGGATCCGCATGGACACGGACACATCAGTCTGCCGGCGCTGCGGGCGCGCGGAGTTGTGCCAGTTGTCACGGCGCGGATCCAGGCCAGCCCGGCAAGCACATCGAAACCGGAAAACCTATCGAGCCAATGGCTGTTTCGGTCAATCCCGCGCGACTGAGTGACCCGGAAAAGGTCGAGAAATGGTTTCGCCGGAACTGCCGGTGGACACTCGGGCGTGAATGCACGTCGCAGGAAAAGGGCGACTTTATTCGATACCTGACCAGTCAATGAGTAATTCACAAAGGAGCATTGCCATGAAAAAGACCATTATTTTAATTGTTGTCGGAATCCTTTCCGTCGCCACCATCGGCACCGTAATGAGTTCCTCCGGAGAAGACGAACGGGAAGATGAA
>DATKZN010000297.1:0-16394 GCA_035527955.1 Gammaproteobacteria bacterium
CGATCGCGCGACGTTTCCGCGGCTTTCTTCCGGTCGTGGTAGATATCGAGACCGGCGGGTTCAACGCGAAACGCGACGCCATGCTGGAGATCGCCGCCGTTACCCTGGACATGGATGAAGAGGGCTTCATCTGCCGCCGGGAAACCATCGCCTGCCACGTCGAACCGTTTCCCGGCGCCAACATGGACGCGGAGTCGCTGGCGTTCACGGGTATCGATCCCTACAACCCGTTTCGTATGGCCAAGCCGGAGCGCGATGCACTCGAGATCATCTTCAAGCCGGTACGACGCCTGATCCGCTCCAGTGGCTGCAATCGTGCGATCCTGGTCGGTCACAACGCCTCCTTCGACCTGTCGTTCCTGAACGCTGCCGTCACGCGCAGTGGCATCAAGCGCAATCCGTTTCATCCCTTCAGCACCTTCGACACGGTGCCGCTGGCGGGGATGGCATACGGCCAGACCGTGCTGGCCCGTGCCGTGGAAGCGGCCGGCTTCGACTGGAGTAATGACAAGGCCCATTCCGCCATTTACGATACCGAAAAGACAGCCGATCTCTTCTGCTCCATCATCAATCGCTGGAACGAGCTCAGCCTGCACCACGCGGGTTCCGACACTCCCCGGCAGCAACAGCAAGGTAATTAACACATGTCAGACTTACCCGACCTTAACGAACAGATCCTGGTATCCCATACGGGGCTGATACACCGCGTGGTCATGCACTGCAACAACCCCGGCTCGGTACCGGACATCGAGCAGGTACTGCAGCAGGCGGAAGCGAATGACTGGAAGCAGCTGGTCACTGCCATCCGCGACATCATGTCCGGCAAGCGCGACGAAAGCGTCCTGCTGGGGCTGGATGACGAGGACCGGGTGATTGCCGATTCGATCCTGAAGGGATTGCAGGACCCGGCCACGCTGCCACCGCTGCAGACGGACATCGAGTCCGGCATGGCTGCCCCGGGTATCGCCGGTCTCATCCACGCCTCGCGAAATGGCAATGCACAGGCCCTGCACATCATCGGCAACATCGCCCAGCAGATGCTGTCGGCCGGCGGTGACATGGGCATCCTGGCCGGTCGCCTGCGCCCGCTGGTGGAAGGCGAACGTGACACGGACAAGCTCACCGAAAAGATGACTGACAAGGGTCAGAAACTGATGATGGATATCATCGAGGAACTGCTCAAACTCGAGGCAAACTGAAATACTTAATAGCCACGGAAGCACACGGAATAATAAAAAATGCGGGTGTAGGGTGCGTTTTACGCACCAGCGGCTGATGTAGTGAAGCGTGAGACGTGAAACGTGAAATCATTAATGGCCACGGAATCCACGGAAGAACACGGAAAGATTTTTCAATGCGGGTGCACGGCGGTTGATAACGACAGACAGCTGAATTCAGAGGATTGACGAACCGCTGATTTATTCATTCCGGCGCAGGCCGGAATCCAGGGAAAGGGTTGTAGGGTGCACCTCGTGCACCAGCTCTGGTGCGTAAAACGCACCCTACATTGCTGTAATTTTTCCGTGTTCTTCCGTGGATTCCGTGGCGATTGAAAATGATTACCCCGCCGCACCCGCCATGGCTTCCTTGACCAGCTTCTGCAACTCGCCCTTCTGGTACAGTTCCAGCGTGATGTCGCAGCCGCCGATCAGTTCCCCGTTGATGTAGATCTGCGGGAATGTCGGCCAGTTGGCATAGCGCGGCAGATTCTGGAAGACCTCCTGGTCGGCCAGCACGTTGACATGTGCAAACGGCTCGCCACAGGCAGCCAGCGCCTGCGCCGCTCGGCTGGAATAGCCGCACTGCGGCAGTTGTGGTGTGCCCTTCATGAAAATTACCACCGGGCTGCCTTTCACCGCCGTATCGATACGCTCCATTACATCCATTGTCTTACCCTCGAGAATTTAGAACAGGTACAGATCTTATTGGGGCAGTGTACCCCTGTTACAAGGCTGAAATAAAGCAACCGCTTACAGGGATTTGTCGATATTGCACTGCAACCAGAACTCGAGCAGGGCCAGATGCCACAGCTTGTTGCCCTGGATGCGCGTGTGCTGGCCTTCCGGGTTTGCCAGCAGTTCGTCCACGTAGTCACGCCGGTACAGGCCGCGATTCCGGCAGGCGTCGGAATTGACCACGTCGCGCACGAAGGCCAGCACCTCGCCACGCACGAACTTCAGCGCCGGCACCGGAAAATAACCCTTGGGACGGTCGATCACGATATCCGGCAACAGGCCGCGCGCGATGGCCTTGAGCGGGTGCTTGCCACCGGAACGCAGTTTCACCTCGGGTGGCATGCATGCCACCAGCTCGACCAGGTGCTGGTCGAGAAACGGCACGCGCGCCTCCAGACCCCAGGCCATGGTCATGTTATCCACGCGCTTGACCGGGTCGTCGACGATCAGCGTGGTCACGTCGAAGGCCAGCACGCGGTTGATGAAGCGGTCGGCGCGGAAGCCAGCCAGCCCGTGCGTCACCCGCGGTGTGGTGTAGTCGATGCCGTGGTAACGTGGATCGACCATGCGTTCCCACTCTTCGTGGTCACGATCGAAGTAATGCGGCGCGAAACGCTCGATGTCGGTGCCGTGTGCATCCTGCATGCGCGGATACCAGAAGTAACCGCCGAACACCTCGTCCGCGCCCTGCCCGCTCTGCACCACCTTGACGTGCTGCGACACGCGCTCGCCGAGCAGGTAGAACGCCACGGCATCCTGGCTGACCATCGGCTCGGCCATGTTGGCGACGGCCTCGGGCAGGCGCGCCAGCACTTCGCTGTTGGGAATGGTGAAACGGTGATGGCGCGTACCATACAGCTCCGCGACCAGGTCGGAATACTGGAACTCGTCGCCCTTTTCCTCCGGCTGGTCCTCGAAGCCGACAGAGAAGGTGAGCAGCTCGCTGCAGCCGGCCTCGGCCAGCAGCGCCACCAGCAGGCTGGAGTCCAGTCCGCCGGACAGCAACAGGCCAACCGGCACATCCGCGATCTCGAGGCGTTTCCTGATCGCCTGTTTCAGGGTCTCGTGTGCCGCCTCGATCCACTCCCATTCGGTGAACTGCTGGCGACAATTCGCGACATCGAGATACCAGTAACGGCGCAGCGTCCTGCGCGGCTGCGGCGTGACCGTCAGGCTAAAGCCGGGCGCCAGCTTGCGCAGGCCGCGCAGCAGGGTGCGTGGCGCCGGTACCACGGCATGCAGGGTGAAGTGATGATGCAGGGCCACCGGGTCGATGGCGGTATCCAGCCCGCCGGCCGCCAGCAGTGCCTGGCTGGTCGAGGCGAAGCGGATCCCCTGGCGCGTGAAACTGTAATACAGCGGCTTGATGCCGAACCTGTCGCGCGCCAGGAACAGCTGTTGCCGGCGGCTGTCCCAGATCGCGAAGGCGAACATGCCGTGCAAGCGGGTCGGACAGTCCTCGCCCCACTCTGCATACGCCCTGAGGATGACCTCGGTATCGCCGTCGGAAACGAAATGATGACCGAGCGCCTGCAGCTCCTTGCGCAGCTCCGGGTAGTTGTAGATGGTGCCATTGAAGACCAGCGCAAGCCCGGCCGCGTCATCGCGCATGGGCTGCGCGGCACGTTCCGACAGGTCGATGACTGCCAGCCGCCGGTGTCCCAGCGCGACAGGGCCGTTGAACCAGGTGCCGCTGCCGTCCGGTCCGCGCCGCGCCAACGCATCCGTCATCCGGCCGAGCATGCCCCGATCCGGCGTCTGTCCGTCAAAGCGCAACTCACCGCAGATTCCGCACATCGTCTTTAGTCAGCCCCGTCCCATCATGCAACAGTAAAAGGTGTCAGTTCCCTTTTTCTGTCATCACGAAAAATTATTCATGTCTCATTTGCCAGAAAAGGGTTCTGATCCCACTGCTGTCCAGCAAATACTCCCTCTCCCTCCGGGAGAGGGTTGGGGAGAGGGGATCAAATCAAGCCAACTGCCTGATTTTCTATCCCCTCTTCCTGTCCTTCTCCCGGAGGGAGAAGGGACGCAGTGTTTGTAGAGCTATGCCCGGGTTTCATGTTCTTGCGCGTTCAACCAGCAAGCAAAACACTGTCATTCATGGATTTGCCGATAGTTCAGTTTATGCTTATGGGACAGCACTGATCTGATCCCTTTTTACTTACTGCGGACTGCCCCAGCCGCCACCGCCGGGGGTCTCCAGCACCAGTGTTTCTTCACTGGCAACTTGCAGGGTGATCTTGCCCGGCAAAAGTTCCGCGCCGCGCCGGTTGACACCGCATGCGCCGGGCGCGCCGCCATTGAGGCCCCAGGGTGCATGCCGGCGACGCTCGGTCAGCAAGGTGACCGTGGCCGGTGCGAGAAAGCAGAATTCGCGCACCAGCCCGTCACCGCCGCGGTGCAGGCCCGCCCCGCCGGAACCGTCGCGCAGCTGGTAGCGGTTGATGCGCAGCGGGAAATTCATCTCCAGCACTTCGATCGGTGTATTCAGCGTATTGGTCATGTGCGTCTGCACTGCGCTCAGGCCATCGTGCGCAGGGCCCGCACCCGCGCCACCGGCGAGGGTTTCGTAGTAATCCCAGCAAAAGTCTTTCGAACGCGCGCCCATGGCCAGGTTGTTCATCGTACCCTGACTGGCGGCCGGTACGCTATCGGGCAGGGCCTGCGCGAGTGCGCCCATGACCGCATCGACAATCCGGCTGCTGGTCTCCACGTTGCCGGCCGCCACCGCCGCGGGATAGCCTGCGTTCAGCAGGCAGCCGGCCGGGGCCATGAGACGGATGTTGCGAAAACTGCCGGCGCAGGCCGGTGTCTGTGCCGGCATCAGGCAGCGGAACACGTACAGCACGGCGGCGGCGGCCACGGACAGCGGGCAATTGATGTTGCCGTCCACCTGGGCGGCCGTACCGTCGAAGTCGACCTCGACAGCGCCGTTGCTGACGCGCAGGGTGACGGCAATGCGGATATCCTGCTGCCCCTGCCCGTCATCGTCCATGACGTCCTCGAAGCGATAGCTGCCATCCGGGATGCGCGCCAGCGCCCGCTGCGCCAGGCGCGCACCGTAATCGTTGACCGCGTCCAGTCCGGCGCGGTAGCGACCGACACCGGCCTGCGCGGCCAGCGCCGCCAGTTGCCGCACGCCGGAATGGTTGGCGCTGATCTGCGCCGCCAGGTCGCCGCGCATCTGCAGCGGGCTGGCGGTGGCCTGCGTGATGCGCTGCATGACCTCCGCCACCGCTTGCCCGGCCCGCAGCAGGTGCACCGGCGCGATGACCAGGCCTTCTTCCTCCAGGTGCCGCGACACCGGCATCGAGCCCGGCGTGTGCGCCCCGATGTCCGCGTGATGGGCACGGTTGGCGACGAAGCCGACCAGTTCCCGGTCGACGTGCACCGGCGCGATCAGCGTGACATCCGGCAGGTGGGTGCCTCCCAGGTACGGATCATTGACGATCACCATGTCATCCGGCGCCCAGTCGAGCCGCGCCACCAGGTCGCGCATGGCAAACGCCATGCTGCCGAGATGGACGGGGATGTGCGCCGCCTGTGCGCACAGCTCGCCGGCGGGGTCGAACACCGCGCAGGAATAATCCAGGCGGTCCTTGATGTTGGTCGAGAACGCGGCTCGCCGCAGCACGGCGCCCATCTCGTCGCAGACGGTGGTGACCTGGCTGACAAACAGACTGAGCTCGATGGCATTCACGCGCAAATTCACCCGGCGGCTTTCGCCCGCAGCAATTTGCGGGCACAGGGATATATACTCTAACTCAATGCTTTAATGACAGAAAATGGTAATCAAGCATATTGCAAATGGGCCAACGCTCCCGTATCCTCCATTTTCCGACTGTTTCAGTCACCTATTTCAAACAATCCACGTGGCGCACGTCACGGGCCTAGGGAGTCAAAAAGCAATGAATCCGTTAACTTCTATCTGGGGAACCATCATTTCCGGTTTCGTACTCGCAATTGTCATCGTGTTTGCCCTGGGCCCAACGGGTGTGAACCCAATTGAAATGGCTGTTTGGGCACATGTCCTGGTCGGCATCACCTGGATTGGCCTGCTCTACTACTTCAACTTCGTGCAGGTTCCGGCCGTCGGCGCGGCGCTGGGTGACAAGGACGGCCCCGGCCCGGCCGCCATCAACAAGTATGTCGCACCCCGCGCCCTGCTGTGGTTCCGCTGGTCCGCCGTCGCCACCTGGCTGACCGGCGCCGCCGCGCTCGGACATATGGGCATACTGAAATCTTCCTTTACCTTTGAAGGCTTCACATTCGCAAGTAACGTATCGGTCATCGGCATCGGTGCCTGGCTGGGCACCATCATGCTGTTCAACGTCTGGGTGCTGATCTGGCCGAACCAGAAAAAGATCCTCGGTATCGTGCAGGCCAGCCCCGAAGAGATTGCCGGCGCCAAGAAGGTTGCGCTGATGGCCTCGCGCACCAACACCCTGCTCTCCATCCCCATGTTGCTGTGCATGACAGCCTATGCTCACAACCTGCCATTCTAAGGTTTACAGAGTAGCAGGCAGGCAACTCGATAAAGTATCTGGCTGAATTTTACCGCAGGCCAGGCAAACCCGGTCCCCGACCGGGTTTGCGCTTTTCCGGCCCGGGACTATAGAATCGGCCTTTGTCATACTGGCAGTCTGCACAGACTGCCTTTTCTATTTTGGGTAGTACGAACAATGTCCGAGCATCTTATGTCGACCTATAACAGGCTGCCCGTGCAATTCGAGCGTGGTGAAGGCGTCTGGCTGTGGGACAGCGAGCACCGGCAATACCTCGATGCCCTGGCCGGTATTGCCGTGTGCGGCCTCGGCCACGCCCACCCCGCGGTCACCCGGGCCATCTGCGAGCAGGCGGGCAAGCTGGTCCACACCTCGAACCTGTACGGCATCGACCTGCAGACGCGGCTGGCCGATCGCCTGTGTGCGTTGTCGGGCATGGACCGCGTGTTCTTCTGCAACTCCGGCGCGGAGTCCAACGAGGCCGCCATCAAGATCGCACGCCTGTACGGACACAGCCAGGGCATTGCCTGTCCGGCCATTATCGTGATGGAAAAGAGTTTCCACGGCCGCACGCTGGCCACGCTGACCGCAACCGGCAACCGCCGCATCCAGGCCGGCTTCGAACCGCTGGTACAGGGTTTTCTGCGCGTGCCCTACAATGACATCGAGGCACTGCGCAGTATTGCTGCCGGCAAAAACGACGCCGTTGCCGTGCTGGTTGAACCGGTGCAGGGCGAGGGCGGCATCAATATACCGGACCCGACCTACCTCGCGGACATCCGCGCCATCTGTGATGAACAGGGCTGGCTGATGATGCTGGACGAGATCCAGACCGGCATGGGCCGCACCGGACAGTGGTTTGCCTGGCAGCACACGAATGCACAGCCTGACGTGTTCACGCTGGCGAAATCGCTCGGCAACGGCGTGCCGATCGGCGCCTGCCTGGCGCGCGGCAAGGCAGCCGAACTGCTGCAGCCGGGCATGCATGGCACCACCTTCGGCGGCAACCCGCTGGCCTGCAGCGCGGCCCTGGCCGTGCTCGACAGCATCGAGGGAGAACAGCTGGTCGCGCATGCCGCCACGCTCGGCAACTATCTGCTGGACGGTTTCAATGCCGCCCTGTCCGGTGTCGCGGGCGTGGTGGCGGTACGCGGCCACGGCCTGATGCTGGGCATCGAACTCGACCGTCCCTGCGCGGCACTGGTCGGCAAGGCGCTCGACCAGGGGCTGCTGATCAACGTCACCGCGGAGCGCGTGATACGCCTGCTGCCGCCGCTGATCATCACCCAGAAACAGGCCGACATGATCATTGAAGGGGTCAGCGGCCTGGTCAGCGAATTACTCACCGGACCCGCGATATGAGCACCAGACACTTCCTGACCCTGATGGACCTGAGCGCGGACGAACTGGACCGGCTGGTGCAGCGCGCCATCGAGCTGAAGGCCTGGAACCGCGCCGGCAGGCTGCATGAACCCTTCAAGCACCGTGTGCTGGCCATGGTGTTCGACAAGTCGTCGACCCGCACGCGCATGTCGTTCGAGGTCGGCATGGCGCAACTGGGCGGACACGCGGTATTCCTTTCGCCGCGCGATACCCAGCTGGGACGCGGCGAGACCGTCGAGGACAGCGCACGCGTACTGTCACGCATGTCCGATGTCATCATGATCCGCACCTTCGAGCATGAGAAGCTCGAGCGCTTCGCCGCCTACTCCAGCGTCCCGGTCATCAACGCCCTGACCGACCTGTATCACCCCTGCCAGCTGCTGGCCGACATGCAGACCTGGGTCGAGCACCGCGGCGAGATCCGCGGGCGAACCGTGGCCTGGATCGGCGATGGCAACAACATGTGCCATTCCTATATCAACGCAGCGCGCCAGTTCGGTTTCACCCTGAACATCGCCTGCCCGGACGGCTATGCGCCGGACGCGGACATCCTCGCCGCCGCCGGCGACCGCGTGACTGTCATGGCATCCGCGCTGGATGCGGCACGCGGCGCCGACCTGGTCACCACCGATGTCTGGGCCAGCATGGGCCAGGAAGAGGAACAGGAGAAACGCGCGCGCGCCTTCGCCGACTACCAGGTGAACGCGGCCGTCATGGAGGCCGCGGCAGCCGACGCCCTGTTCATGCACTGCCTGCCGGCGCACCGCGGCGAGGAAGTCGCGGCCGAGGTGATCGATGGCCCGCAGAGCGTGGTGTGGGACGAGGCGGAGAACCGCCTGCATGCCCAGAAGGCCCTGCTGGAACTGCTGTTGAGCCGCTAGCACCGGCCCGGCGCACGCCGGAGTGGAGCATGTGTAGGGTGCGTTTCACGCATCTAAGATGGTGCGCGCGACGCACCCTGCGACTGCGCAAGGGGAATATGAGTCCATGGACATCATCCGGCAACTGACCGACTGGACCGGCACACTCTCCGGCCTGTTATGGGGCAACCCGATCACCCTGCTCCTCCTGCTCGGTACCGGCCTGTACCTGACCCTCCGCATGGGGCTGATCCAGCTGCGCGGCTTCCGCCACGCCAGCCACCTGATCGCCGGCAAGTACAGCAGTCACGCCGACGTCGGCGAGGTTTCGCACTACCAGGCCCTGTCCACCGCCCTGTCCGCCACCGTCGGCACCGGCAATATCGCCGGCGTCGCCACCGCCATTTCACTGGGCGGTCCCGGTGCGCTGTTCTGGATGTGGGTCACCGCACTGTTCGGCATGGCCACCAAGTTCACCGAATGTACACTGGCCGTCCGCTTCCGCACGGTGTCGCCCACCGGCGAGGTGGCGGGCGGCCCCATGTACACGCTGCTCAACGGCCTGCAGATGAAGCGCACGGCCGCGCTGTTCGCCGTCTGTGCGCTGGTGGCCTCGTTCGGCATCGGCAACATGGTGCAGGCCAATTCCGTAATGGACGGCCTGGGCTACATCTTTCCACAACTGCACGAGTACAAGTGGTACAGCGGCACCCTGCTCGCGGTACTGGTCGGACTGGTGATCCTGGGCGGCGTGAAGCGCATCGCGCGTGTCGCCGGCACCATCGTGCCGTTCATGGCGATCACCTACATCGTCGCGGCCCTGCTGGTGCTGATCAATTACGCCGCCGCCATCCCTGCCGCCTTTGCCACCATTTTCGACCATGCCCTGAATCCCTGGTCGGTGGGCGGCGCGGCAGTCGGCGAGGCCATCCGCTGGGGTGTGGCGCGCGGCCTGTTCTCCAACGAAGCCGGGCTGGGTTCCTCGCCCATGGCGCATGCCGCCGCGCGCACCAATGAACCGGTGCGCGAGGGACTGGTCGCCATGATGGAACCGTTCATCGACACGCTGGTGATCTGCACCATGACCGGCCTGGTCATCGTGGTGACCGGTGCCTGGCAGGACAGCAGCGAGTCCCTGATGGGCGCAGCCCTCACCGCGCATGCATTCAGCGGCGCCCTGGGCGATGCCGGCGCCTGGGTGGTCGGCGGCGGACTGACGCTGTTCGCCTACTCCACCATCATCGCCTGGTCCTATTACGGCGACCGCTCGGCCTATTACCTGTTCGGCGAACGCGCCGTCATGCCCTACCGCGTGATCTACACCCTGCTGGTGGTGATCGGCTCGGCGGTGCCTCTGCAACTGGTATGGAACCTGGCCGACATCACCAATATCCTGATGGCGCTGCCCAACCTGCTCGGGTTGTTGCTGCTGGCCGGCCTGGTGAAGAAACTGAAGGACGATTATTTTTCCCGCCCGCACCGGGTGACCGGCGAGTAAAACGGGCTGGATACATTTTCCAGGTGATGCGCTTTTCTTTCCTGGCCATGAAATGGAAAATGTATCCAGCCCGTTTTGGTACTTTTGGTACAAACCCGACGAGGAACCGACCATGACTGAAACCACCACCGACTCTGGCCTGCGCTTCACCGACGAGAAAACCGGCACGGGCGAAACTGTCACCGGCCGAGGCCAGACGGTCGTCGTGCACTACACCGGCTGGCTGGAAGACGACACCAAGTTCGATTCCAGCCGCGACCGCGACGACCCGTTCAGCTTCCCGGTCGACTGCGGTTACGTGATCCCAGGCTGGGACGAAGGCGTGAAAGGCATGCAGGTCGGCGGCATCCGCCGCCTGGTGATACCTCCGGAACTCGGCTACGGCGCGCGCGGCGCCAGCGGCGTCATCCCGCCGAATGCCACGCTGGTATTCGAAATCGAGCTGCTGGAAATCTCCACTTAATGCTGATCGAAGTCCTCGACGAGGCGCTGCTGCACTGCGTGCGCGCGGCGCTGGTGGAAGACGTGGGCCCGGGCGACATCACGGCCGATCTGATTCCCGCCGATCGCCAGGCGCAGGCCACGGTCATCGCGCGCGAGGCCGCGGTATTGTGCGGCATGGCCTGGTTCGACGCCGTGTTCGCGGAACTCGATACTGCCATCACGGTTGACTGGCGTGTAAAGGACGGCAAGCGCATCGAGGCCGGCCAGACGCTGTGCACACTGGCGGGGCCGGCACGCGCGATCCTCACCGGCGAGCGGACCGCGCTGAACTTCCTGCAGACACTGTCCGGCACCGCCACCCTCGCCCACCGCTACGCCGCACGCGTGGCCGACCTGCCGGTGCAGGTGCTCGACACCCGCAAAACCATTCCCGGCCTGCGCGATGCGCAGAAATACGCTGTGCGCACCGGCGGCGCGAGTAATCATCGCACCGGCCTGTACGACGGCATCCTGATCAAGGAAAACCATATCAGCGCGGCCGGCTCCATCCGGCAGGCCGTGCAGGACGCCGCACGGCTGCATCCCGGCATCCTGATCGAGGTGGAGATCGAACGGCTGGAACAGATCGACGAGGCCATCGCCGCCGGCGCCGGACGGCTGTTACTGGACAACTTCAACCTCGCACAACTGGCAGATGCCGTGCGCCAGGTGGACGGGCGCGTACCGCTCGAGGCCTCCGGCGGCGTCACCCTCGACAACCTGCGAGATATCGCCCTCACCGGCGTCGACTTCATCTCCGTCGGCACACTCACCAAGCACGTGCACGCCATCGATCTGTCGATGCGCTTCGCACTGGCATGAAGAAGGGGATTGGGAAATCCTGACGGCCGTACCGACCTCGTCTCATGGCCAGGCCCGGAAACCCGTGACATAAAAAAACGGCGGCTGTTAGAGCAGCCGCCTTAAGTTGGAGAAGTTTCTATGAAAGAAACCACCACCCACGCCTACAGGGGAGAAGACGTGTACCGGTAATCCTAGCGCTACAACCTTAAACTGACCTTAAAATCGGGGGCGATATGCTGCCGTAGAGGCAATCATGCCCATGACAGCGGCATCCACCGTGAATATCTTTTCATGCGCCGGTTCCGCTCATTGGTGCATCGCAGCAAGAAGCTGGCAGAATCCGCCTGATCAGGTTCGGGCCGCTACAACGCATAAAACCCGGCATGGGCTACTGCGTCGCACTGGCCAACCGATTCCGGCCTGCCGTCCCGCCTACTCCACCTTGATCGTGTGCCGCTTCGACCTGGCGATCTTCGGCAGGGTCAGTTCGAGCATGCCGTCCTTGAAATCCACCTTGGCCTTGGAGCCGTCCACGCTGGACGGCAGCGCAACGGTGCGGCTGAAAGAACCGCGCGAGATCTCGCAACGGTAATAGTCGCCGTCCTCTTGCTTTTCTTCGTGACGGGTTTCGCCCTTGATGGTGACGCTGTCCTCGCTGACCGAGACATCGAGGTCTTTCTTGTCCACGCCAGGCACCTGGGCCTTGACCACGATTTCTGCCTCGCGGTCCATCACGTCCACCTTGGGAAACTTGATTTCCTGCAGCGCAGGCCAGTCAGAACGCCAGGGCCGCAACCAGCTGCCGCGGAAATACTGGTCGAGCATCTGCTCCATTTCCTCGAACGGGCTCAAGGCACGCGCTGCCTTGCCCTTCTTCAGTTCCTGTTTCTTGGATTCCTTCGCCATGTCCAGCTCTCCTCACTTCTCGTGTTTTAACATGCGCAGCGGATTAGAGGCGCACTGCAACGCCTATACATAAGTTAATTCTATACCTGCCATAGAAAACGGTCTTGATATGCGTCAAACGGGATCAGCCGGACGCTGCCACGGTTTGGCGGGCAATCCACCCGGAAGCGGTCAATTCACGGCCTGCGGTTCGCGCAAGCCGCCGTGACAGACCCTGTCGTCAAGGTGGGGGTCTGGATGGAAAAGAAGGAAATGGTGCCGGAGATAGGAATCGAACCTACAACCGTCGCGTTACGAGTGCGCTGCTCTACCGTTGGAGCTACTCCGGCGTACTGAAGCGGGGAATTGTACCGCGTTATGCTGCCCTGCGGGATCAGTTTACCGCAGATTCATCGCGGATACGGACGATGACATCGACCCCGGCCGCCACCGTGCCGGCCGGGAGGTCCGGCAGCGCGCTGATGTCGAGCTGCTCCTGCTCGATGTCGATCAGCTCGCCGGTATCCACGTTGTAGAAATGGTGGTGATGCCGGGTGTTGGGGTCATAGAACACCCGGGTCGGATCCACGATCACCTCACGCACCAGCCCGCTGCGCGCGAACAGCCCCAGCGTGTTGTACACCGTCGCCTTGGACACGCGGTCGTCACCCGCGTTGACCTGGCGCATCACCTGGTCGGCTGAATAGTGCCCGCACTGCGCAAACAGCACCCGTGCAATCATCACCCGCTGCTGGGTAGGCAGGATGCCGTGCGCCTTCAGCATGTCCGTCAGTTCGACTTCAGGTGAAGTAAGCAACTGTTTGTCCGTGTTTTTCATGTGCAAATTATAAGCACGGCGGCACGCCTGCGTCTATGCCGCGGGCCGCACGCTCAACAGGCGTAGGGGGCGAAATCGGTGAAACCGGCATGTGCCAGCATGCGGTCCGCCAGCAGCCGGGCCGATGCCGGCCCCATCACCACGCCATTGCGAAAATGCCCGGTATTCAGGTATAAGCCACTGATTTCATTGTGCTCGCAAATAAACGGCACGCCATCGTGCGTACCCGGCCGCAGGCCGGCCCAGTGCCGGATCACCGGGCACTCCGCGAGCACGGGCGCGATCCGCACGGCCTGCGCCGTCAGCAGTTCGCGCGCCTCCGGGGTGATCGCCTTGTCGAAACCGGTGTACTCCAGCGTGCTGCCGACCAGCACCAGCCCGTCGCGGCGCGGAATCAGGTAATAGCCGCCGGACAGCACGATGTGCCGCAACAGGCCCGGGCGCGTCTCGAACTGGATCATCTGGCCACGCACCGGTGTCACCGGCAATACCGGCCCCGTGCCGTGCATCAGTTCCGCACTCCACGCCCCGCCGGCGATGACGACCCGCTCCGCCGTCACCCGGCCCTGCGCGGTCTCTACCCCCTCCATGCGGCCTTGCCTGACCAGCAGCCGCTGCACGGCGCTGTGTTCGTGCAGCTGCACGCCCAGCTGCTCCAGCCGCACGCGCAGGGCCGCGCACAGGCGCGGATTGCGGACCTGCGCCACCGCGGGCAGCAGCAAGGCCGGACCGCTGGCCGCGGCCAGTGCCGGGTCCGCGGCCTGCACGGCGCGGGTATCCAGCGCCTGCACCTCGACCGCATGGCGCCCGGCCCAGGCGCTGATAGCCTCCGACAGCGCCGTATCCAGCAACAGCAGTCCGGAGCGGATCCATTCGGGATCGATGCCGGTCTCCCGCTGCAGCTCATCCACCAGCCCCGGGTAGTCCCGCTGGCTGCGGGCGACCAGGTTCGCGACCGCATCGGGATAGTCCCACGGGATGAGCGGCGAGAGGATGCCGCCCCCCGCCCAGGACGATTCACGGCACAGTTCGCCGCGCTCCAGCACGGCGACCGTCAGCCCCTCGCGCGCGAGGTAGAGCGCGCTCAGCAGCCCGATCAGGCCGCCGCCCGCGACGACACAATCCACACTGTTGTCGCTGCCGCTCGTCACTTGTGTTGCACCTGTATGAACACCCTGGTCCCGCCTGTCTGTGTCAGCCGCTTTGCGCACGGCCGGCCGGCCGGGACTGACCGCACGACAGCTGCTGCCTGCGCACGGACCTTACCTCTGGCGGTTCGGAAAACCACTGGTCGGAAAAACGCCTCCGCCTATCTTATCGGGGATGACAACACGGCGCGAGGTTTGTACAAACAGCAGCAACCCCGCGGCAGTGCGCCGGAACGGCCGGCCACCGCAATGCCGGGAAACACCCGATGCGACAGGCACACATGCGGCAATCAGCGGATCACAGGCAACGACTCGCGCCCCGCGAGAGGGGCTTCACCCTGTTCGAGGTGATGATCGCGCTGCTGGTGCTGTCGATCGGACTGCTCGGCCTGGCCGCACTGCAGACCAGTACGCTGCGCACCGGACAGGTGGCCGACATGCGCACACGCGCCGTGCAGGCGGCCGCGGATATGGTCGAGCGCATGCACGCCAACCCGTCCGGCACCGCCGCCGGCGAGTATGCCATCACCCGCCAGCGCGCCGCGCGGCACAGCGCTGCGACCGGCACGGCCCTGGCCGACCTCGTCGACTGGCACGCCCGCCTGGCGCGGCTACCCGACGGCCAGGGCGAGATCAGCCGCTGCAGCCGGGGTTGTGCAGGCATCGGTCAGCCCGCCTGGAGCGTGACGGTGTGGTGGAACGCCGCGCGTGACCCCGTCGCGCGTGGCTTCCATTGCCCGCCGCGCTCCGTGGCCGACCTGCGCTGTGTGCGCCTCGTACTGCGCTGATGCGGGTCCACACGCCATGCCGGGGCTTCAGCCTGGTCGAGTTGCTGGTCGCACTGGCCATCACGCTGGTCGTGCTGGCCGGGATCGGCCGGGTGTTCATCGCAACCGGGCACAGTTACCGCCTGCAGGACAGCCTTGCGCGCCTGCAGGAAAACGCCCGCTATGCGCTCGAGACGCTGGCCACCGACCTGCGTCGCACCGGCTACCGGGGCGGCATTACCGACCTGCACCGCATCGAGGACCACACCCCGGACGGCCTTGCCCGGGGCCGGCGCATGGCGCGCGATGACGGCAGCTGCAGCGGCCCGGACTGGGCATTGATGCTGGAATACCGCGTATTCGGCAAGGACGATACGCGACGCAATTATCCTTGCCTGGCAGCGGACAAAACGCCCCGTGGCGACATCCTGGTGGTGCGTTACATGGCACCCTGGCAGGTGGGCGGCACGACGACGCCGGTCTTTCAGCCGCGGCAGTATTACCTGCGCAGTTCAGTGTTCGCCGGCCGACTGTTTCGCGGCGCCGAACAGGCGAGTCACGCCGTCACCGGCACGCCGGTGCGCGTCGCCGAACTGGTCGCGCACGCCTATTACATCCACACCGCACCCGGCGCCGGCTGTGCGCAACCCGGCACCGTTCCCGCCCTGTACCGCACCGCGCTCGCCAACGGCCGGCTGGTCGCCGGCGAGATCGCCCGTGGCGTGGAACAGTTGCAGGTGCAGTACGGTATCGATGCCAATGCCGACGGGTCGGTCGACCGCTATATCGATGCCCCGCCTGCCGGTGATACGCTCGCCTGGCGGTCGGTCGTCGCAGTGCGGTTCTGGATCCTGCTGCGCAGCGAATGCGCGGAGACGGGCTACACCGACACCGGCAGCTACCGTCTGGGCAATATCAGCCTGACGCCGGCCGATGGCTACCGGCGCCAGCTGTACTCGCACACGGTCTACCTGCGCAACCCGGGTCCGCCGCCATGACATCCGACGGCGCCCGTGGCATGCGCTCCGCTGCGCGGCAGTCCGGCACGGCCCTGCCCACCGCGCTGGTCTTCCTGCTGGTGTCGACGCTGCTCGGTACGTTCGGCATGCACCAGTCACGGCTGGAAAACCGCATGGCCGGCAACGCACAGTTCCAGGTGCTGGCCCTGCACAATGCGGAGTACGTACTGGCCGCGGCCGAGGCGGATATCGAGGCGCAGCAGGGTAATCCATTCCACCCTGACCGCCCCGGCGATCACTATTACG
>DATKZN010000298.1:0-22287 GCA_035527955.1 Gammaproteobacteria bacterium
GCCGCAGCGCAGCGCGCCAGTTCGCGGCACACGGCCCGGTTCAGCTCCGAATCATCGTCATCGCCGATCCATGCCTCGAACAGGTCGCCCAGGATGTAGAGCGCATCGGCATGACCCCCGCGCGCCGCGAGGAAGTCGAGAAACAGAGCGGTGATCGCCGGCCGTTCCGGATCCAGGTGCAGGTCCGAAATGAACAGGGTGCTGGGCATGGCGGCAGGCAGCCCGCGGCCTATTCCTCGATGGTCACTGCCCTGATAATGACTGGCTCGACGGGTACATCACCCATGCCGGAGCTGGTACCGGTGCTGACTTTTTCGATTGTTTTGACGGTATCCATGCCCTCGACGACCTTGCCGAACACGGTGTAGCCCCAGCCTTGCGGCGTCTCCGACTTGAAGTTCAGAAAATCGTTATCCACGCAGTTGATGAAGAACTGCGCAGTGGCCGAGTGCGGGTCACTGGTGCGCGCCATGGCGATGGTGCCGGCCAGGTTCTTCAGGCCGTTGCTGGCCTCGTTTTTAACCGGCGCGCGAGTGGTTTTCTGCTTCATATCGGGATCAAAGCCACCGCCCTGGATCATGAAACCGGGTATGACGCGGTGGAAAATGGTGTTGTCGTAAAAACCGGACTTTGCATACTCGACGAAATTGGTGACCGTGAGCGGTGCCTTGTCGGCATCCAGTTCAAGCTTTATGACGCCCTTGCTGGTATCCATCGTGACCTTGACCATGTGGTTTCCTTCTTTGTCTGGTTGATTATTCTGGGTGAAGGCGCTTGTCGGCGCCAGAACGATGCTGACTGCCAGCAGCAGGCCATGCAGGTATTTCATCATTATGCTCCGGTTGATGTGTGGGTGTGCCAATGATATAAGCTCTGGCACTCATTACAAGAGTGATAACACGGCCTTGCCGGCAGGACCGGTTGCCGTGCCTGTGTATGTGATTCTGTTGCCGGTCACCGCCTGCGGAGGCCCGGAATATCAGCAATACACCGCGTGTGTCCTGACCGCACTGTGAGCCCGGAATGCTTAGAATCTACAACAGCCTGACCAGCCAGAAAGATGTTTTCGTCCCGATCGACAAACACAGGGTCAGGATGTACGTGTGCGGCATGACCGTGTACGACTACTGTCACCTCGGACATGCACGGGTCATGGTGGTGTTCGACGTGGTCGCGCGTTACCTCAGGGAGCAGGGTTTTGCTGTGACCTACGTGCGCAACATCACCGACATCGACGACAAGATCATCCGGCGCGCGAACGAGAATGGTGAGGACTTCCATGCCCTGACCGCACGCTTCATCGACATCATGAACGAGGATGCGGATGCGCTGGGCGTTGCACGTCCGGACCTCGAGCCGAAGGCCACCGATTCGATGGATGACATCATCACCATGATTGCGAAGCTGGTGGAAAAGGGGCATGCCTACCAGGGCGGCACCGGCGACGTCTACTATGCCGTCAGCAGCTTCGCCCGGTACGGCAGGCTGTCGGGCAAGCAGCTCGATGACCTGCAGGCGGGCGCGCGCATCGAGGTCGACGAGGCCAAGCACGATCCGCTGGACTTCGTACTGTGGAAACACGCCAAGCCGGGCGAACCGAGCTGGGATTCGCCGTGGGGTGCCGGCCGGCCAGGCTGGCATATCGAGTGCTCGGCCATGTCCACCCGTCACCTGGGCGATCATTTCGACATCCACGGCGGCGGCATGGACCTGAAATTTCCCCATCATGAAAACGAAATCGCCCAGTCGGAGGCCGCCACCGGCAAGCCGTTCGTGAACTACTGGATGCATAACGGTTTCGTGCGCGTTGACGACGAAAAGATGTCCAAGTCGCTGGGCAATTTTTTCACCGTGCGGGAGATTCTCAGGCATTACCGGGCGGAGGAAGTGCGCTACTTCATTCTCGCCAGCCACTACCGCAGTCCGCTCAATTATTCGCAGGAAAACCTCGACAACAGCAAGGCGGCGCTAACCCGCCTGTACACTGCGCTGCGCGGCCTGGAGCCGCTGTCTGTCGATGACGACGAGTGCAGCCGCTACACTGGCCAGTTCCACCAGGCCATGGACGATGACTTCAACACGCCGGAGGCGGTGGCGGTGCTGTTCGAACTGGCGCGCGAGATCAACCGGGCGCGCGAAACCGGCGACGGCAAGGCAAACCGGCTGGCCGGCTGTCTGAGGCGGCTGGCTGGCGTACTCGGCCTGCTGCAGGCGGAACCGGAAACCTTTCTGCGCGAATCGGCCGGCGCACCCGGTGACGAGCCGGGTGGCCTGACGGATACACAGATCGAGACGCTGATCGCGGACCGGATCGCGGCACGCAGGGAAAAAAACTGGGCGGAGGCAGACCGTATCCGCGACGAACTGGAACAGCAGGGTATCCAGCTCGAGGACGGCGCCGCCGGTACCCGCTGGCGGCGCAGCTGAGCGGACACTCAGTCGTGCAGGTGCTCGGCCGCGTAGAGCGTGTTTTCCAGCAGGGTGGCGACGGTCATGGGACCGACACCGCCCGGCACGGGCGTGATCCATGCCGCGCGTTCACGTGCGGCATCAAACCCGATATCGCCGACCAGTGAGCCATCTGCCTGCCGGTTGATGCCGACATCGATGACGGTCGCGCCGGGTTTTACCCATTCGCCGGCTACCACTCCGGGCTTGCCGACGGCGACGACCAGGATATCCGCACGCGCCACATGCTGGTCCAGATCGCGGGTGAAGCGATGACAGGTCGTGACCGTGCAGCCGGCCAGCAACAGTTCCAGGTACATCGGCCGGCCGACAATGTTGGAGGCACCCACGACGACCGCCTCGCGCCCGTAAAACGGTTCACCGGTGTGTTCCAGCAGGGTGATGACACCGCGCGGGGTGCAGGATCGCAGCGCGGGGCGGCGCAATGCCAGACGTCCGATGTTGTAGGGATGAAATCCATCCACATCCTTGTCCGGCTGGATACGTTCGGTCACCAGGTCCGGATTGATATGATCCGGCAGCGGGAACTGCACCAGGATGCCGTCAATGGTCAGGTCGTCATTCAGCCTGTCGATGAGGGCCAGCAGTTCCTGTTCGGTCGTCTCCTGGGGCAGGTCGTAGGAATGCGACAGCAGGCCGGCATCATCGCAGGCCTTGCGCTTGTTGCGCACGTAGACTTCGGATGCCGGGTCGGTGCCCACCAGGATGACCGCCAGCCCGGGGATGCGCTGCCGGTTCAGGCGGCGCTGGTCTATTCGCAGCCTGACGGACTCTTTCACACGGGCGGCAATGGTCTTGCCGTCAATCAGTTTCGCGGTCATTCGGAGGCTGCTTGCCGGGTCTGGAATAAGCACGGGATTCTCGCATGCAGCCAATGGCGGGGACAAGCTGCGCAAGCCGCACCGCCATGGTCGACACAGCCGCCGGCCGCAGGCCACTCCAGCCTGGCATATTGTTGACCCCTGCAGGGGCAGCACGTATCATCGCTTGGCTGTGCAGGGTGACCATGAACCTGTTTCTATTATCGGGGTATAGCGCAGCCTGGTAGCGCGCCTGCTTTGGGAGCAGGATGTCGGGAGTTCGAATCTCTCTACCCCGACCAAAACAGTACGAGGAGCGGGCAATCACGGCAAGACTGCTGAACTGCGCCCGTAGCTCAACAGGATAGAGCACCGGCCTTCTAAGCCGGCGGTTGCAGGTTCGATTCCTGCCGGGCGCGCCAGTTTGAAACGGTGCGGGTGCCAGCAGATTTGAATGTCAATGGTGGGCGTAGCTCAGTTGGTAGAGCCCTGGATTGTGATTCCAGTCGTCGTGGGTTCGAGTCCCATCGTCCACCCCATTCAACCCAGACAGACCGCCACCATCGCTTGATCCACTCCTGACGCTGTGGTCCAATACCGCCTCTTTGGGCCGTTAGCTCAATTGGTAGAGCAGTGGACTCTTAATCCATTGGTTGTAGGTTCGATTCCTACACGGCCCACCAGACATGCCCGTGCCCAGCACGGGTTTTTTGTAGGCGTCGCCTGACCCGCCGCTGTACCGCCGCGCATGTCGCTGACGAGACAGCTGCAGTGCCAGAAAAGACATATAAATCATTATCATTCCAGTGAAATTTAGGTAAGATGCCGTGGTGCCCAGGGGCGGGAACAAGGCGAGAGTGGCGGAATTGGTAGACGCGCTGGTTTTAGGTACCAGTGGGGTAACCCGTGAGAGTTCGAGTCTCTCCTTTCGCACCAATCTGGCTGATATACAATGTCATGGCCGGACCCGGCCGGTCCGGAACGGCAGCCATCGCAAAATTGATAGTGCATCAATTCCCAGCATGAGGTGAGGTAATGGAAGTTTCTGTAGAAAATACCGGGGGGCTTGCGCGACGCATGACGGTACAGGTTCCGGCGGAGCGCATCGATCAGGAGGTGCAGTCACGCCTGCACTCGATGTCGCAGACCGTGCGTCTGGATGGATTCCGGCCCGGCAAGGTGCCGATGAAGGTGGTCGCTCAGAAGTACGGCAAGCAGGTGCGCATGGAGGTCGTCGACAAGGTGGTGAATGCCACCCTGCAGGAGGCACTCAGCCAGAACAAGATCCGTCCAGCCGGCGCGCCGAGTATCGAAACCAGGGATACGTCTCCCGGCGCGCCGTTCGAATATGTCGCCACGTTCGAGGTTTTCCCCGAACTGCAGGGACAGCTGAATTACGGGTTCACGGTGACCAGGCCGGTGGTTGAGATCACCGACGATGACATCAACGGCATGCTGGATACCCTTAGAAAACAACGTGTGAGCTGGAACACCGTTGATCGTGCATCACGCTCCGGCGACCAGGTGGTGATCGATTTCGAAGGGTCGATCGACGGCCAGGCGTTTCCCGGCAACAAGGCCGATGACATGCCGGTCGTACTGGGCTCGGGCAGCATGATCAAGGGTTTCGAGGAACAGCTGGAAGGCCTGTCGGCCGGTGACGAGAAGACGCTCGCCGTCACGTTCCCGGCTGATTACCCGTCGGCCGGGGTGGCCGGCAAGGAGGCAAGTTTCTCGGTCAAGCTGAAATCGGTGGCGGAGATGGAGCTGCCCGAACTCGATGACGAGTTTGCCCGGGCGTTCGGCATCGCCGAAGGCGGCATGGAGGGCCTCAGGAATGAAGTGCAGCGGAATATGCAGCGCGAACTCAAGGGCCTGATTTCCTCGAAGCTGAAGCAGCAGGTGTTCGACAGCCTGCTTGAACACAACCCTGTCGATGCACCGCAGAAACTGATCAGCGAAGAAGTCGAGACACTCAAATCACAGCAGAGCTACCGGCAGCGCCCGCAGGCGGAACTGGAAGAACTCGCCGGCAAGCGGGTCAAGCTCGGCGTGATCGTTTCCGAGGTAGCCAAGCAGAACCAGATCCAGCTCGATCCGGACCGGGTGCGGGAAATGGTAGAGACCATTGCGGCGTCCTACGAAAAGCCGGAAGAAGTCATCCAGTGGTACTATGGCAACCAGGAAATGCTCTACGGTGTCCAGTCCACCGTGATCGAGGAGCAGGTTGTGGAGTGGATCATCGAGCACGGCGGGGTAGCGGTAGAGGATACACGCGTGTCGTTCAGTGATCTTGTCGAAGAAGCCCGTCAGACTCAAGGAAAATAACCCCGGACCGATATGAAAAACATGAATAATGGTAATGAGATACAGGCGCTGAACCTGGTTCCCATCGTCGTCGAGCAGACCGCTCGCGGCGAACGTTCCTATGACATCTACTCACGCTTGCTGAAAGAGCGCGTGGTGTTCATGGTCGGTCCCGTCGAAGACTATATGGCGAACGTAATTGTCGCGCAGTTGCTGTTTCTCGAGTCAGAGAATCCCGACAAGGACATCCACCTGTACATCAACTCGCCGGGGGGCTCGGTCACGGCCGGACTCGCCATCTACGACACTATGCAATTCATCAAGGCGGATGTCAGCACCATGTGCATCGGGCAGGCCGCCAGCATGGGTGCGCTGTTGCTGGCTGGCGGCGCGCATGGCAAGCGAGTGTGCCTGCCGCACTCGCGCATCATGATCCACCAGCCGCTTGGCGGGTTCCAGGGACAGGCCACAGACATCGACATCCATGCCAGGGAGATACTGCATATCAGGGAGCGCCTGAACCAGATCCTCGCCAAGCACACCGGGCAGTCACTCGATCGCATCCAGAAGGATACCGATCGTGACAATTTCATGGGTGCCAGTGCCGCCAAGGACTACGGCCTGATCGACCAGATCCTCGAAACCCGGCCAGGGGCGCCTGGCAAAGACAAGCAGTAACGGATTTCTGACCGGCTGCCGTGCGCCGCCTTGCGGGGCGGGCGCCGCTTGACCGGCAGAAACCCTTATTTATCTGTTAGATAAATTAAATGAAATCGCTGTCGAAGGAGTTGAACGATAATAACCTTTAGTGTTAAAAACAGATATGCAGCATATTGTTGATAACCGTGAGGGCTTGACATGAGCAATGATCGAAACGGCAAGGGCGAAGATGGAAAGCTGCTCTACTGCTCATTCTGCGGCAAGAGCCAGCATGAAGTGCGCAAATTGATTGCCGGTCCCTCCGTATTCGTCTGCGACGAATGCGTCGAGTTATGCAACGACATCATCCGCGAGGAGATGCAGGAAAAGAGCGGTGACGGCGCCGAGAAGTTGCCCAAGCCGCAGGAAATCAACGACGTACTCAACGAGTACGTCATCGGCCAGTACCGTGCCAAGAGGGTGCTGGCAGTCGCGGTGTATAACCACTACAAGCGGCTCGAGGCGAAGACCCGGAAAGACGAGGTCGAACTCTCCAAGAGCAATATTCTGCTGATAGGGCCCACCGGTTCGGGCAAGACCCTGCTGGCGGAAACCCTGGCGCGGTTTCTCGATGTGCCATTCACCATCGCGGATGCAACCACCCTGACCGAGGCCGGATACGTCGGCGAGGATGTCGAGAACATCATCCAGAAGCTGCTGCAGAAGTGCGATTACGACGTCGAGAAGGCACAGACCGGCATCGTCTACATCGACGAGATCGACAAGATATCCCGGAAATCGGATAACCCGTCCATCACGCGCGACGTGTCCGGCGAGGGTGTGCAGCAGGCGCTGCTCAAGCTCATCGAGGGCACCGTTGCCTCGGTGCCGCCGCAGGGTGGCAGAAAGCACCCGCAGCAGGAATTCCTGCAGGTCAACACCTCGAACATCCTGTTCGTCGTCGGTGGCGCCTTTGCCGGCCTGGACAAGATCATCCGCAGTCGTTCCGAAAAGGGCGGCATCGGCTTCTCCGCGGAGGTCAAGAGCAAGGACGAAAAGCAAAACCTCGGCGAGGTGCTTTACGATGTAGAGCCGGAAGACCTGATCAAATACGGCCTGATCCCGGAATTCGTCGGGCGTCTGCCCGTAGTCGCAACACTCGAGGAACTCGACGAGGATGCGCTCGTCCAGATCCTGACCGAGCCGAAGAACGCACTCACCAAACAGTACGAAAAACTGTTCGACATGGAGGGCTGCGAAATCGAGTTCCGCGAAGAGGCCCTGCGCGCTGTTGCCCGCAAGGCGATGGATCGCAAGACCGGTGCGCGCGGCCTGCGCACCATTCTCGAGCAGGTACTGCTGGACACGATGTATGACCTGCCCTCGATGGACAACGTCAGAAAAGTGGTCATTGACGAAAATGTCATCGTCAGTGGTTCCAAGCCCTACATGATTTTTGACGCTCCTGAAGCCATTGCTGTCTCCGAGTAAATAACTTCTTTACCAGAAATAAAGAGTTACCCGATTACCTGGATTACGGAAAAGCTGGCATATTCCTTGCTGTATAGTTACTACCTGTCAAAAAACGGTTGATGTTCCGCTGTTCGACCCCATAGTAGGGTCATATCAAGCTGGCGCGCGTTACCCGGGTACTGGTGGGAAAGGCTGCACATCCGGCGTTGCACGGACAGGCAGCCAGCACGGCATTGGCTCATTTCACCGAATTCACTAACGGACGGACACATTTATGACAGATCAGGCTTCGAAAGGGATACCCGTCTTGCCCCTCAGGGATGTTGTTGTTTACCCGCACATGGTCATCCCGCTGTTTGTCGGGCGCGAGAAATCGATCAATGCGCTGGATACCGCGATGCAGGAAGACAAAAAGATCCTGCTTGTCGCACAGAAAAATGCCGAAATCGACGATCCCGAAATCGCCGACATCCACGAGATCGGAACGCTTTCCACCATACTGCAATTACTCAAGCTGCCAGACGGTACCGTGAAGGTGCTGGTCGAGGGCGCCGAGCGTGTGCGCATCACCGGCTATGACAATACCGATGCGTTCTTCACGGCGCATGTCGAGTTCATGGAGCCGGAAGCCGAAGAGGACGAGAAGGAACTGGAAATTCTCACGCGTTCGCTGCTGGCCATGTTCGACCAGTATGTGAAGCTGAACAAGAAGGTACCGCCGGAAATCCTGACATCCCTGTCCGGTATCGAGGAACCGGGACGTCTGGCGGATACCATCGCCGCACACATGTCGCTCAAGCTCGAGGAGAAACAGAAGATCCTCGAGATCATCAACGACCGCGCCCGCCTCGAGCGCCTGATGGTGCTGATCGAGGGCGAGATCGACATCATGCAGATCGAGAAGCGCATCCGTGGCCGCGTCAAGCAGCAGATGGAGAAGAGCCAGCGCGAGTACTATCTGAACGAGCAGATGAAGGCGATTCAGAAAGAACTCGGTGACATGGAGGATACGCCGAACGAGGTCGAGGAACTGGAGCAGAAAATCGTCAAGGCGGGCATGAGCAAGGAAGCCAGGGAAAAGGCGACCACCGAGCTCAACAAGCTGAAGATGATGTCACCGATGTCCGCCGAGGCGACGGTGGTCAGGAATTATATCGACTGGCTGGTCAGCGTGCCGTGGAAAAAACGCTCCAAGATTCGCCACGACCTTGCCGCAGCGGAAAGTATCCTGGAAGAGGATCACTACGGTCTCGACAAGGTCAAGGAACGGATTCTCGAGTACCTGGCCGTGCAGCAGCGCGTCAAGAAACTGAAAGGCCCGATTCTCTGCCTGGTAGGCCCGCCCGGCGTTGGCAAGACCTCGCTGGGGCGTTCGATCGCCCGCGCGACCGGCCGCAAGTTCACGCGTATGTCACTGGGTGGCGTGCGTGACGAGGCCGAGATTCGTGGCCACCGCCGTACCTATATCGGTTCACTGCCCGGCAAGATCATACAGAACCTGTCCAAGATGGGTGTGCGGAATCCACTGTTCCTGCTGGATGAAATGGACAAGATGTCCATGGATTTCCGTGGTGATCCCTCGTCCGCCCTGCTGGAGGTGCTGGATCCCGAGCAGAACAACACATTCGCGGATCACTACCTGGAGGTCGACTTCGACCTGTCCGACGTGATGTTCGTTGCCACGGCAAATACCATGAACATTCCAGCGCCGTTGCTCGACCGCATGGAAGTCATTCGTATCCCTGGCTATACCGAGGACGAGAAGATCAACATCGCCATGCGCTACCTGCTCAAGAAGCAGGTCGAGAACAGCGGCCTGAAGGAGAACGAGATCTCCGTCAGCGAGCATGCGATACGCGACATCGTGCGCTTCTACACCCGCGAGGCAGGTGTGCGCAATCTCGAGCGTGAAATATCCAAGATCTGTCGCAAGGTGGTCAAGGAACTGGTACTGCACGAGAAGGGCAAGAAGATCACCGTCACGCCGAAGAACCTGGAGAAATATCTCGGCGTCAAGCGTTTCCGTTACGGGCGCGCGGAAGAGAACGACCAGGTCGGTCAGGTCACCGGTCTGGCCTGGACGGAAGTCGGTGGCGAACTGCTGACCATCGAGTCGGCCGTCGTCGCGGGCAAGGGCAAGATGATCCACACCGGGCAGCTGGGTGACGTCATGCAGGAGTCCATCCACGCGGCCATGACCGTCGTCCGCAGTCGCTCGGCATCATTGGGTATCGATCCGGAGTTCTACAATAAATACGATGTCCATATTCACGTGCCGGAAGGGGCCACCCCGAAGGACGGACCGAGTGCCGGCGTCGGCATGTGCACGGCCCTGGTTTCGGCCCTGACCGATATTCCGGTGCGGGCCGATGTGGCCATGACGGGTGAGATCACCCTGCGCGGCGAGGTGCTGCCGATCGGCGGCCTGAAGGAAAAGCTGCTGGCGGCACACCGTGGCGGGATTTCCATCGTGTTGATCCCTGAGGAAAACCGGAAGGACCTTGCTGAAATCCCCCGCAACGTCAAGGACAAGCTGGACATCAGACCGGTACGCTGGATCGACGAGGTACTGGAGGTCGCGCTGACGCATCAGCCGACACCGCTGCCGGATACCGAGGCCAAGAGTGCGCCTCGCAAGACCACCAAGTCCAAGGCGAAGGTAAAAAATCTGACGGCGCACTGAAAACAGCGCGCCAGTACCGACCGCCGTTATTCACCGCCTGGTGGATAACGGCGGTTTTTTGCACCCGATAACCGAGTTCTGATAATGTTCGCCCGCAGCGGCGGCGTTTGCCGGCCGGGTACGACGTTTTCCAGCAGTTTCAGACAACATGAACCATAACGACACCAGGGAACCCTATATGAATAAATCAGAATTGATCGACGCTGTTGCCAGTTCCTCCGGTCTGTCCCGCGCCGATGCGGCCAGTGCCACCGAGGCCCTTTTGAACAGTGTCGTCAGCGCGCTCGCTGGCGGCGACCAGGTCAATATTGCAGGATTTGGCGCCTTCTCGGTGCGGGAACGTGCCGCGCGCAGCGGTCGCAACCCGCAGACCGGTGCAACCATCCAGATCAAGGCCTCGAAATCACCGGGGTTCAAGGCTGGCAAAGCCTTCAAGGATGCCGTAAACTAGCGCGCCTTCGGGTGCTTAGCTCAGCTGGGAGAGCGTCGCCCTTACAAGGCGAATGTCGGGGGTTCGATCCCCTCAGCACCCACCAAGGATAAGGAGTGGTAGTTCAGCTGGTTAGAATACCGGCCTGTCACGCCGGGGGTCGCGGGTTCGAGTCCCGTCCACTCCGCCATATGACCAGAGAAGGGCGCCCGTACGGGTGCCCTTTCTTTGTCAGACGCCGAACTATCAGGTCACCTGAAATATCCGAGACAGACTATGCTGCTTGCCATACGTGAAAAGGTGATGGGGATCGTGGGCTGGATCGTGCTCGGCATCCTGTTCATTGCCTTCGCATTCTTCGGTCTGAACTCCTACCTGCAGTCGAACGCCACCAACGCCGTGGCGAAGATCAACGATGTCGAGATTACGCCTCGGCAGTATCAGAGTGCCTACAACCAGATGATGTCGAACCTGCAGCGGGCGCTGGGTGCTGCCTTCGACCCGGCCAAATTCGACGACAAGCTGATCAGGGAAAGCACCATCAACAGGCTCGTCAACGACGAACTCGTCCTGCAGGCCGCCGAGGCCGAGGGATTTACAGCCAGCGAGCGCCAGATCGCGGAACGCATCAAGACTGTCGAAGGTTTCCAGAAGGATGGCGTGTTCTCGAAAGAGCGCTATATCCAGGTATTGCGCTACCAGGGACTTGCCCCGCGCGAATTCGAATGGCGGCTGAAGCAGGAAATCATGGCCAACCAGCTGAAGACCGGCATCGCCCTGACCGCCGCGGGTACCGAGCAGGCCCTGCGTGAAGCCTACCGACTGGAGGGGCAGCGGCGCCGTTTCAATTATCTGCTGATCCCGGCCTCAGCGGTCGCCGACAAGGCCGCCGTAGCGGACCAGGAGATCGAGGACTACTACGCGGCGCATCCCGGCGAGTTCATGCGCAAGGAACGCGTCAGGATCGCGTACGTGGAGCTCAATGCTGCCGGGATCAGCCTCGCCACCGACGTCGACGAGGACCAGATCAAGGCGCTGTATGAAGAGCAGCGCGAGAAATTTGTCACACCGGAACAGCGTCGTGCCCGGCATATACTGGTGCAGTTCGAGGGCCAGACCGCTGACGACGTCGCGACAGCCAGGACTAAGGCAGAGGCGATCGAGCAGCGTCTTGAAGCCGGTGAGTCGTTCGAGACCCTCGCCAGGACGGAATCGGATGATCCTGCCTCGGCTCCCGCTGGCGGCGACCTGGGATTCTTCGCCAGGGGGCTCATGACCCCGGAATTCGAGAATACGGTGTACGCCATGGCCGTCGGCGAGCGCAGTCCGCCGGTACAGACCGAGTTCGGGTTCCACATCATCGAGTTGCTGGAAATCACCCCCGAGGTTGCGACACCGCTGGAGGACGTACGTGAGCAGCTGGTGACGCAGCTTCTCGACAAGGAGCGCGGTGAACTGTTCTACGACCAGTCGGAGACCCTGTCCAACCTGGCGTTCGAACAGCCGGATTCACTGCAGGGAGCGGCCGATGCCCTGGGACTGAAGATCGTCGAATCGGACTGGATCGAGCGTGACAGCGGTACCGGTATTGCCGCCGACCCGGATGTGCGGGAAGCCATCTTCACTGACGATGTGCTCGTGCAGGGCAACAACAGTCAGGCAATAGAGATCGGTGATGACCATGTCGTCGTGCTGCGCATACTGGAACACCAGCCGGCCGAGCAGCAAACACTGGACAGCGTCAGGGAGCGCGTGGTCGAGGCTGCGCGCCAGGATAAGACCCGGGCCTTGCTCGAGGCGAAGGGCGCGGCCGTTATCACGGAACTCGACAGCGGCAAGGCCACCATGGACTCTGTCGCGGTTGCCGAATCACTGAAACTTGAAAACAGCATCCTGCTGCCACGTAACGCGGAGCAGCCATCGCGGGAACTGGTCGGCCGGGCGTTTTCCATGCCGCTGCCGAAAGCGGACAAGCCCGTGTACTCCGGCGTGCTGCTCTCCAGCGGCGATTATGCGCTGATTGCACTGGAGGAGGTGCAGCCGGGTGATTACGATGCCCTGCCCGAGGACGCACGCAAGCAGGCCTGGCGCGCACTGAACGAGATCGACGGTTCCAACGATCTGCAGCTGGTGCTGGGCCTGCTCAAGTCTCAGGCCAGCATCCGGATCCCGCGGCAAGACGAACTCTAGCCCGCATTTCTCACCGGGATCCCGGATGCTGGCGCAGGGCTCGCGTGTCCGGACGCCGCTCTGGAATGAAAGTGGTAGCCGTAGCTACCACTTGAATGAAGAGCAAGTACGGGCGCGCGAGAACCAGCCAGGGCCGGGATAGGCACCGGCCACTGACACACTGTTTGTTGACAAATGGGTATTAGCTTAATGGTTTCAGCTCATTATGTCGGATAACAGCCGCCCGGTGAGAAATGCGGGCTAGCACCTCGCCCGTGGCACCGGCAGCAAGAGGACAGGGACGCTGAAGCTGCACTGGCAAATCCTGATAGCACTGGCGCTGGCCGTGATCGCCGGTCAGCTGGGTGGCGCGGACGGCAGTATCTTCGGCGTCCTGTTCATCGATATCTATTCCTTCCTCGGCAGCATGTTCATGAATGCCCTGAAGATGCTGATCGTCCCGCTGATCATTTCCTCCATCATCACCGGCGTGGCCGGCATGGGCAGTGGCGACGCCATGCGGCGCCTCGGCATGAAAACCCTGCTGTATTACCTGACCACGAGCCTGCTGGCGGTGCTGGTGGGGCTGACCGCGGTGAACCTGGTGGCACCGGGGATCGTCGACGGGATGCCTGCGAGTGACATCATCCCGCTGTCTGAAACCGATACCGCGGACATCGCCGCACGGGTTCAGGGGCAGGGTGCCGGTGACGTGGTCGGGATATTCCTGCGCATGATTCCTGCCAACATCGTCGCGGCCGCCGCCGAGGGACAGATGCTGGGAATGATCTTCTTCAGCCTGCTGTTCGGTTTTTTCATGACCCGGATCGATGGCGTGCAGGCGCAGGTGCTGCGTGATTTCTGGCGCGGCATGTTTTCGGTGATGATGAAGATCACCGACTGGGTCATGCTGTTCGCGCCGGTCGGCGTGTTCGCGCTGGTCGCGAAGGTCGTGGCTACCACCGGGTTTGCCGCCTTCGCACCGCTAATGACCTTCTTTTTCACCGTGCTGGCGGCGCTGTCCGTGCACCTGCTGGTCACGCTGCCCCTGTTGCTGCGCCTGGTCGCGCGTGTCAATCCCGTGCGGCAATTCCAGGCCATGTCGCCGGCCCTGCTGACGGCATTTTCCACGGCCTCGTCGTCGGCAACCCTGCCAATCACAATGGATTGCGTCGAGAAACGCGCCGGGGTGTCGAACCGCACCAGCAGTTTCGTACTTCCGCTGGGCGCGACAGTGAACATGGACGGTACCGCGCTGTACGAGTGCGTGGCCGCGATGTTCATCGCGCAGGCCTACGGTATCGAGCTTGGCTTCGCCACCCAGTTCACGGTTGTGCTGGTGGCCCTGCTGACATCCATCGGCGTGGCGGGTATTCCGGCAGCCAGCCTGGTCGCCATCACCATCATTCTCACGGCAATCGGCCTGCCGGTCGAGGCCGTTGGCCTGATCCTGGCGGTGGACCGCATTCTCGACATGTGCCGCACCGGCGTGAACGTATTCAGCGATTCCTGCGGGGCGGTGCTGATCGGCCGGCTCGAGGGCGAGCCGGGCATCCTGTCGGCGCCGCGTCTCAGCCGTCCTGGCTGAGCGGTGCCATGCCGACGATGTTATAGCCGCCGTCCACGTAGGTGATTTCACCGGTAATACCGGCGGCGAGATCGGAACACAGGAACGCGGCGGCGTTGCCGACGTCATCGATGGTGACGTTGCGGCGCAGCGGCGCGGTGTGGGCGAAGGTGTCCAGCAGCTTGCGGAAGTTGCTGATGCCCGAGGCGGCCAGGGTCCGGATCGGGCCAGCGGAAATGCCGTTCACGCGGATCCCCTGCGGGCCAAGACTCTGTGCCAGGTAGCGTACATTGGCTTCCAGGCTGGCCTTGGCCAGGCCCATGACGTTGTAGTTCGGGATGGTCTGCACCGCGCCCAGGTAGCTGAGGGTCAGCAGGGAACCACCGCGTCCCTTCATCAGCGGGTAGCCGGCCTTGGCCAGCGCCGCGAAGCTGTAGGAACTGATGTCGTGGGCGATCGCGAAGCCTTCGCGGGAGACGCAGTCGAGAAAATCGCCGGCCAGCTGGTCGGCCGGTGCAAAGGCAACCGAGTGCACGATGATATCCAGACCGTCCCAGCGCTTGCCCAGGTCGCCGAACAGGGCCTCGATCTGCGCGTCACTGCTGACATCGCAGGGCAGCACGATATCCGTGCCGCACTCCGTGGCCAGCTTGGCGACCCGTTCGCGCATCTTGTCGTTTGGATAACTGAAGGCCAGTTCGGCGCCTTCGCGCTGCATGGCCCGTGCAATGCCCCAGGCGATCGACCGGTTGCTGGCCAGCCCGACGATGAGTGCACGTTTCCCGCTCAAGAATCCCATGGCAGTTCCCTGATGTGTAATTGAAGTCCGGATAACCACGGGCCGGCTGCGCCCGCAAGCAGAGCCGATACGTTACCGGAAAAGGTCCGCCAGTTGAAGCCTAGCCCGCCTTTTGCACCAGCCGGCCGCGGACCCGCGTATACACTGCGGTACAACAAACGTGTACCTGTCAATGTTCAGGAAAATTTCCGAAGGATAGTTTTTCGTCGGACCGCAGCCTATCCGGGCTCTGGCTGGTCCAGTCACCCCTGGACTAGCTCTTCACTCAAGTGGTAGCTACAACTACCACCTTCGTTCCAGAGCAGCGCCCAGCCGCACCTGTCCAGCGCCAGCATCCCGGATGCTGGCGCACAAGGAAGGCTACGAAAAGCATGAATCCTGGCAGGGCGATCCCTATAATAGCCGACCATGCATGCGGACCCCGTACAGAGTGGCAGGTCATGGCTGAACAGACCGTTGCCGGCGGGTGTGGCCGGCGTGGTGTGTGCGGTGCTGCTCCTCGCCGCGTGTGACGGACAGCCGTGGAACCGGCCATACCCGGCCGCGGATGCCGCCAGCAACATTCTCTATTCGTCGTTCCAGGAACGTCCCAATCACCTCGACCCGGCGCAGTCCTACAGCTCCAACGAGGTGACCTTCACCGGGCAGATCTACGAGCCACCCCTGCAATATCACTATCTGAAGCGGCCTTATGAACTGATTCCGCTGACTGTCACGGCGGTGCCGGTCGCGCACTACCGGGATGCGGACGGCAAGCCCCTGGCCGATGATGCGCCGGTCGAGGCGATCGCCTTCAGTGATTACGACATCGAGATCCGGTCAGGTATTTACTACCAGCCACATCCGGCGTTTGCGCGTGACGGTACGGGCGGACAGCTGTATGACCATTTGAGCAACGAGCAGCTTGACGAGATACACTCGCTGGCCGATTTCACGCAGACCGGGACGCGTGAACTGGAGGCGGCCGACTACGTCTACCAGATCAAGCGGCTGGCGCATCCTAAACTGCACTCGCCGATCTTCGGCCTGATGAGCGACTACATCGACGGCCTCGGCGATTATGCAAAGACACTGGAGAATGCCTGGGAAGAACTGGCGGCCACGCAGGGCGAAGGGGCCTGGCTCGACCTGACGCAGTACCCGCTGGCCGGCGCCAGGGTGCTGGACCGCTATCGTTACCGGATCACCATCAAGGGCAAGTACCCGCAACTGCTGTACTGGCTGGCGATGCCGTTTTTCGCGCCCGTGCCGCCGGAGGTCGATGCCTTCTACTCACAGCCCGGCCTTTCGGCGCGCAACATCACACTCGACTGGTACCCGGTCGGCACCGGCCCCTACATGCTCACGGTCAACAACCCGAACCGGCAGATGGTGATGGAAAGCAATCCGAACTACCACGGCGAGACCTATCCCGTCGAAGGCGAGCCAGGCGATCGCGAGGACGGCATGCTGGATGATGCCGGCAAGCCGCTGCCGTTCATTGCCCGAATCGTGTTCAGCCTGGAAAAGGAGGATATCCCGTACTGGAACAAGTTCCTGCAGGGCTACTACGACGCCTCGGGCATATCGTCCGACAGTTTTGACCAGGCCATCAACGTCGGTGCCGGCGGCGAGGTCAATCTCACCGAGGCCATGCAGGCCCAGGGTATCCAGCTCAATACCTCGGTCTCGACCTCGATTTACTACACCGGCTTCAACATGCAGGACCCGGTCGTCGGCGGTTACACCGAGCGTGCGCGCAAGCTGCGCCAGGCGATCGCGATCGCCATCGATACCGAGGAATATGTCTCGATCTTCCTCAACGGCCGCGGCATACCGGCACATGGCATGATCCCACCGGGCATCTTCGGTTACACCGATGGTGCCGCGGGCATCGATACGCAGGTTTACGATGTCACGCCGGGCGGGCCGCGACGCAAATCCATCGCGGTGGCGCGCCGGTTGCTGGCCGAGGCCGGTTACCCGGACGGACGCGATATCAACACCGGCAAACCGCTGGTGCTGAATTTCGATACCGCCTCGACCGGGCCGGATGCGAAGGCGCGGCTGGACTGGCTGGCCAAGCAATTCGCCAAGCTCAACCTGCAGCTGGTGATCCGCGGCACCGACTACAACCGTTTCCAGGACAAGATGCTCAAGGGCACGGCGCAGATCTTCCAGTGGGGCTGGAATGCGGATTATCCCGACCCGGAGAATTTCCTGTTCCTGCTCTACGGCCCCAACAGCAAGGTCGGCCTGAACGGAGAGAATGCCGCGAACTACAACAACGCCGAATTCGACCGCCTGTTCGACCAGGTCAAGAACATGGACAATACGCCGCAACGCGCCGAACTGATCACGCGCATGATGGAAATCGTGCGGCACGATGTACCCTGGGTGTGGGGGTATTTCCCGAAACAGTTTTCGCTGCATCACGCCTGGTATAAAAACGCCAAGCCCAACCTCATGGCCAACAACTCGATGAAGTACCGGCGCATCGATCCCGCGCTGCGCGCCAGGATGCAGGCAGAGTGGAACCGGCCGGTACGCTGGCCACTGTATGCGCTCGGCGGCCTGCTGCTGCTGATCGTGCTGCCGGCATACCTGGGTTACCGGCGCCGCCAGCACCAGCCCGCCTGGCAGGATGCGGCCTGATGTTCGCCTACATCATTCGCCGCGTGCTCTATGCCGTCCCGATCCTGATCGGGATCAACGTGCTTACGTTCTACCTGTTTTTCGTCGTCAACTCGCCGGATGACATGGCGCGCATGCACCTGGGCATGAAGCACGTTACCGTGGAGGCGGTCCAGAAATGGAAGGCCAGCCACGGCTACGACAAGCCGCTGTTGCTGAACGGCGCGGCCGAGGGCATCGGCCAGGTCACCGACACCATCTTCTTCGAGAAGTCGGTACGCCTGTTTGCCTTCGATTTCGGCTATTCGGATGACGGCCGCGATATCAGCTACGATATCAGCCAGCGCATGTTGCCGAGTCTTGCCATTGCGTTGCCGGCGCTGCTGCTTGGCTTGCTGGTCAATATCACCTTCGCCTTGCTGATGGCGTTCTTCCGCGGCAGTTATCTCGATACCTCCGGCGTCATCCTGTGCGTGGTGCTGATGTCCGTCTCCGGCATGTTCTACATCATCGGTGGCCAGTTCCTGCTCGCCAAGGTGTTCCGGCTGATGCCGATCTCGGGCTTCGCCGGCGGCATCGACGCCCTCAAGTTCATCGTGCTGCCGGTGATCATCGGCGTGGTCAGCGGCATCGGCTCCGGCGCACGCTGGTACCGCACGTTTTTCCTGGAAGAGGCCGGCAAGGACTACATCCGCACCGCGCGCGCCAAGGGGCTGTCGGAAATGCTGGTGCTGTTCCGGCATATCCTCAGGAACGCGCTGATCCCCATCGTCACCGGCGTGGTCGTCATCCTGCCGCTGCTGTTCATGGGCAGCCTGCTCACCGAGTCGTTTTTCGCCATCCCCGGGCTCGGCAGCTACACCATCGACGCCATCAACAACCAGGATTTCGCCATCGTGCGCGTCATGGTGTTCCTGGGCTCGGTGCTGTATATCATCGGCCTGATCCTGGTCGATATCACCTACACCATCGTCGACCCCAGGGTGCGCCTGACATGATCAGGCCGGCAATCCTGTGGACCGATGCGCTGGTGTTCCTGCTCACGCTGGTGGTCATCGCCTTCATCCTGTACGCGCGCCGCAAGCCGCATATCGCGACACCCTGGAAGCGGGTGTTCACCGGGCGTATCGCGGCGGCGTCTGCCGTGGTGCTGCTGGCCTTCGTGCTGACAGGGTTGCTCGATTCGCTGCATTTTCGCCTGCCGCTGGATGGCAACGGCAAGAACGGCGAGGTGCACTATGCCGTGGAGATGCTGAGCGTGCTCGACGTGCTGGCCGGACCGCTGCGCACGCAGGTGGAAAAGACCTATTCCGCGCCGTTCGCCACGCGCCTGTATGCCCGGGAGACGGTGGAACTGGATGACGGTTCGGAGGTGCGCACGTACCCGCCGCTGCAGTACGGCGGGGCGCACCTCGCCGCGAGCGGGATGAGCAAGGCCACCGATATCCTGCAGCGCAGCCTGCGTGCGCTGGCCGGTGCCATGCTGGGTGGCGTCATGCTGCTGTGGCTGCTGTCGGCATGGCAGGGCCGGCGCAACGGGCAGACGGTACGCGACATGGCCGGCCGGATACTGTCAGGGCAGGCGGAGATGCCCTGGCGCACGATCCTGGTGACTGTCACGCTGCTGTTGCTGTTCATCCTGCTCGTCGTCAACCTGGCCGGTGTCTACCACATGCTCGGGACGGACAAGGTCGGCCAGGACGTGCTGTACCAGTCGCTGAAGAGCGTGCGCACCGGCCTGTTGATCGGCACGCTGACCACGCTGGTGATGCTGCCGTTCGCCATCTTCATGGGTATCGTGGCCGGCTATGCGCGCGGCTGGATCGATGACGTGGTGCAGTATGTCTATACGACGCTGAATTCGATCCCGCACGTGCTGCTGATCGCCGCGGCCATCCTGATGCTGCAGGTCTACATGGCCAATCACCCCGGGTATTTCGAGACCACGGTGGAACGGGCGGATATCCGCCTGCTGTTCCTGTGCATCATCCTCGGCATCACCAGCTGGACCGGCCTGTGCCGCCTGCTGCGCGGTGAGTCGCTCAAGCTGCGCGAGGCGGAGTACATCCAGGCCGCGGTCTCGTTCGGTGTGTCGCACGGCCGCATCATCACGCGCCACATCCTGCCGAACGTCATGCACATCGTACTGATCACCGTGGTGCTGGACTTCAGTGGCCTGGTGCTGGCGGAGGCGGTGCTGTCCTACGTTGGCGTGGGCGTGGATTCGACCATGAACAGCTGGGGCAACATGATCAACAGCGCGCGCCTGGAAATGGCGCGCGAACCGGTGGTCTGGTGGTCGCTGTTATCCGCCTTCCTGTTCATGTTTACGCTGGTGCTGGCCGCGAACCTTTTTTCCGATGCCGTGCGCGATGCCTTCGACCCGCACACCCGTGACCGGTGATGACACCTCACACCGCACAGATACCGGCATGACAGGAGCAACCAGGACGATGTCCGAACCGTTACTGAGAATCGAGGACCTGACGGTGCAGCTGGGCAGCGGCAGCAATGCCATCCGCCCGGTCGACGGTGTCAGCCTGTCCATCAGGCGCGGCGAGACCTTCGCACTGCTCGGCGAGTCCGGCTGCGGCAAGTCCATGACCGCGCTGTCTATCCTGCGCCTGCTCCCGCAACCCATCGGCCGCATCACCGCTGGCCATGTCTGGCTCGGCGACGACGAACTCACCGCGCTGCCGGAATCCGGCATGCGACGGATTCGCGGCCGGCGGATTTCCATGATCTTCCAGGAGCCGATGACCTCGCTGAACCCGGTGCTGACCATCGGCGACCAGATCGGCGAGGTGCTTGGCCAGCATTTCGCCATGCGCGGACGCGCGGCGCGTGAGCGCGTGCTGGAACTGCTGGACGCGGTCGGCATCCCCGATGCAGGGCGCCGCATCGACGAATACCCGCACCAGCTGTCCGGCGGCATGAAACAACGCGTGATGATCTCGATCGCGCTGGCCGGCAAGCCCGATCTGCTGATTGCCGACGAACCGACCACGGCACTGGATGTCACCATCCAGGCCCAGGTGCTGGAACTGTTGCAGAAACTGCAGCAGGAGATGCACATGGCGATCCTGCTGATCACCCACGATCTCGGCATCGTCGCCGACATGGCCGACCGCGTGGCCGTCATGTATGCCGGGCAGCTGGTCGAGGAGGCCGGGCGCGATCGCTTCTATGCCGCTGCCGCACATCCCTACAGCCGCAAGCTGTTCGATTCCCTGCCCGATGTGCGCAAGCGCGAGCAGGCGCTCGATACCATCCGCGGTACGGTGCCGGCGCTGAACCGGCAATTCACCGGCTGCCGCTTTGCCGACCGTTGCGATGTCGGCTGGGACTATTGCGGGAACCACGTCCCGGCCTGGAACGCCGTGTCGGAACAGCAGCACGCGCGCTGTCACCGCGCCGACCCGGCCATCGATGCGCCGGCACTGACCGCTGCCGCGCCAGCCGTTGCGAGCAGCGACAGGCAAGCGGTGCGCGACGGCATGCTGCTCGAGGTGAGCGATCTCAAGGTACATTTCCCGATTCACAAGGGCGTCTTCAAACGCGTCGCCGGGCATGTCTATGCCGTCGACGGCGTGTCGTTCGCAATTCCGCGCGGCAGCACGCTGGCGCTGGTCGGCGAGTCCGGCTGCGGCAAGACCACGGCGGGCAAGGGCATCCTGCAACTGATCCGTCCGACCGGCGGCAGCGTGCGCTTCGATGGCGTCGAGCTGACGCAACTGCGGGGCGAGGCCCTGCGCAAGCGGCGCGCGGATTTCCAGTTTATCTTCCAGGATCCGTATTCCTCCATGAACCCGCGCATGATGGTCGGCGACATCGTGGAGGAGGGCATGGTAGCGCAGGGCATCGGCAAGACCCGCGCACAGCGGCAGGCACGGGTGACGTCGCTGTTCGCGCAGGTCGGCCTGTCGCCCAGGCACCTGCAGCGTTACCCGCATGAATTCTCCGGCGGCCAGCGCCAGCGCATCTGCATCGCACGCGCCCTGGCGGTCGATCCGCAACTGGTGATCTGCGACGAGCCGACCAGTGCCCTGGATGTGTCCGTGCAGGCGCAGATCCTGAATCTGCTCAAGGAACTGCAGAATTCGCTCGGCCTGTCCTACCTGTTCATCACCCATAACCTGTCGGTGGTGTCGTACCTGGCCGACCGTGTCGCGGTCATGTACCTCGGCCGCATCGTGGAAGAAGGACCGGTGAGCGAGGTGCTGGAACGTCCGCGGCATCCCTACACGCGCTCCCTGCTGTCGGCGGTGCCGACGCTCGATGCAGATGCCCGGCGCGAGATCATCCGCCTGGAAGGCGATATGCCGTCACCGGCGCGGC
>DATKZN010000299.1:0-2030 GCA_035527955.1 Gammaproteobacteria bacterium
GCGTCCAGTGCACCAGCGGCAGCTCCAGGCCGGCGTAGAAGCGGATCGTCCTGAGGGACGGATACCGGTCCGGGAATAGGGCGAGGTCCGGTATGTCGCAATTGCCAAGCCAGCGGCGGCCCAGCCCGGGGTAATGGCGGGCATGCAGGCCTTGCCAGCCGTAGACAGTCTGCATTTGTCCGTCGATCATGGTGGTAAACTGTTTTCCTGTGTAGGAAAGGATGGCGGCTGTCGTGGCCAGGCCGCGGGTCGTCTGCTGCGCGGTCGTGATGCCGTAGTCCAGTGATTCGAGTCTGCCGAACTCGTTGCGGTAATGGTCGACCAGCGCGGCAGTCAGGCAGGGGACGGAACTGGCGCCGCTGACAACCAGCACGCCTTTATCCCGTGCCTCCCAGTCGAGACTGCCGATGCCGGCCACGAAATCACGCCCGTCAGCCAGATCGATATAGTGACTGCCCGCCTCGATACAGGCTTTGGCGACCTCGTAACCCTGGGCCTGGAAGGGGCCAGAGGTGTGGATAGTGATATCCGGCCGGACTTTGCCCAGCGCCGCCGACAGGTTAGCGGTGATGTCCAGTGCAACCGCTTCCGGGCGGTGTGCGGCCGCCAGTTCGGCAGCGAACACTCTGGCCTTGTCGAGGGAGCGTCCCGCGATGATCAACTGGAGCATCGGCTCACGGGCCAGTGACCGGCTGATGAAGCGGCCAAAGTTGCCGTAGCCACCGATAACCAGTACACGCGTCGTCATGCGTCCTCGCTGATCCGGAACCGGCCGCTGTAGCCGTAGATCCTGCCCCACCAGGGATGGCGTATCTCGACCCACATGTCGAAGGTGTCGTCATCCACAGCGGTTTCCTCGGCGTGGCCCGCGCCGAACAGGGCGGTCAGTGGTAACGGGATGTAGTGGCCGAACAGGTTCAGTACATAACCTTGGTGTTGCAGGATTACCTTGTCATCCTTCCACAGATAGCGCATTTTCCAGCCGATGCCGAAACGCATCAGTTCCACGACCTCGTCGCCGGCGAGCTGGCGCATGCGCGAGCGGAACCGGTAGTGTTTACGCCCGGCGAAATGGAAGGTGCGGTTGAAATGAAAGTCGCGCGAAGTCCTGCTGCTTTCGAAAACGACGGTCACAGGAACATCGGCTTCATTGAATGGCGGTATCATGCCCAGCAGCAGGAACAGCGGCCTGAACCACCTGACCGGGCCGTGGCACATCACGTCCAGTGTTCCCGCCACGCACACCCGGTCCGTGGAGTAGGGGCGATTGGCATAGTGTCGCGGTATCACGGCAGGAAGCTTGTTCCAGTCCGCACCGAAGATGGCCTGGAAGATGGGCTGACCGTTCCGGTCAAGATTGTCGATCGGGAGTACGCCGCGCAGGCGCAGGAGCCGGTTGCGGGTACCGCGCATCCAGGGATAGATCAGCTTCGCCAGGGAATCGGACCAGAACAGGGATTTGTTGAACCAGTTGAACGGCCCGTGCGGTGCGCCATGCCGGGCCATGAACTGCAAGGCACCGTCACCGTGATAGAAACGGCCGGAATGGCAAATGACCATGCCCGCATCCAGGTCGAGACCCTGCCGGCTGATCTCTGCCAGGAGCGGGTGCGCCTGGCCGTCACGTGCGTTCAGCAGGTGCAGTGAGCCGAAACGTTTCCTGATTCGCAGTGCCTGGGCTGCATAGCTGCAGACCGGGCAGTTGCCATCGTAGACGAACCAGACACCCTCACTGTCCGTTTCGTTCGAACTCATGCCGGCTTGAACACCATCAGGAAGAAGATCATGGCCAGGCTGGCAAACGCCGGCCAGCCCAGCAGCATCCAGTAGCCGAACAGCCGGTGGTAACTGTCCGGTAGTGCCGTCTCCATGCGCAGGGCGTCTGCCGCCAGCTGTTTTATGCGGTGCTGGATCCAGACCACCGGCAACCAGCACAGGCCCGCCACGATATACAGTACATAGGTCCAGACCAGCCAGGTATCCGCCCACTGGTATCCGCTCTTCCATACCAGCCAGGCACCGGTCAGAGG
>DATKZN010000300.1:0-3214 GCA_035527955.1 Gammaproteobacteria bacterium
CAAAATGACGCTCCTCATGCCATCAAGACATACCAGGATCCGCAAGACAATACGCCGGAGAAAATCTCTCGCCTGGGGCAATGCTTGGTCGTTACGCAGCCGGTTTATCACCGAGTCGCAAAAAACCGGGGCATGTGATTCCCTGTCAAGACATCAGAAAAATATGCTGTTCGTTCCTGGTACCTGCAGGACTGGCATTCAACTTATCTCTGACATGCTGAACAGAATTCCGGATAGTGCCATCTGTGTCTGCTGTTCAAGGTGCGCTGCGCCCCCCATGCCGTCCCGGTGGTGGCAGGCATCGAAACTACCAGCCGGCGCGCGCGTGTCGTCCTTCCCCGTCTCAAACAACCCAGACGACGCCGCAGACGGCATCTGGCCGGCCACCTGGATCAGCGACTTCTGGCATGAATAGGGTGCCGCTGCCTGGCTTTCGTGCCAGACCGTCCATAGCGGGCCGCCCGTCGCAGGCACTTGCCGATTTAACCCTTCCCTGCGCCTGGTGGCGCAGCATCTGTGCATGAGTTCACCCTGTGTCATTGCACGACTGTTCGGCGGCCTGGGCAACCAGTTGTTCATCTATGCCTTTGCCCGGGCGCTGGCGGAACGCAACAGTGTCCCGCTCAGGCTGGATACCGCGGGCGGCTTTGTGCGCGACCCCACCTACCGGCGCCGTTACCTGCTGGATCGGATACTGCCACCCGCGACATCGGCCAGCCGCCGGGAAAGCCGCGTGTTCCCACTGGGTCGCACCCTGCGCTCGCTGGATCGCAAGCTCAACAGGCTGCTGCCGCTGGAGCGCCGCCGGTTCATCCAGGAGCGGACGCTGGCATTTGATCCGGAAATCTACCATCTGAAAATCGTCCGGCCCACGGTGTTCAACGGCGTCTGGCAGTCGCCCCGCTATTTCGACAACCTCGACATGCAGACCCTGGTGCATTTCCCGGATGAACTGACCAGGCCGCTGGCCGGTGAACTGGCAGACGTACAGGCCGCAAACGCCGTCTGCCTGGCCGTGCGCCGCTATGAGGAAGTGCCGAACCCGAAGCATCACATCCTGTCGCTGGAGTATTACCGGCAGGCCATGGCGTGTATTGAACAGCAGGTCGACAATCCGCACTACTTCGTCTTTGCCCAGGACATGGAATGGGCGCGCACCAATATCACCAGCCGCCACCCCGTCACCTTTGCCAGCAGCAAGGACCCGCATGAAGGCGTTATCCAGGACCTGTACCTGATGACGCAATGCCGGCACTTCATTCTCTCCAACAGTTCCCTGCACTGGTGGGCGGCGTGGCTGACCCGGCCAGAGGACAAGACCGTGATTGTACCGGCCATGGGTTGGCCGAATTCGGATATACTGCCTTCCCAATGGACGCAGCTTACGTAGCAGCCCGTTATCAGGGCATGCTTCCATCCTGGATAAAACTACTACAGATAAGTTCCATATCATGAGACCAAAGAAATTTTTTCAGTTCGTACGGCACGCCCCCACGCTGCTCGGGGAACTGAACGAACTGAAAAGACAGTCCCGCAGGTCTTCACACAGTATTCCGATTACAAAAATCAACCCCTACCCGCACGAAAAGAAACAGCAAAGCGGCACTGCACGTGGTCACTATTTCCACCAGGATCTGCTGGTCGCACGGCGGATCCATGACAGCAAGCCGGAGAAACATGTCGATATCGGTTCACGCATCGACGGCTTCGTGGCTCACGTAGCAGCATTCCGGGAAATCGAGGTGCTGGACATTCGGCCACTCGACTCAAACATTCACAATATTCGCTTCAAGCAGGCAAACCTGATCTCCCTGCCAGCCGGCATGGAAAATTACACCGACTCCCTGTCCTGCCTGCATGCCATCGAGCATTTCGGACTGGGGCGCTACGGTGACCCGATCGATTTCGAGGGTCATATCAAGGGTCTGCAAAACCTGCATACCATACTCAGGCCAGGCGGCACATTATATCTTTCCTGTCCCATTGGACCACAGCGGATCGAATTCAATGCACATCGCGTATTCTCGGTAAAATACCTGCTGTCCCTGTTCGACGGCAGGTTCAGGGTGCGCAGCTTCTCGTTCGTGGATGACAGCGGCGACCTGCATGAAAACGTCGAGCTGACAAAAGAGCTACTGGTAAATGACTGCGGCTGCAACTATGGTTGCGGTATTTTTGAACTGGAAAAAACATGAACCGACTGAAACAGTACCTGAAAATTGCAGGCTGGCTTGCAGGAGGCCGCAAGACGCCACCTCCACACATTATCAAGCAGAAAACGATACTGGACTATGCAAGGCGCTACCACACGCCTGTTATGGTAGAGACCGGCACGCTGTTCGGCGACATGATCGAGGCGATGAAAGACCACTTCGAAGAACTCATTTCCATTGAAATCAGCCCCGAGCTAGCAAAAAAAGCACAGCAGCGTTTTGCAGGCAGCGGCAAGATCAAGGTCATCGAAAATGACAGCGCTGTTGCACTCAAGTCTATTGTGCCCGAACTAGAACAACCCGCGCTCTTCTGGCTGGATGGCCACTATTCCGGCGGCAACACGGGCAAGGGTGAAAAGGATACGCCAATAATGGACGAACTGGAGTCGATTTATCAGTCTGCCCTTGACCACGTGGTTCTGATCGACGATGCCCGTTTATTCGGGATCGACAAGGATTATCCGAGCATGGAACAGCTTGAGGAATTTATCAGGAAGCGGCGCCCGAATGCAATAATTACCATGAAAAACGACTGCATCAGGATAGCACCAGGACACCGGTAACAGTCTGGTTGTCATCATGCACAGAAAGAAAAGAAAGTATTTACGCAAGGCTGTCTCCAGCCTTCTGAAACGGTATTACATATTTACCAATGGGGGTTTTTCCGTCGGAACCGCCTACGGTGCACGCTTTTTGTTCGACTGGCGGCACTCACTGGACAAAAAGGTCGCACTGGAACTCTACGAACCAGATCAAATTTCGTACCTGGACGATTGGATTGAAAAGATCGATGCCAGCATGTTCGTGGACATCGGATCACACGCGGGGCTGTATTCAATTATAGCCAAGGCACGCCATCCCGAACTGGAAGTCCATGCATTCGAACCGGACCCGACCAATCTTTGCCAGTTATATGCAAATCTCTTTGTAAACAGATTGCAGGCCGACATCGAGGTCCATGAGCATGGCATCTCGAACCATGAAGACATAGTCGCGTTCGT
>DATKZN010000301.1:0-9207 GCA_035527955.1 Gammaproteobacteria bacterium
AGTGGTCATTCATCACGTCTAGCCCAGTCGCCACCATTGCCCGCTGGACAGCCGTCTACAACAGTACCCGCTCCACACCACCGTTCTTCACACGCTCAATGAACTCCTTCTGCCAGCGTTCACCGAGCAGACGGCTGGCCAGCTCCACCACGATGTAATCGGTCTCCAGACCGGTATCGTTGGCGTAGCGTGACAGGCCCTGCTGGCAGGCCGGGCAACTGGTGAGCAGCTTCACATTGCCGGCGACGGCGCGGTCAGCGCCGGTGAGGTTTGCAATACCCTGCCGGAGTTCTTCCTCTTTGCGGAAGCGGACCTGCGTCGAGATATCCGGGCGCGACACCGCCATGGTACCGGCCTCGCCGCAACAACGGTCCGACAGCTGCACGTCCTGCCCGAGCAATTTTGCCGCCACAGCCGTGGGACTATAGGTCTTCATGGGCGTGTGACAGGGGTCGTGATACAGGTATTGCACGTCGCCCCTGCCCTCGCTGCTAACGCCCTTTTCCATTAGATATTCGTGAATGTCGAGCAGCCGGCAACCGGGAAATATCCTGTCGAACTCGTATCCCATGAGCTGATCCATGCAGGTCCCGCAGGAGACGATCACGGTTTTGATGTCCATGTAATTGAGCGTGTTCGCCACCCGGTGGAACAGGACCCGGTTGTCGGTACTCATCTTGCGGCCACGCTCGGCATCACCCCCTGAGGTTTGCGGATAGCCGCAGCACAGATAACCCGGCGGCAGTACGGTCTGGGCACCGGCCTCATACAGCATGGCCAGCGTAGCCAGGCCGATCTGGCTGAACAGCCGTTCCGAACCGCACCCGGGGAAATAGAACACCGCATCGGATTCATCGGTGACCCTGGCCGGGTCACGCAGGATCGGCACCAGCTTGCTGTCCTCGACCCCCAGCAGCGCGCGCATGGTCCGGGTCGGCAGGCCACCAGGCATCGGCTTTTTCACAAAATTGACGACCTGCGCCTTGATCGGCATGGCGCCGGTGGTTGCCCGTGGCACACTGCCACGGCTGCCGACCCCCAACCGCCTGGCAAACCGGTAGGCGAGCCGCTGCCCCTTGTAACCCCACTCGATCATCGCCTTGCGCATCAATTTTATACTGCGCGGATCGGTGATGTTGAGGAAGGCCATGGCCGCCCAGGTGAGTGGACTGGACCGTTTCTGGCCGCGCGCGCGCAGGATATTGCGCATACGGATGGTGACATCGCCGAAGTCGATGTTGACCGGGCAGGGATTGAGACACTTGTGGCAGATCGTGCAATGATCGGCCACGTCGTTCATCTCGTCGAAATGACGGATGGAAATACCGCGGCGGGTCTGTTCCTCGTAGAGAAAGGCCTCGATGATCAGACCGGTGGCCAGAATCTTGTTGCGCGGCGAATACAACAGGTTCGCGCGCGGTATGTGGGTGTTGCACACCGGCTTGCATTTGCCGCAGCGCAGGCAGTTGCGGATGTCGTCGTTGAGCTCACCCAGCTCGCTCTCTTCCAGCAGCAACGCCTCCTGCTGCACCAGGCGCAACGAGGGGGTATAGGCATTATCCAGGCCGGAACCGGCCAGCAGTTTGCCCGCATTGAAATGATTTTTCGGATCGACCTGCTGCTTGTAGGCAGTAAAGGCATCGATGATTGCCGCATCCAGGTAGCGGTTCTTGGTGATCCCGATACCGTGCTCGCCGGAGATAACGCCGCCCAGCGCAGTGGCCAGTGCCATCACGCGATCGACGATCTGTTCCGCTTCCCGCAGCATCTGGTAATCGTTGGAGTTGACCGGAATATTGGTATGCACATTGCCGTCGCCGGCATGCATATGCGTGGCCACGAACAGGCGGCTGGAACGGATACGTTTGTGGATCGCATCCAGCCGCATTGTGACACCATCCCATTCACGACCGCCAAAGATCTCCTTCAGGGGGCGCTCCACCTCGCGCCGGTAGGAAATGCGCAACTCGCGGCGCAGCAGCAGGGCCAACAGGGTGTCGCCGCCCTGCACCTGTTCGCGCAAACCGTCCGGCAGCAGTGTCGCGTGCGCTATCGCCGGCTGGTCGATATTTTCCAGCAGCGTGTGCCAGCGTAGCGAGACGTTGCGCAGATGACGGCGCGCCGCCTCGATCTTGGCGGAGTCGATGGCACGATTCTCCGCGCTGTCCTCGAATTCCATACCGGCGTGCAGTTCAGGCAGTTCACCACCGAGATAGTCGAGCAGCGCGTCGATCACTGCCAGCTTGTTGCGCGTCGAATACTCGATATTGATACGCTCGATCCCTTCCGCATATTCCGCGAGACGTTCGAGCGGAATCACCACGTCCTCGTTGATCTTGAAGGCATTGGTATGCGCGGCGATGGCGGCAGTACGGGCACGGTCCAGCCAGAAACGACGGCGCGCCTCCGGGCTGACGGCGATAAAACCCTCGGCACCGCGCGCATTGGCCATGCGCACGACAACAGAACAGGCATCGGCCACCGCGTCTTCGTTGTCGCCCGACACGTCGACCAGCAACAGCATTTTCGGCAACTCGCGCCGGGGCGCCTTGGTGCTGTAGCTCACCGCCCTGATGTAGCGCTCGTCGAGGTGCTCCAGACCGGACAGCAACACATCCTCGCGCGCGTCCAGGTAATCCTTGGTTTCGATGATAGACGGCACCGCGCGGCGCAGATCGCTGCCGAAGAATTCCAGGCACAGGGTGCGGGTGAACGCCGGCATGCGATGCAGCACGAACACCGCCGAGGTGATCAGGCCATCGCAGCCTTCCTTCTGGACACCGGGCAGTCCGCCGAGGAACTTGTCGGTGACATCCTTGCCCAGCCCCTGCTTGCGCAGTGTGGCGCCGGGCAGCTGCATCAGCCCGGGTTCGCCGACGGGCGTGCGCCCGTCGCGATCATAGCGGGTGATGCGGAAAGTCACCGTCGTCTGATCGTGGATCTTGCCGAGATTGTGGTTGAGGCGTTCGACCTCCAGCCACTGCGCCTGCGGCGTCACCATGCGCCAGGACAGCAGATTGTCCAGCGTGGTACCCCAGAGCACGGCCTTCTTGCCGCCGGCATTCATGGACACATTGCCGCCGATAGTGGAGGCATCCTGCGAGGTCGGGTCGACCGCAAACACGTACCCGGCCACCTCGGCCTTTTCTGCGACGCGGCGCGTGATCACCCCGGCGCCGGTGCGCACCGTGGCGACTTCGTGGTCGACGCCTTCGATACGGCGCAGCTCGACCTGACCCAGGGCCTCGAGCTTTTCGGTGTTGATCACGGCACTGTTGCCGGACAGCGGGATGGCACTGCCGGTGTAACCGGTCCCGCCGCCACGCGGGATGATGGTCAGGTCCAGCTCAATGCAGGCGGCAACCACCGCACAGACCTCGTTTTCCGTATCCGGACTCACCACGACGAACGGCATTTCGACACGCCAGTCGGTGGCATCGGTTGCGTGCGAAACCCGCGCCAGGCCGCCGAAGTCGATATTGTCGGCGCGGGTTACCCGCCCCAGGCGGCGGCGGATACGCCGGCGCAACTCATGCGCCTGCGGAAACCAGGACTCGAAGCGCTTGACCTCATCGCGCGCCCGCGCGACCAGTGCGAGCGCCTGCGCATTGTCCTCGGCACGCGCGACGACCTGGTCCAGCCGATGATGCAAGGCGTGCACCAGCGATCCCCAGCGCTTCCTGTTGTCGAGGAGATCGTCCTGGATATAGGGATTCCTGTCGATGACCCACATGTCGCCCAGCACTTCGAACAGCATGCGTGCCGAGCGGCCCGTCTTGCGTGAACTGCGCAGTTCGTTGAGCACCTCCCACATCTCAATACCGAGATAGCGGATCACGATCTCGCGATCGGAGAACGAGGTGTAGTTATAGGGAATTTCGCGGATGCGAACGGGGTTCTGAGTCATGCGAATCGAACAGGCTTCGGATACGGAGTGCGACAAAATCCATCAAGGGCAATAAGCGGCCATTCTAGCACCAGGCGACTTCAGCCGTCTCCGTCTGATGTGCGTCCGCAATAATTGAATCCCGTTGATACTTATGGCTTCAGCTGACCCTGTAGTAAAGCGGCGACCGGATGGCCAGGGAAGCGCTGATTAAACCGTCGTTCCGGCCGCAGGCCGGGATGACGGGAAAGTGATTATTCAGTGGGAAATCGCGGATGTACCCGATAAAGCACCGGGCATAAAAGATCCGCTCCTGCCGCAGTATCGCTAGATTTCGCGCAGGCCTTCGGAGGGTTCGATACGCGCCGAGCGTGTACCCGCCAGGCCCGCCGCTATCACTGCGGCACTGCATGTCAGTCCAAGGGCAATTAAATAGTGAATAGATAACAGCCGGCAGACCTGCTGGCCCGCCTCCAGTTGATCAGACATCATGCCATTGATAACCACTGCCGTTGCGTAGTAGATACCCACAGCCAGCGCCCAGCCCAGCATGGCGGTGAACAGCGACTGCACCATCGGAAACCATATAATGTCCCGGGTGCGGAATCCCACCAGCCGCAGAATCGACAGCTGCTTGCGTTTGCGTTCGACATTGGCCCACAGACTGGCGCCCAGCGACAGCGAGAATCCCACCATGCCGATCGCCGCAATGGCCCAGTAGATGACGGTCAGGTTGCGGTCCATGCGCTGCACCGTTTCGATTTCTGCCGCCCGCGTATGCACCTCGACGCCAATGGCGGCGAATCCATCGCGCAGGCCCACCACGTCATGGATGGAACGCGCATAGAGCCGGAAGCCGGCATAACTGCGCTGGCCGTCAGCGGGCAGGCCGCCCCAGTCGAGCTCGGGCACCGCCCGCCCGTCGCGAAAATCCTCCAGTGCCTCCAGCAACTTTACCGAGACAAAGGCACCATCGCGCGCGAACGCCCGCTCCGGGGCAATGGCCGCGACCGTCAGGGGCAGGTGTACACGTTCCAGCTGGCCCTGGAAGCGCCGGGCAAGACTGCCATCCAGCACGTTACCCGCACTGACGGCCAGCTTGTCAGCACTGCTGCGCGAGAGCACCACCCGGTCGAGCCCCTCCGGCAACGGAGCGCCCGAGGCTAGCAGCGGGTCACCGCTGCCGGAGGCGATCAGTTCCACCGGCACGATGCGGGATACCTGCGGACTGGAGAGTTCGATGGTCGCCGCAATGCTGCGTGTGCGCGGCACCAGGAATACGACCTCGGGCTTGCGGCGCACGTCATTCAGCCATTTCTGCTCATAACGCCCGCTCCCCACGGGGCGGATTTCGCGGTTGGCCGGGTCTTCGATCAAGCGGTCCATCATCGCACCGACGATGCCGAACTTGAGACCGAACAGCACCAGCATGGGACCAAGCACCGCCGCCAGCCCGAGCACAAAACACACCGACATCTGCCACTCGTGGAGGTAGTCCCGGCTCGCCAGTCGCAGGATCCTGAACTTGTTTTTAATCACGACACAGCGCGGCTGTCCCGGAGGGACTGTTGCATGACGCACGCCCGGAACAAGGGCAGGTTTCAGAACGGATCGAGCCTGGTGTCTTCATCTATGGTTGAGCCTGTCCATGCATCTGCATCCTCCCCGCCGTCCCGCGCGAAATGCGGGCTAACCGCTGACCACCGTTTCTGTCAGTTTGCTGTCCTTCGAACGCGTGGTGCGGTGGGACAGCCGCCGCAGCCCGAGCTCCTTGACGTTGCGCCAGGCGTGGCTGGCGAGGATCACCGTCGAATTGAACTCCTGCGCCACCGAGAGAAACAGTGACATGGCCTTTTCTGCGGCGAACGGGTCCAGCGAAGCGGTTGGCTCGTCGGCGATCACGATGTCCGGCCGGTGCGCCAGCGCGCGGCCGATGGCCACGCGCTGGCGCTCGCCCGTGGACAGATCAGCCGGCAGTTTCTTCAACTGGCTGGCGATGCCCAGCATCTCGGCGAGGTGTTCCACCGTCCCGTCACGTTTCATGCCAAGCACATTGCGGCTGAGGCTGATATTGTCGCGGACCGACAGGAAGGGCAGCAGGCCACCGGTCTGCATCACATATCCGATATGGCGCTTGCGCAGGTCACCCAGCATGTTCTGCCTGGCATGCTGCCAGCAATCGACCACATCGACGGGATCCCCGTCTTCTCCCGGGCGGAAACGAAAGGCGCCCGCCGAAGATGGCTGCAGAACGAAGGCCAGCATGTCCAGCAGGGTCGACTTGCCGCTGCCCGACTCACCGATCAGGGCGATCTGCTCGCCCTGGTTGATCCGCAGACTCGGCACCCGGAGGCGGAATCCCACTCCCCGGGACGCGCGTTCCTTGACCACATCATGCAACAGGTAGATGGTGGCGCGCTGGGGTTCGCTCACCGCCTCACGCACCCTTTTCACGCCCTGCAGGGGCCAGGGCATCAGGGCAACTGTTCCAGTTTGATCGGGTAGACCGAATCACCGCTGACCGGCCCGCCGTCCAGGCTGATCCAGAGATCGGTATGATCGTGCAGGGCGCGGTAATAGCTGACCTTGTCCTCCAGGCGATTGAGGAAGGTGATCTGCTCCTGCGTCGACCAGCTCTGCCAGTCATCCAGCGACATGCCCATCACCTCACCGGTATAGGGGAGGTCCTCGATGTACTCGCGCATGAAACCCAGGTCCGCCAGGCTGCCACCCGCGCCCATCGTGGTCGCCGTCGTCTCACCCAGGCGCTCGGGATCGCGCGTAGCGGTCGCAGCGAGGCTTTGCAGTTCGCCGAGGAAGTTCTGCGGTGACAACAGGCCCTCTTCCGCCGCCTCGAGCACCTGCAAAAGCACATCACTCAGGTCCGAGAGCTGGTCACGGCTGAGCAGCACCCGCACGTCCAGGGCATTGCGTTGCGGATTGCGGAAGTCACGGTCCAGCAGCCAGGCATCGAACATGGTGGGCAGCTTGCCATCGGTGGTCTTCTGCAGGTAGCGCATGCGCAGCGCATTGCCCAGCTTGGCCACCCGCTCCTGCAGCTCGACGAGTTGCGCATCGCCGCTGGCCGACACTGGAACCGGTGCCGGCCGGCTCGTGGCGGCCATCCGTACCTGCCCGGTGATCTGCCCTGCCAGTGCATCCAGCACCCGGCCGAACTCGTCGACATCGCCGGTGGGCACGCCGTAGTACAGGCTGCCGACACCCGGGAAGTCTGCCAGCCGTCGATACTGCGCGGCATCCGCCGCGTGATCCGGCTTGGTGGCGCCTGTCAGCAGGTGCAGCACGAATATGGCAATCCCCTTCTCCTGCGCCAGTTGCCGCAGGCGTTCGGCGTCCAGGCCCGTACTGGACAGCGGGTCATCGGCATCACGCGCACCGGCATCGGTCACCAGCACGATATAGCGGGCATCGTGACCCGCCCAGTCGACCCCCTCGATCGCCTGTTTCACACCGGCATAGGCATCCTCGGTGAAGTCCCGGCTCGACACGCGGGCATCGCGCAGCGATTTCAGGCGGGAGAGAAAACCGTCGGCATCGCGTCCCTCGTCAAGGTCGACATAGGTCCGGACCAGGTAGTCCAGCCCGGGAGCCGCTGCGACGTTGTCGCGGTAGGCCACCAGGCCGAAATTCATTTGACCGAGCAGGTCGGCCTTGCCCAGGGTATCGAAGATGGTGGTCACCGCCGCGCGGGTACGCTCGAGGTAGGGCTGCATCGACAGGGTGGAATCGATGACAAACACCAGGCCCGCCGTGTAGCCCCGACTGCCGGCGCTGGCGTCATCGGTGGCCAGTGGCACGCTGGAGACCTGCAGCAGACGTGCCTTCGTGCCGCCGAGATAGACATCCTCGTAGCGATGAATCGGCACAAGGTAGAAATCCTCCCTGACATCGAGGTGGCCGGCCGGCTGGATGGCGACCACGGGCGAGTCGTCGGATATCTGTCCCTGTACCGCCGCGTCGTACAGCCGCTGGTAGGTAGTCAGGTCGTTCTGCTCGGCAATCCGGCGCAGGGAATCACTATCCCTGAACAGCAGCACCCGGTCGTGTCCGGCCGGGTCCTGGAAGGCGGCCGTAAGCCCGAGGTTCCATTCGATGGACTCTGAACCGGGCAGCCATCCTGCGCGGCTGCCGTGGCGGTTCGTGCCGACCTCGATCCATTCCCTGCCGCCCTGCTGCTCGCGGGCATAGACATAGAAGGCGGTAAAGGGCACGACCGGCTTGTCCGCCTTGCCGCCCGGGCTGTCGGCAAGCCGCGCACCGGGCACGGACAGTACGCGCTGGTAAAGACTGTGTTTGCCCGCCATCAGCAGCGGCCTGTCAGCGCTCCCCGCTCCCATGGCGGTCACTGCCTGGCAGGCCAGCATGGCCATCACCAGCGCAAGCAATAGGTTCTTCATCGTCACCCTCTCCCGGCTGATCATCGCCACTTTAGCAGCAGACGCTGTGCCTGCTCATCCCCGGCGGCAGCATCACGCTTCAGACGTCCATGCAGATCCTCCAGGCGCTGACCGGCTTCCACGTCACCGGCGGCAGCGGCCATGCTGTACCACTTGTGGGCCTGGCCGGGCGCCGGCTCCGGAAGGTAACTGATTGCTGCCGAGTGATAGGCCGGATCGGCCGCCGTGCCGAGCATCATGGCCGCCTGCGTGTGGCCATGACGGGCCGCATAACGGTACAGCAGGTAGGCGTCTTCCAGCTCACCCTTGCCCTGCAAGCGCTCTGCCTCGGCAAAGACCACTTCCGGATCAGGCTGTACACCGCTGGCGCGCAATCCATAGAGGAAGGTTCGTGCGCCCTCGCCCCCACCAGTGACGGTGGCAACACCGCCCGGCGGCAGCGGCAGATCAAGTGACCTGGATATGCTCATGGCGGATGACTGTTGCGCGCCGGTGGATGACTCGAGTGTTCCGGACATGCCTGGGCCGGAAGGCTGCTGCGACGGTTCCCCTGTGCCCGGGGCGGACGGCAGTTCAGGCAGGGATGTCGGCGCATCCTTGTCGTCCACCGGCACCATCCAGACGGCGATAACGGTGATGAAAGCGATCAGCGCCATCAGACCCCAGGTCCTGGGCCCCGGCCGTCTGTTTGCACCTGCATTCTGGTCTTCGTATTCCATGCAGCTCCTGTGTCCCGTGCTCGATTTGTGTGAACGGGATTATCCCGAATCTCCGGTCTGGTTGAAACCTGGTCCCACGTTTTACGAAAAGCCCTTGCGAATCAAGATATATGCTGTAACAGACGGCCGACCTGAACAGGGAAAGTCTTTACCGGGTGTTATCCGGCAAGGGCAATCCGGAACT
>DATKZN010000302.1:0-5431 GCA_035527955.1 Gammaproteobacteria bacterium
TGCAAGTCGTCGTGATCAGACGTAGCTATACAACCATAACGACACCTGAGAATTGAGGTGACATGTCCATCAAGTCCGACAAATGGATTCGCCGCATGGCACTGGAACACGGCATGATCGAGCCGTTCGAGGCGGGCCAGGTCCGGGAAAACGCCAATGGCCGCATCGTCTCCTATGGCACCTCGAGCTATGGCTACGACATTCGTTGTTCCGATGAATTCAAGATATTCACGAACATCAACTCGGCCATCGTCGACCCCAAGAACTTCGATGCCAACAGCTTCGTCGACGTCAAGTCAGATGTCTGCATCATCCCCCCCAACTCGTTCGCGCTGGCGCGGACCGTCGAGTACTTCAGGATTCCGCGCAACGTGCTGACAATATGCCTCGGCAAGTCCACCTATGCGCGCTGCGGCATCATCGTCAACGTCACACCGTTCGAACCGGAGTGGGAGGGGCATGTGACGCTGGAGTTTTCCAATACCACGCCGCTGCCCGCCAAGATCTATGCAAACGAGGGCGTGGCACAGGTGCTGTTCCTGGAGTCCGACGAGGTCTGCGAGACCTCCTACAAGGACCGCGGCGGCAAGTACCAGGGTCAGCGCGGCGTAACCCTCCCCAAGACCTGATCCAGTCGGTTGATGCGGTGAGGTGCGAACCGCATCAACCGAATAAATGGTGTCAGAATACGAGAAAGAACAGGGACGTAGGGATTAGAAAATAATCTCTCCGTCCCCATATCCTAGGCATCGATAGGCACAATGGAGAAGCCAGCATGCGAATAGCCAAAGAGGACGTAGACGTTAAGATGGAAATTCCAGGCGCCGTGATTCGTCAGCAAACGGAGTTCGGCGATGCCAGTGGATTAGGAAAGATCAGCGGCGAGTACTTCAGTCTCTCTGCAGGCGTCGATACCACCCCGTTGTTCCAGGGACTGGAAGGCGATTTGTGCCAGTGTCCACACTGGGGCTTCGTCTTGCGCGGTCAACTCACCACGACGGATGCGAACGGCACACAGGAGACGGTCAACGCGAATGATCTTTTTTACTGGCCGCCCGGGCACAACGTAAAGGTCAACGCAGACGCGGAGATTGTAATGTTCAGCCCTCAGCGCGAGCACAGCCATGTCATCAACCACATGATAAAGAAAGTGAAAAGCTAACCTCGAGAAGAACAGGGGGTGGAGGGATTAAAAAATAATCCCTCCACCCCCTTATCCCTGGTCAACCCAGTTCGTGCAACACCTCCGCCAGCGAGTGTGCGGCATACTCGGGGTCACTGACGTCCTGTCCCATCAGTCTGCTGATGCGCGGAATCGAGAACACGCCGCGGATGATCGGTGCGCCGCTGCTTCGATCGGTCTCGACCACCAGGATGTGCTGGCACTCCTGCTTGCGCAGGGTATGGATGATATGACCGACACGCGCGTTGCGCACCGTGATCATGTCCATGGCCATGACCTCGTCGAGGGGTGTCATGAGCATGTCCACATGGATGCGATGGCGTGAGATGCCCGCATCCTGGCCGATTCTGATCGGCCGTTCGCCCTGGATGTCACAGGCCGTGATAATGCCGACGATGTTGTCCTCACTGTCCGGCACCAGCAGCAGGCGGATGCCGGCGGCTTTCATCTTGTCGAGGGCCGCGTCGATGTTCATGCCGGGCTCGATGGTCAGCGGTGTCACTTTCAGGAAGTCCGTCATGACGCTGATGGCCGGGTCGTTGGCATGCACCAGCGGCGTCAGTCCATCGGGGGTGTGGCAGGGGATACCCGCGTGCAGGCGGGTGTGCGACAGCGCAGCGTAATCGTTGGTCATGACTTGCCCTCCTCGCCAGCTTCGCAAGCGCCGTCCCTGGTCCGAGTATTCCGGGCCTCGTGGCAACAAGCATAGTCTATCTGGACGGCATGGCCAGCCAGTCATATGGGCAAATCGGGGACAGACCACGTTTTGGATCAACCGCAGCCGGCCACATCGGTCACTTCGGTTTCTTTTTCGGGATCTTCTTCTTGCTGCCGCCTTTGCCCTTGAATCCGTCTTTCTTGCGCGCCTTGTCCTTGTCTTTGGGTTTGCCGCGCTGGGCCACCGGGAACGCCGGCCGGTTTTCTTCTCCCGCACGGGAAATTCTCAGCTGCTGGCCCGACACCCAGACCTTCTTCAGGGTGTTGAACACGTCTCTGGGCATGCCCTTGGGCAGGTCGACCAGGCTGTAGTCGGAATGTATGTCGATGCGGCCGATATTCTTGCTGTCAAGGCCGGCTTCGTTGGCGATGGCGCCGACGATGTTGGCCGGCTTGACGTCGTGGTCATGGCCCACTTCGATGCGAAAACGTTCCATGTCGGAATCGGGTGTCCGCTTCGCCGCGCTACGCTCGCGTTCCTTGCCCGGCTTCCCGTCTTCCCGGTCCTTGGGGCGGGCACCGTCAGCCTTGTGCGGCTTGCTGTCCGCTTTGTCCCGGGGGCGGGCGCCTTCGGTCTTGCGCGGTTTGCGCGCCTGGCTGGGTTCGGACCGGGTGCTGTCTGCCTTGCGTTGCGGCTTGTTCTGCAGCAGCAGGGGGGTGTCACCCTGCAGCAGCTGGGCCAGGGCGGCGGCGATTTCCAGTGCGGGTACGTTGTGTTCCTGCTGGTATTGTTCGATCAGCTGGGAAAACAAGCCGGAATCCTCGGTCGCCAGGGTGTCGGTGATGCGCTGCTTGAAGCGGGCGATGCGCTTGTCGTTGATCAGCTCGGTGGAGGGCAGCTCCATGATATCGATCTTCTTGCGCGTGGCCTTTTCGATGGCGCCCAGCAGGCGCTTCTCGCGCGGCGCGACGAACAGGATGGCATCGCCGGCGCGGCCGGCGCGGCCGGTGCGGCCAATGCGATGCACGTAGGCCTCGGTGTCGTAGGGGATGTCGTAGTTCACCACGTGGCTGATGCGCGCTACGTCGAGGCCGCGTGCGGCCACGTCGGTGGCGACGATGATATCGAGTTTGCCGCTCTTCAATTGTTCGATGGTGCGCTCGCGCTGGGCCTGCGGGATGTCACCGCTGAGCGCCGCCGCGGCATAGCCACGCGCCTCCAGTTTTTCCGCGAGTTCGACCGTCGCAATCCTGGTGCGCACGAACACCAGCATGGCGTCGAAGGGTTCGGCCTCGAGGATGCGGGTCAGGGCGTCCAGCTTGTGCACGCCGCTCACCGGCCAGTAGCGCTGGCGAATGGTCTCGGCCGTGGTGGTTTTTACCTTGATGGTGATTTCCGCGGGATCTTTCAGGTGGCGCGTGGCGATGCGGCGGATCTGCTGCGGCATGGTGGCCGAGAACAGGGCGATCTGCCGGCCGGCCGGTGTCTGTTCGAGGATCCACTCCACGTCATCGATGAAGCCCATGCGCAGCATTTCATCGCCTTCATCCAGGACCAGGGTGCGCAGCATGTCGAGCTTCAGGGTGCCGCGGCGCATATGGTCCATCACGCGTCCGGGCGTGCCCACCACCACGTGCACGCCACGCTGCAGGGCACGAATCTGTACACGGTAATCCTGGCCGCCGTAAATCGGCAGGACATGAAAACCCTGCAGGTGCGTGGCGTATTTCTGGAATGCCTCGGCCACCTGGATGGCCAGTTCACGGGTCGGCACCAGCACCAGCACCTGCGGGTCTTTTTGCTTTAACTCGAGCCTGTTCAGGATCGGCAGGGCGAAGGCCGCGGTCTTGCCGGTGCCTGTCTGTGCCTGGCCCACCAGGTCCCTGCCGGCCAGCATCAACGGGATCGTTTGCGCCTGGATGGGCGAGGGGGTTTCATAGCCCACCTCGTCCAGTATCTGGAGAATGGGTTTGTTCAGCGCGAGTTGATTGAACGCGGTTACCGTGTCGGTGGTCATTGTGCAGTACCTGGAAAAAAGGGGGCAGGCGTGGAACGCCGGGACCCGGGCGGTGTGCCCCGATTATCCGGGTCCATCAATAGCCGGGTCAAAGTCTGAAAGGATGCGTAGTGTAACGGTTTGCGTCCCGGGTGGCATGCCTTTTTCGGATAAAACCGGCGCTGGGGCAGGGTTGGCGCGGGGCGGGGCAGGCTGCCAGCCGGGGGATCCCGGGCGCGCTAGTGGCATCGGCCGGCGTGCCGGAGCGAGCTGCATCCGGACAAACACCCACCTGCTGGCCGGCGGTTTCGCTATACTCCGCCCTGCAAATTATCGTTACAGAACAGGCAGCGACCACGCATGAAATATTTCCTGGGCCTGCTGGTCGCGATACTGGTCGTGGCCGGCCTGCTGTTCCTCAACACCGGCGAACAACGCAGCGATCCGTCCGGCGACATGCCCGTGACCGGCCTGCCCTGGCAGATCGAGCCGCTGCCGGGCGGCGACACGCGGGTGTTCGGCATCACGCCTGGCCAGACCACGCTGGGCGAGGCCATGGAGCGGATGGGCGCCGACCTGGACCTGGCGATCATCGCGCCGCCGCAGGAGGCCGGCACGCTGGAGGCCTATTACAGCCACTACACGGCCGGTCCGATCACGGGCCGCCTGATCCTGGTGCTGGATGTCGCGGCGGACACGCTGCTGGCGTTGCGCGCACGGGCGTTCCAGGATGGCGGCACGCGCCGCTACCACCTGCATCCCGATGACCTGCCGGTTGCCTACGCGGCACCGGTCAGGGTCATCACCTTTCTGCCCACACTCAACCTGGACGAGGCCATTGTGCAGGCCCGGTTCGGCGCGCCGGCCGAGGTCGTGCATGCCGATGACCGGCAACAACACTGGCTCTATCCGGCGCTGGGGCTGGATCTCGTCCTCAGCGCAGAGGGCAAGGACCTCCTGCAGTACCTGTCACCCCGCGAGTTCGGTGCCCATCGTGATAGGCTGGGGCATGCAGACACAGCTGGTCGGTAGTTCCGGTCGATGCGGTTCGCGGGGCTTGCCGCATCCTACGGTAGGCGTCTTGTCGGCTTTGGCGTATCCCGGTATGTCGAGTCGTGCTGTCAGGGGAAAGTGCAATCCTGGTTTTCTCAGGCCGGACGTTGATCTCCCGCCTGCATGGTTCTACCCTAGTCGCTATACACGACCCGGCTGGGTCGCTGATAACAAGCACCGACACGTGAGGAGTCCACCATGCGTAACCTGTTCATTATCCTGCTATTGAGTCTTGGTATGGCGTCTGCCGCCAGCGCCGGGGTCGTTACCCTGTCACACAACGGTGTGACGCTAAACGCCAACCTGGAGCAGGCCGGCTCGAGCTGGCCGGGCGGCCCCGTGGTGCTGATGACGCACGGCACGCTCGGTCACCGCGGCATGGAAATCATGGCCGGTCTGCAGGAACTGTTCGCCGAGCGCGGCATCAGCTCGCTGGCGATCAATCTCGGCCTCGGCCTGGATAACCGCGACGCGGCAATGTACGACTGCGCCACCCCGCACACGCACAAGCATACCGATGCGGTTGGCGAGATCGGGGCGT
>DATKZN010000303.1:0-5751 GCA_035527955.1 Gammaproteobacteria bacterium
TACCTGTATAGGACGATCACCAACACTTGTCAAGCTTTTGTATAATTTTTTGTGCATACTGACGGACCTCGCGAGACAACGGTGAAGCCGGCCATCAACAAGAGTTTAAGCGAATGGCCCACGCCCGCCTGGCACCTGACCCGCAATCCCGACAGGTACTCTTCATGCGCCCGACCGCATCCACCCGGCCCGGAAACCGCCGCCATGTCGGCCTACAAACCTGTCACGGCGCTCTTCGATGGCGGCCGCCCCGTTTGCCGGCGCGAAGTCGCACACTACCGGCGCCTTGACCATGCCGGGCGCATTCAGCCGGGCGGATAGTGCTATACGATTTAAATTATTGTATTAATTATCATATTATGGAACTGTCTTCGATCGACTGTACGTCCTGGACCGGCAGGGGCAGCTACACGTCGGACCCCATGCCTTTGCCATTCCAAGGCAGGAACTGCCGCGATAGCAACGGCAGGCGCGACTGGCGCACCTGCCGGGCCTGCGGTGGCTGCTCGACACCACTCTGCACGGCTGGCTTACCCGCTGGCGCCTCGGGCGACGCTGCAAGCACCAATATTACTGAACGATGCTCTGCAGCCGCCCTGCACCACGCAGACACGGCCCCGCCCCAGTCTTCGGGAAATTCCCGGCAAATCCGGCCAGTTAGTATTTATTTGCACAAACCCTTGACATGTACAATTTTTGTACTATATTTGTACACGAGCAAGCAGAGTTTACTCGCTCTTTGTACAACCCTGATACTACAAACCAGACTATAGATGCCACTGACCAAAATGCACAGCAAACACCAAAACAGGCGGACGGTCTGCGCTTCCCGCTCTCGCTGCGGCACCGCACCCGGCAACACAGGCGGAGCCGGCATTGGTGCATTTGGCCTGCCGCTCACTACAGAACAGTTTTACGCGGTCGCCCCGGGTATTCATGTACCCCCGCCTGACAGCACCCGGGGCGGCCGTTTTCTGTTACCCCTGGGACAACCCGCCGCGAACCAGACCCGTCAAGTCATCACCGACATACGACAAACGGGACAGTCAACCAGTCATCCCTGACAAACCACAAAGGAGAAATGCCATGAGCAACTACGAATTACAGATGCACAAGACCGGTCAGCTCTACGACGAGGCTATTCGTACCGCCGAGCACGAAGGTATCGAGGTCCTCAGCTCCGTCGTACCCGGCAGCAACCTGCACGAGATCATCAACAACCCGATCGACAGTGGCATCGATGAAGGCTAGTCAGCCGACCTGATCCGCCGCAACCCCTCCCGACCTGCCTGCCAGGCGGCCGGGAGGGGCTACCGGCTGGATCACCGGGATGGTTTTCCCGCCATCCCGGTTTTTTCATAACGACTGGACACACCACGATGACCACAGCACCTTCACACGACATCGCCACACAGGCACTCGCCAGGCCAACGCAGAACAACAGCCGACGTCTGCCATGCCGTGGCTGCACCCGCGCGTGCAGCAATTACTCGCACTGCAACGGCAAACCCTGGCGGATGTAGCCGGGACACGCTGGCATGGCGCAATGTGAGCAGCGCCCATGCGCACAGTTTGTTCAGCATGATCGCATGAGTGCGCTTTGCGCACCCTTGCCGGTGCGTGTAATGCACCCTACATTCTGTTCCACTACCGGCGTTCGAACCTGTCGCGCCCCGTTACCAGGGCAACAGCTCACCGTCGAAAGCCAGGAATTGTCCGGATTGTGCCGGCGTCAGGCCGTCCAGCACCTTCAGCATGCAGCTGACACTGTATTCGGGCGCAAACAGCTGCGACGGTGGCACATTGCGCTGAAACGGCCTCGACAGGTCGGTATCTGTCGTCCCCGGATGCAAGGCAGCCACCACGACATTGGGCAGGCTCCGGCGCCATTCGATGGCAAGCGTCTTGAGACACATGTTGAGCGCCGCTTTCGACGCGCGGTAACTGAACCACCCGCCCAGCCTGTTATCCTCGATACTGCCCACCTTTGCCGATACGGTGGCAAACACAGCCGGCCGCCCATGCCGGAACCTGTCATGCAGATGCTTGGCCAGCAACAGGGCAGGCAGCGTGTTGATTCGCACACTCTCCATGAAGAAAGCCGGATCGACGTGCCGGACGGTCTTTTCGGGGCCCTGTGCCCGGGTATGCAGGATGCCTGCCGCATTGATCAGCCAGTCAATGTCACCCGTTTGCGCCGCCCAGTCGCGGATCGCGGCTTCATCGGCAAGGTCGAGCCGCTGCCAGGTGACCCGCGGATGACCGCTCACCGGCGGATTGCGGTGGAAGGTCGCGATGACTTCCCCGACCTCCGGCCGGCTCGCGAGCGCCTCGACAAAGGCATTGCCAATACCACCCGAACCACCCACGATCACTGTCTTCATCGCCATGCACCTCTAGTGCCTGCCGGCGTGTGTCCATGCCCGGCGGAAGCAGTGTCTCGCAGCCTTCAGAGCGAGATTCGCCGTATACAATGACTCACACCGTGCGCAGAAATATAGTACAATTCTTGTACAAGATATACGAGTCAAGCCCATGCCCCAAGTAGATACTGCAGAAAAATCAATGATTCCCGGCAGTCTGCTGCCCATCCGCACGGTGGCGAATCTGACCGGCGTCAATCCGGTTACCCTGCGCGCCTGGGAGCGGCGCTACAACCTGGTCACCCCGCAGCGCACACCCAAAGGCCATCGGCTCTATACCGAAGATGATGTCGAACTGATCAGGCAGGTGCTCGATTTGCTTGACCAGGGAATAGCCATCAGCCAGGTGAAGCCCCTGCTCGAGCGCGCCACGGATGCGGATAAAGCGGCATCCCTGGCAAGCACCGGGGACGTCTGGAAAAATTACCAGCAGAAGATGCTGCACGCGGTAGAGAAATTCGACGAACACGCACTGGACAGCAGCTACAACGATGCACTGTCCCTGTATCCCGTCGACGTGGTCAATCAGCGCCTGATATTCCCGCTGCTGAGACTGCTCGGCGAACGCTGGACGGAACGCGACGCCGGTATCGCCGAAGAGCACTTCTTTTCGGTCTACCTGCGCAACAAGCTGGGTACCCGCATTCATCACATAAACCAGCGCAGCAGCGGCCCCCTGTTGCTGCTCGCCTGCCTGCCGGGTGAGTATCATGAAATCGGCCTGCTGCTGTTTGCACTGGCTACCGTGAACTTCGGCTACCGCGTGCTGATCCTCGGGTCCAACACACCACTGGAGCAGTTACCCATGGTACTCAGGCAAAAGCCCTGCGCCGGCATTGTACTATCCGGCTCTTTCCGGCCGTCACGCAGCCTGTTCGAAAGCGAACTGCCTGACCTGGTCAAGGACAGTCCGGTACCGGTTTTCGTCGGCGGCCGGTCTGCCGCCAGGCAGCAGAAGAAAATAGAGGCGGCCGGTGCCATTTGTCTCGGCGAATCGATCGGCACAGGACTCAGGCAGATGAGCCAGATCCTCAAGTCAGACCAGCCACGCTGAGCCCGACGCAGGCGCATCACACCGATGTGCCGCGCAACGTCTGGTCGCCAGGAAACTCCTCCGGGGACTCGACCGCTACCGGGCTGCGTGCCGGACATTCGCGCACCTGGCACCTTCAGACCTCTTCGCGCGCTCTGGCCATTCAAAATGCAGGCCGCGTTTTGTCAGGGCCGCGACAAGATCCGCAAACGCCGACTCGACCGCATCATGTTCGCCACGGAACCCCAGCTCGATGAAATTGATTTCCGCCATACGCGGCAGGCTGAATAATTTTCCATCGGGGTGGCGCGCAGACAATTCGTTCATCGTCTGTACCAGCTCCGATTCGGCGACATTGAAAACCCTGAGCGAGCGTTCCTGGCGTTGCGCATGCCGCAACGGGTAATAGCGCTCGAGCACCCAGTCAAGCATTGGCCACGCCAGGTGGGGAAATCCAGGCAGGAAATGATGATCGTACAGTGTGAATCCCGGGATCCGGCTGACTGCATTCGGAATCAGCCGGCAGTCCTCGGGCAGGTCAGCCATCCGGATGCGATCCGGAAAGGCGGCGTCGCCAAACCCGCTTTCGATCGATGCCGCTGCCTCCGGATGCCTGACCAGCCGCACACCGAATGCCTCGGCGGCTGCCTGGCGGGTCTGATCGTCGGGAGTTGCACCGATGCCACCGAAACAGAATACCGGCACGATATCCTGCTGCGACAGTTTCAGTTCGTGCGCCAGGCGCCGCCGGTCATCGCCAACCACTCTTGACCAGGCAAGCTGCATACCTCGCTCGCCGAGCGTTTCGACAAGGTGCGGAAAATGCCGGTCGGCGCGCTTCCCGGTGAGTATTTCATCACCGACCACCACAATGCCGAAGCTGTCAGGGGCATCCATGGCAATATCTACAACGCATTGCGCAGTTTTAACCCCTGCGGATGGGGATCCAGGTAGACCTGCCTGTTGATATAGGGATGCGGGTAACTGCTGAAATGGTGTTGCAGCAACCTGATCGGGACCACCAGCGGATACTCACCGAGCCGGTAGGCCTCTATGGTATGCATCAGGTCCGTACGGTGCGATGCATCCAGGTTGTTTTTCAGATAGCCCAGCAGGTGCTGCAGGACATTGGCGTGACGCTTGCGTGTCGCCGGCGTGCCGAGGGCCTGCATCAGACGGGCGATGTAGGTGTCGGCAACCTCGTCAAGTGAAATCCTGTCCAGGCCGGATAACAGCCGTCCGAGCTGCCGGTACATCTCCGTACTGTGCGACAGTACAAGCAGCTTGTGACTGGCATGAAAATCAAGCAAGGCAGATTTTGTTATGCCTGCATCGCGCAGCGCCTTCCATCGCGCGTAAACATAGACGCGCGTGACGAAGCTGTCGCACAACCCCGGATCATTGAGGCGCCCTTCCTCCTCGACCGGCAGCAGCGGGTCGGCTGCAATGATCTGCTGCGCGAAAATACCGGTCCCGGAACGGACCGTTACCCCGTTTGGCTGGTAAACCTTGACGCGCTCCATTCCGCAGCTGGGTGAGTCCTTCTTGAAAATAAAACCGGACAGGTCATCGATGCGTTGCGCAACCTTGCCGGCGTAGGCACGCAATGGCCGGGTAACGTTGAGCTGCGGGTTTTTCACCCCGACCGCCTGCAGGTCGGATCCGGCGCCAACGAGCCGGATCGGCTCGCGGGGTGTACCCATGCCGATGGCAAGCTCCGGGCAAAAGGAAACGAAATCGAAATAATCGGCGAGCGCGTCAGTGATAAAGCGGTTGTGCTTGTGATTACCGTCAAACCTGACCTTGTGGCCCAGCAAACAGGCGCTCACCCCGACCCGGATCGTTGCCGGAGTGCTGGAATCCTGTGCAGGCGCGTCCATGTCAAACCTCCTGCAACACAACCAGCGCCGCAACGGCCAGGCTGAGCGTCGCAACGAAGGTCAAGCGCTTGCGCAGCACGAGATACCAGGCATGGCCTTTGATCAAGCGCCTGTCGGCAAACCAGGCAAACAGCAGGGTCGCCATGACCAGCACCAGGCCGTAGAACAGCGGCAGGAGGATGGCGAGCCAGCCAAGCAGGGCGGGCGTCACCGCGAATAGCATCCTGGCCGTAACTGCTTCGCGGTTTTCTGCATCGATGGCAGCACCCCAGTGCCAGGCGCCCAGGAAAGCGGCAATGACCGCGCCATAGGCGACCAGCGCCTGTCCAGCCTGCTGCTGTAATTCCCCGGAGAGGGACAGACAGAGTACGGAAAGCGACAGGAAGGGTATCAGGCCGGCAATACGGAGCCTGTA
>DATKZN010000304.1:0-18716 GCA_035527955.1 Gammaproteobacteria bacterium
TGCAGTTCGCCGTGTGGGCGCCGGGCGTGACGCGCGTCAGCGTGGTGGGCGACTTCAATGGCTGGGACGGACGCCGGCACCCGATGCGCTGCCGCGGCTCATCGGGTATCTGGGAGCTGTTCATCCAGGGCCTGCAGGCCGGCGACACCTACAAGTACGAGGTGATGTCGCGGCGCGGCCAGGCGTTCACCAAGACCGACCCGTATGCGCGCCGCATGGCGCTGCGGCCGGACACCACCTCGATCGTGCCGCAGGACAGTACCTGGTCGTGGGCAGACGGGGAGTGGCTGGCTGCGCGTGCGCAGTTCGACTGGCAGCACCAGCCGGTGAGCATCTACGAGGTGCATGCCGGTTCCTGGCGCAAGGGTCCGGACGGCGGCTTTCTCAACTGGCGCGAGCTGGCCGAACAGCTGATCCCGTGGGTGACCGGTCTGGGCTATACCCACATCGAGCTGATGCCGGTCAGCGAACATCCGCTGGACCAGTCCTGGGGCTACCAGGTGACCGGCTACTTCGCGCCGACCGCGCGCCACGGCAGCCCGGATGACCTGCGCTACTTCATCGACCAGTGTCATCTGCACGGGATCGGCGTCCTTCTCGACTGGGTGCCAGCGCATTTCCCGCGCGACTTCTACGCCCTGGCGCGCTTCACCGGTGAGCCGACCTACGAACATGCCGATCCGCGCCGCGGTGAGCACCAGGACTGGGGTACGCTGGTGTTCGACTACGGGCGCCGCGAGGTGCACAACTTCCTGCTCACCAATGCGGTGTACTGGATCGAGGAGTTTCATATCGACGGCCTGCGCGTGGATGCCGTGGCCTCGATGCTGTACCTGGATTATTCCCGCAAGGCGGGCGAATGGTCGCCCAACCAGTACGGCGGCCGGGAAAACATCGAGGCCATCGATTTCCTGCGCGAGATGAACCGCGTGGTGCACGGCCTGTTCCCGGGCGTGCTGACCATCGCCGAGGAATCCACATCCTGGCCGATGGTGTCGCGTCCCGTCGAGATCGGCGGCCTCGGCTTCAGCCTGAAATGGAATATGGGCTGGATGAACGACTGCCTGTCCTACATCGAGGAGGACCCGGTCCACCGCAAGTATCATCACGAAAAGCTGACCTTCAGCCAGCTCTATGCCTGGACCGAGAATTTCGTACTGCCGCTCTCACACGACGAGGTGGTGCACGGCAAGCGCAGCATGCTCGGCAAGATGCCCGGCGATCACTGGCAGAAGCTGGCCAACCTGCGCCTGTTCTATGCCTGGCAGTATGCCCACCCGGGCAAGAAGCTGCTGTTCATGGGCGGTGAGTTCGGGCAGTGGCTGGAGTGGGACGAGGGCCACACGATCGACTGGCCGCTGATGGAGGTTGACGGTCACCGTGGTGTCCACCAGCTGCTGTGCGATCTCAACCGCCTGTACCGCGAGCAGCCCGCGCTGCACCGCTACGACCACGACCCGGCCGGTTTCCGCTGGATCGACTGTCACGACAGCGACCAGTCCGTGCTCAGCCTGCTGCGCATGTCCGATGTACCGGAAGAGAGCATTATCTGCGTGCTGAACTTCACGCCTGTGCCGCGCCACGGCTATCGCGTCGGCGTGCCGGAGGCGGGTTACTACCAGGAAATCCTCAATACCGACTCGGAATACTACGGCGGCAGCAACCTGGGCAATGGTGCGATGTCCGTGGAGCCTGTGCCGTGGATGGATTTCGCGCAATCCGTCAGTCTCACGCTGCCACCGCTGGGGGCGATTTTCCTGCAAGGCCGGCCATGAAGGTACTGCATGTCATCAGCGAGCTGTTTCCGCTGGTCAAGACCGGTGGACTCGGCGATTTCGGCTACAGCCTGCCGCACGCGCTCAAGGACCTGGGCGTCGATGTGCGCCTGCTGCTGCCGGCCTACGGCGACGTGCTGCGCACGTTGAAAAAACCGCGCGTGGTCGCCACCCTGGATATCCCGGTGGCCGGCACGGCGCGCACGTTCCGCGTGCTGGAGGTGCTGCCGAAGGGCTTCCGGGTGCCGGTCTGGCTGGCCGACTGCCCGTCGCTGTTCGACCGCCCCGGCAATCCCTATATCGATGAACATGGCGCCGACTGGCCGGACAATGCCGAGCGCTACGCCTGTTTCGCACAGCTGGCGGCGCGGATCGCGACCGGGGCCTTGCCGGACGGCTGGCGTGCGGACGTGGTGCATTGCCATGACTGGCAGACCGGCCTGGTGCCGGCCTTCCTGCACGAGCAGGGGCAGCCGCCGCGCTCCATCTTCACCATCCACAACCTGGCATTTGGCGGACATTTTTCGCGCGCGGAATTCCTGCGCCTGCAGCTACCGGAGTCCTTGTGGCACCTGGAAGGCGTGGAATTCTATGGCGGGTTTTCCATGCTCAAGGCCGGGCTGGTCTACGCGGATGCCATCACCACGGTGAGCCGGACCTATGCCAGCGAGATCCTCACCCCTGCGTTCGGGTACGGCATGGATGGCATATTGCGACATTATTCCGACAAGCTGCGCGGCATACTCAACGGCCTGGATCACGCCATCTGGAACACGGCGACCGACCCCCTGCTGGCCATGAACTACGGCATCGACGATCGGGAAGCGGGGCGCGCGGCGAACCGCGTGGCGCTGTTTAACGAGATTGACTGGCAACCTGCCGCGGCACTCGCTGATCAACCCCTGTTCGGGTCGGTGGGTCGCCTGACGGAGCAAAAGGGCAGTGACCTGCTGGCCGAGGCAGCCGGGCGCCTGCTGGCGCAGCTCAAGGCGAGTTTCGTCATTATTGGCGACGGCCAGAAGGACTATATCGACCGCCTGCAGCAGCTGCAGGCGCGGTTTCCGGACCGGGTGCGACTGTTCATCGGCTATTCTGAACGCATCGCGCACCTGGTCGAGGCGGCGGCCGATTTCTTTGTCATGCCCTCGCGCTACGAGCCGTGCGGGCTGAACCAGCTGTACAGCCTGTGCTACGGTACACCCCCGGTGGTGCACCATACCGGTGGCCTGGCGGACACCGTGGTCGATGCCACGGAGGAAAACCTGCTGAACGGGACGGCGACCGGCGTGGTTTTTTACCGGCCCGACAGCGAGTCGCTGCATGCGGCGCTGTTGCGCGCGGTGGCGCTGTTCCATCACCCGAAGTACTGGCCGGGCGTGCAAAAGACAGCCATGCACCAGGATTTCAGCTGGCGCGAAAGCGCCCAGCAATATATTGCCCTGTACCAAGAACCCGGAATCTGACAGCGAGTAACCATGAACGAAAGCAACCCCGCCCACAAGGAACTTCACCTGCTGCCCATCATGGAGCCGCTGCCACTCGATGCCGACGCCATTCGCAGGGATTTCGATTTTTACCTGACGCATCACCGCGGCCACTTCCTCGGCTGTACCGAGGTCGATGTCTACCAGGCGCTCGCGGTGACCATTCGCGACCGGCTCATGTCCGACTGGCGCAATACCTGGCGTGCCTTTACCCGGCCCGGTACGCGCCGCGCCTGCTACCTGTCGCTGGAATTCCTGATGGGCCGCGCGCTGGGCAACCACCTGCTCAACTTGCAACTGCGCGATTCAGCCAGCGGTGCGATGCAACAGCATGCACTGGCGCTCGAGGAGATCGAGAGCGAGGAAGTGGACGCCGGACTCGGCAACGGTGGCCTGGGGCGGCTGGCCGCCTGCTTCATGGACAGCTGCGCCAGCCTGCAGCTGCCGGTGATCGGTTACGGCATTCGCTATCAGTACGGCATGTTTCACCAGCATATCAAGGATGGCTACCAGGTCGAGGACCCCGATCACTGGCTGCGTGACGGCTTCCCCTGGGAGATCGAACGACCCGAGTTCACCCAGGTGGTGCGTTTCGGCGGTCGCGTGGAGCATTACCGCGACACACAGGGCCGTCCACGCATGCGCCTGGTCGACACCAACGACGTGCTGGCGATTCCCTATGACGTGCCGATCTCCGGGTTTGCCAATGACACGGTGAACACGCTTCGGCTGTGGAGTTCCGCGGCCACCGACGAGTTCAACCTGCACGAATTCAACGCCGGCAGTTATACCGAGGCGGTCGCCGCCAAGAACAGCGCCGATCACATCAGCATGGTGCTGTATCCGAACGACAGTTCCGAGAACGGCAAGGAACTGCGCCTGCGCCAGCAGTATTTCCTGGCCTCGGCCAGCATCCAGGACATGCTGGCGATCTGGGAGAGTAGCGAGGGCGAGGACTGGGACCGTTTCACCGAGCTGAACGTGTTCCAGATGAACGACACCCACCCGACCATCGCCGTGGCGGAACTGATGCGCATCCTGCTGGACGAGAAGGGGCTGGAATGGGACCAGGCCTGGGATATCACCCGCCATTGCATGGCCTACACCAACCATACCCTGTTGCCGGAGGCGCTGGAGAAGTGGCCGGTGTGGCTGTTCGACCGGCTGTTGCCGCGACTGCTGGAAATCATCTACGGAATCAACGCGCACTTCCTGGAAGAAGTCGCGATGCGCTGGCCCGGGGATGCCGGCATCCTGCACCGCTTGTCGATTATCGAGGAAGGTCATGTCAAGCAGGTGCGCATGGCGCACCTGGCCATCGTCGGCAGCTTTTCGGTCAACGGCGTGGCCGAACTGCATTCGCAACTGCTGCAGGAAAAGCTGTTCCGCGACTTCCACCGCATCTGGCCCGGCAAGTTCAACAACAAGACCAACGGCGTCACACCACGGCGCTGGATCGCGCATGCCAATCCGGGCCAGACCGCGCTGTTGAGCGAGACCATCGGCGACGGCTGGCTGTTTGACCTGGACGAGATCGGTCTGCTGGAACGCCATGCCGAGGAGGCGGACAGCGCCTTTTTCAAACGCTGGGAGGACGTCAAGCTGGAGAACAAGCGCCGCCTGGCGGCGGTGGTGCTGGACAAGGCCGGCGTGCAGTTCGATACCGCGTCAATGTTTTCCGTGCAGGTCAAGCGCATCCATGAATACAAGCGCCAGCTGCTCAACGTGCTGCACGTGATCCATCTCTACCGGCGCATCCGCGACGGCGACACGGACGGGATGGTCAACCGCTGCGTGCTGATCGGCGGCAAGGCGGCGCCAGGCTACTGGATGGCCAAGCAGACCATCAAGCTGGTCAACAGCGTGGCGGCTATCGTCAACAATGACCCGCTGGTGGGTGACCGGCTCAAGCTGGCCTTCATTCCCAACTACCGGGTATCGCTGATGGAGGTGATCGCACCGGCTGCCGACCTGTCCGAGCAGATATCCACGGCCGGCAAGGAGGCGTCGGGCACCGGCAACATGAAATTCATGATGAACGGCGCCCTCACCATCGGCACCTACGACGGCGCCAATATCGAGATCCTGGATGCCGTCGGCGAGGACAACTTCTTCCTGTTCGGGCTGCATGCGGAAGAGGTCGCCGCGCTGCGCAACAATTACGACCCGCGCTCCGTCGTCGATGCGGATCCGGACCTCGGCAAGGTCATGCAACTGCTGGCCTCGGGTTACTTCAACCTGCAGGAACCCGGCATCTTCGACGGCGTCATCCAGGCATTGCTGTCGCCGGACGATCCCTGGGTCACGCTGGCGGATTTCCGGGCCTACGTCGATGCCCAGGAACGGGCCGCCGCGGCGTGGCAGGACCGGCATCACTGGACGCAGATGAGTATCCGCAACGTGGCCTCCAGCGGTTTCTTCTCGACCGACCGGACCATCAGCGACTACAACCGCGACATCTGGAAGCTGGACCCGCTGCACCTGGACGTTGTGCAGCCGGCCGGACCGGCAGACACGCAATCCGGCCGCCGGGGGTAGGGCGCGTCCCGGCTGCTGCTGCATTGCCCCTGAACCCGCGGCAACAGCAAGGCGCGGATTGTTGCAGCCGGTGTCGGGCTGGCGCTGCCCGGTTGCCAGGAGTCTGCGATGGTATCCGTCACGCGGCTTGCAGTCCGGGTCCGCCCGTCATCCGCTCCGCTATCGACACCGGCCAGGCGCGACATGCATGAGAGAAATCTCCTGAACAGGCTGAGCAAGGGCATGCTGCCCTGGTGCGCCGGGATACTGCTGGCCATGCTGGTGTGCGCGGGCTGCGCGGGCGTCACGCCGTTACCCCCCGAACCGGCCGGGACGACACTGCGTGCCGATACAGCAGGGGGCGGCAGCGTGCCCGTCCCGCGTATCGAGCAGGCCATTCTGACCCCCCCGCTGCTGTCGCTCGCCTATCGCATCAACGGTGCGCTGCGGCATGCGTCGGTATCGGTCGAGCCGCTGCCGGACGGGCCGTTTGGCAGTGATGCAAAACGCCTGCCAGCCAGGGTGATGAGTCCCGCCACGGCAACGGCAGGGGAGGGACGGCAGCTGGCCGCCGTGCCGGTTCCGGTACACGATCGCGAAGACTGGCTGGCGTTGCTGAATGCCGCCCTGGCCGTGCTGACGCCCGACACGGCGGAGTACGGCGCCGCTGTGGACATCCTCAAACAGGACGAACTGTTTCTGTACCGCGGCGCTGATGGCGAGCTCGTGTCCGTGCCCATGATCTACAAGCCTGCCGGGATCAAGGTGCAACACACCTACAACTTCAATGACCTGCTGCAGGTGATCCTGCGCCAGATCCCGGGCGCACAGGAGTCCGCCGGCAGGCGGTTGTACGAAACGGGTGAAGACAGCGGGTACGGCTATCCTTTCGTCTATGTCGATGTCGACGCGGACCTGATCCTGTTCCTGCAGGACCCGTCGGCAGACCCGGCGTTGGCACAGTCGGTGCCGGCGGCGGGAACGCTGAAAATATTTCTTCACACCGTTCTTGACCATGTCCGCGGTGCGTTCAGCCAGCCGGTTTCCTCGGTCATGCGGCTGTTTACCCTGGCCGGCGGGGTGACGGCGGATATCGCCCGTCCCGCGCCGCTCGGCATGCTGGCTCAACGGCCACCCCCGCCGCTCAGCGCGGGCGCGGGCATGGACCTGGCGGAATGGGAGGCACAGCTGGACACGCTGACCGGCAGCGCCGCCTCCGCGGGACGCATGGGTTACCTCATCGACGGGGCGGCGTTTTTTCCGCGCCTGATTGACCGCATCGGCACGGCACGTGAATCGGTCTGGCTACGGGTCTATATCTTCGACAACGATGACTATGCCACCGGTATCGCCGACCTGCTCAGGCGCCGCGCGCAGGACATCGAGGTCAAGGTGCTGGTGGATGGCCTGGGTACGCTGGGTGCGGGGATGGCCAGCTCGCCCTCGCTGCCGCGCGGGCATGTCCCGGAGCCCTCCATCACGCGCTACCTGGAGCAGGATTCGCGGGTGAAGGCGCGGTCGGTCGCCAATGTCTGGCTGGCCGGCGATCACACCAAGACCATCGTGATCGACAGGGAGACCGCCTTTCTCGGCGGCATGAACATCGGCCGCGAGTACCGCTATGACTGGCACGACCTGATGGTCGAGGTGAGCGGGCCGGTGGTCGGCGAAATCAGTGCAAGTTTTGAACGTGCCTGGGACGATGCCGGCTGGTTCGGCGACCTGCGCCGCTTCTTCGCCCGCGACCGGGCGCCGGCGGTCCCGGCCGGCGAGGACGATTACCCGGTGCGCCTGCTGTTCACGCGTCCCGCAGATGCGCAGATCCTGCGCGCGCAGATCGCGGCGACCCGCCAGGCACGGCATCATATCTACCTGGAAAATCCGTACCTCACCAGCGATGAAATGATCTACGAGCTGGTCAAGGCGCGCCGGCGCGGCGTCGATGTGCGGGTGATCCTGCCGTACCGCACCGACAGCGGGCTCATCACACGCAGCAACGCGCTGGCCGCCAATACCATGCTGCTGCATGGCATCCGCGTTTACATCTATCCGGGCATGTCGCACCTGAAGGCGGCAGTGTATGACGGCTGGGCCTGCCTGGGATCGGCAAACCTCGACCGCCTGAGCCTGCGCACCAACCGCGAAATGAACCTGGCCACGTCCCATGGACCGGCCGTCAATGCCCTGATGGAACAGGTATTCGAGGTGGACATGGGACACGCGCTGGAACTGCAAGAACCGCTGCCGGCCAACTGGTCTGACTACCTGGCCGAGATGCTGGCGGATTATCTCTGATGGCGATGCGGTTGCAGGGTGCATTGCAAAACGGTGAGACGTGAGACGTGACAAGGTGAAAGGTGAAAGGTGAAACGAAAAATGGCCACGGAATCCACGGAAGAACACGGAAATATAAATGCAGGAATATTTTTGTAGGAGCGCATCTCATGCGCGATAGATAATGGCCACGGAAACACACGGAAGGGCACGGAAATGATGCAGGGTGCACTCTGTGCACCATTGCCGGTGCGTAGAACGCACCCTACATCCAAACTGCTCTGTGACTTGATTACAACGCCACACAGTGCAAGCATTGCCGGCTACCAGACAAAACAACCGGGACGGAATATATGAGCGCTCATTACGAGACACCCCAGGACGCGGAAGACGCGTTTTACGATGCACTGGAGGAAGGCAGCCTGGACGGGCTGCTGGCGGTGTGGTCTGACGCCGACAACATCAGCTGCCTGTTGCCCATGTACCCCCTGATCCGCGGACACAAGGATGTCGAGGATGTCTTCAAACACCTGTTCTCACAGGGTAAGGGCGTCGCCCTGAGCGTCACGCACCTGGACTGGATCGATTGCGGCGATATCGCCATCCACCATGTCGAGGAAACCCTGTCGCAGGTGCCGCCCGGCCAGCCGGCGCCACCGCCGTTCTACGGTACCAATATCTACCGGAAACAGGCGGATGGCTGGCGCCTGCTCACGCACCTCAATGCACCGACACCGCCGCCGCAGGAGCGGGCTGGCTGAACCGGCGGATAACCGGCGCGCCGGACCGATACCCGGAAATCGATATGGACCTATGTGCTTGCCTGAAGCGTGCAGACGTACTTTCTGTAGCGCGCACTGTCACGGCGTCATTCTGAAAGGTGATTGCCGGATCGCCATTCAGACTCAAGCAACCTGGCCTTGCCCCGTCGCTGCAAACGGCTCATCCTCTGGTGCCGGTTGAGCCTGCGGGGCAAGCACACACTATCTGGTTAACACACACATTCGGAGAGTCACCATGAATGACCTGAAATCCTATCCCGCCTGGGACGCCACCGTCCGCTGGTTTCACTGGATCAATCTGCTGTGCATGATCGGACTGATCGCCGTGGGCCTGGTTATCATGAATGACAAGGCACTGGGCGTGACCAACGACGGCAAAATCCTGTTGAAGACCGTGCATGTCTGGATCGGCTATGTGTTTGCGCTGAACCTGGCGTGGCGTCTGGTCTGGGCCTTTATCGGCGGGCCGCATGCCCGCTGGCGGGCGATTCTGCCTGGTGGCACCGGCTACCTGGACAAGGTGCGGGCATACCGGGCCGGTTTCAGCGCCGGGCGGCCGCTGCAGTACATCGGGCACAACCCGCTCGGACGCATCGCGGTCACCCTGCTGCTGTTACTGCTGGTGGTGCAGGCGGTCACCGGGCTGGTACTGGCCGGTACGGATATTTTCTACCCACCGCTCGGGTCCTGGATCGCGGGCTGGATTGCCGGCCCGGGTGTCGATCCGGCAACGCTCATGCCCTATGCAAAGGAGACCTACGACGCGGCCGCCTACGAGTCCATGCGCGCCTTTCGCGGGCCCTTCATCGAAATCCACGAGACCGGGTTTTTCGTGTTGCTCGGCATCGGGCTGATCCACATCCTGGCTGTCGTTATCACCGAGCTGCGCGGTGGCGGCAATCTGGTATCCGCCATGATAACGGGCCGGAAGATTCTGCGCGGTCCACCGGAGGATCCGTCGCAGGATCGGTAGGCCATCGCGAGGCGGCGGGCGAGGGCCTGACCACCATAACGGGACCGGATACATTTGCATGGGAAATGTATCCGGCCTCTTTTTTCCGTGCGCAGGCGCCGGGTCATCTCCGCGCAGGGCACATCGGTTGCTTACAGTTTCTCCAGGAATTCCTCGGGCATGTCCACTGCCAGTTCCAGCGCACCATCCGCACCCGCATAGAGCGGATCGGTGATGCAGGAAAAACTACAGGGTCCGAATTGCCTGGTGGCTTCGCCGAGATAGGTATCCAGGCCCGTGAGCTGGCTCCCGCCACCGGCAATAATGATGTTGTTGCGCACGCTTTCCTGAAACTCGGGGTCGAAGCTCCCGATGAGGTCGATGACGGTCTCGACAATGGCAGGCATGGGACTCTCGCAGGCCTTGCGCATTTCATTGGTGATATCGAATTCCGTGAATTTGCCGTCCACCGGCGCCTCGATCTTGACCCGCCGCTTCGGCTCCCCCACGAAGCCGTGTTTTTCCTTGAACTTGCGCACCGTGTTGAGTGAGAAATCAGCCTCGGGGTGTTTTTCGGACAGCAGCTTGAGTAACTGCTCGTCCACGTAGTCGCCCGCCATGAGGATGCTTCGCTGGTCCTCATCCGCAGGTACGGTGCCATGCATGATGCAGAAATCCACGGTGCCGGCGCCGATATCGATGATCATGGTGTTGTCCAGCGTGCCCAGTCCGTAGGCCACGGAGAAGGGTTCGGAAACCACCATCAGCTTCTTGGCATGCTGGGCTACGGCATTCCTGATGGCAATCTTGTTGACCTTGAGCGCTTCGGCCGGGACACCTACCGCAACACAGATTTCGTTATCCGGACCTGCACCGGCCAGTTCGATCAGGTGATCGATCAACTCATGCACGGCGGCTTCGTCCCGCTCGGTGCCTTCCGTGATAATGCCGTTGCGCAGTGGACGGGTGAGATGAAGCGCAAGCCGGTGCTCGAGGGCCTCGCTGCCGAACAGCACGCTTTTACCGAGCATTTTCTTGGCAACGAAATCCTTCGGCCAGCCGACATAGCTCTCCACCCATTTGCGATTGCCATTGCTGGCGGATACCACCGACCTGGAGGTGCCCAGGTCAATCCCGACGTATAGCATGTTATCTTTCTTGCTTGGCGACATGTTGTGTTTTTCCTCTTTCTATAGATCTACGGTATTCGCGCTGTTCAAGGTATTCGATGATCCCCGTCCTCAGGTAGCCCGCAACAGCGTCACGATACTGTGGACTATTCAACCGGGTTTCCTCCGCCTTGTTGCTGATGCAGGAAACCTCCACCAGCACGCTCGGCACCTCTACACCCAACAATACCATAAACGGTCCTGTCTTCGATCTGGCGTTCAGCAGATCGCGATTGTGGCGTTTCAGATTGCTGTAAAGGCGTTTGTGTATGGAACCGGCAAGCTCTTTCGATTCCTCGGTCTTCAGCGTGTCGCCGATCCTGGCGATGACCTCGCGAAAGTCCCCCATGAGGTAGTCGGAGTCGTGGTTTTCCTTCTCTGCCAGTTCCAGTGAGCGCTGATCCGTGTGCGGCCCGAAGTAATAGGTCTCGACATAATTGAGCTGTCGTGCCTCGGCCGGGAGGGAGTTGATATGGATCGAGATGAACAGGTCCGCGCGGTTCTCCTTCGCGAAGGCCACCCGCTCTTTCAGATAGACCTTTTTGTCCTCGTCACGGGTAAGCAGGACGCGATACTTCCCGGACCCGGCGAGCTTGTCCCTGAGTCGCCTGGCGATATCCAGCACGACGTCCTTTTCCTTCAGACCCTGATGGCCCGTGGCGCCCGGATCGATCCCGCCGTGTCCCGGGTCGATGACGATCGTCTGAACCTTGAGGTTGAACAGGTCTGCCATCGACATACCGAGACGGCCAAGCATGGCGTCATAATGACCGGTCGTGGTGGCGGCATCCCTGATGGCCTGCAACGGCTCAAGACTGGATGGAGGCTCACTGTGGATACTGAGCGCATCCCCCGGACTGGCCAGCATGGACATGGGGATCGCCGGCAAGGTCAGGGACGGTTCGTCCAGCACCTGCATGGCGACCGGCCCGGCCCCGTCCACCGTGACCAGCCGAAAGTTGATGCCGACCAGGGCAACAAGGCCCAGTAAGGCGACGACAACAGCCCTGCTCCGGTACCAGGTCCGTTGCCCGGCGGGCAGTGACCCGATAGCGTGCCTCGTTCGCCCCTTGCCATGAAAGGAACGGGGTATGCCTGCGTTGTCCTCGTAGACACCCTGCAGCACGGTCTTCTTTATATCCGATTTACAACTCATAAGAAGCCTGTGGGGACGCCGGTAAGGCGAGTGTTACGAGCACCGGCAATAGGTACGCTGCCTGAGATAATGGTATTCTTAAGCAACAATCCGGCACACCTCGAACTCAAGTTTATTACATCTTTCAGCAGAGTGTTACAGCCTGCAGGTCTGGCATATCCGGCAACGGGTCTCTGTACTCGCTGGATACAGGCGTGCTAGAATCTAAAAATAAAATTTTATATAAAACAATATAATAAAAGGCAAATCTATTGAACAACCTCAGGCAGTACTGGCGCAGCGCCGCAACCAGTATAAACAAATACCTCGGACTGCAATCGAACCCGCGGCAGCGCCAGGAAGCGCTCGAACGGCAGCTGCTGGCGCTCACAGCAGAGTACCAGGCCCTCGCCGGAAAACTGGAACTTATGCGGGCCCAATCCGAGCGCCGTGCCCTGCTAACCATACAGAAAGTCGAGGACCTGGTGGAGAGCCACCGGGAAACCGGGACCGCCAGAATGGCAGACGCCAGAAGGCTGGCCGAACTTGAGCAACGGCTCGTCGAGACTGAGCAGGCGCGCGAGGCCGGGCATTCACAGGTCATGGCACTCGAGGCCTCCCTGACTGAAACAACACACCGACTGGAAACCCGGGGCAACCAGCTCAAGTTCCTGCAGGATTCTGCACGCGAACAACTGCAGGTTCTCAAGACCGCGCTGGCCGAAACAGCAAGCCGGCTGGAAACCAGGGACGACGCACTCAAGGCCCGGCAGGATGCAGCACAAGAACAGATCGAGACCCTCGAGAGCTCACTTGCTCAGGCAGTCAGCCGTTTCGAATCCACGGATAGCGCGCTCGAGGCGTTGCGTACAGCGAAAGCGGAACAGGCCCGGACACTCGAGACTTACCTCGCTTCCACCACCGTTCAGCTCGAGGCAACCAGTCAACAGGTCATGGCCCTGGAAAAGAAGCTCGAGGCAGAGCACAGGCTGCAGCAAAACCTGTTCGAGGACGCACAGGCGCAGTTGCACAAGCAGGATGAGCGACTTAGACACATCAGGCTGGCCGCTGTTTTCGCGCTGGTTCTGGCGGCCGCAGCAGGCGCAATTATCATCTGGGGTGTGCGCTAGCCCGCAATTCACACCGGCCACTGACACACTGTTTGTTGCCGAATGGGTATTGGCTTGATGTTTCAGCTCATTAAGTTGGATAACCGCCGCCCGGTGAGCAATGCGGGTGAGGCCCTGGAAATTACCTGCCGTCGCGGGATGAAAGCGGTGATTGAATGACCGCTTGCCGAATATAGCTGCCGCTGGCAGACGGGTTATTCCAAATCTGTTCTGGCCGAAACCGGATATCCACGGGTGCCCGGGAGCCGTACGGCTTGTCAACGCTGTGCGATTGCCGGCGACAGCCGGCTGGGTCACTGCCGCGACGATTCCGTGTCTGGCACCAGCCTGACGTCAACGCGGTTGTTGGCGGCCGCGACGCGGTTCCACTCGTATGCCGTGACGGTGTCGCCCTGCGGCGGGTAGGGGATGCGCGGCCGGCTGAACAGGAATGACGCGATCTCGAGGTCGATGTCGCCGCTATTGACCAGCGGCGAGGTGGCGATGAAGTTGGCGAATGCGATCGACTGCCGCTCGCCAAGCCCAGGCAGTTGCTGCAGGGGATGGCCGACCAGGTCGCAGGCCGTGACCGGCAGGTCGGCCGGCGCCTCGACATAACCGTCCACATCGTTGCCGCTCAGGCAGAATTCGCCGAGGTGGGACTCCAGCTGCACCGTGCCGTGGAAGCCGAGTGATCTCAGGCGCGATACCAGTTCCTGGACCATCGCCAGGCGCCGGTCACTGAACGCCTCCTCGTGCACGTCGTACGAACTGCCCTGGTTGATCGCCCAGGTGATGCTGTCGTAGAGCAGGCGTGCCTGCCGGCGTGCATGGTCGTCGCGCTGGCTAAGCTGCTGTCGCAGTGTGCTGCTTTCATTGTGCTCGTTGCTGGTGAAATCCTGTTGCGCCGCGACCAGCTTGCTGATGCGCAGGTTGGCGTCGCCGAGTTTTGCACGGGCCGTGCTGCTGTCGTGGTAGATCCACAGCAGCGGAATCAGCATCAGCATGATTACCAGCGGCACCAGCAACGGGGTGAGCGGGTGTGAACCGCGCGCGGCCTGCGCGTCGAGTGCGGTCTTCAGCTCCTGCATGTTCTCCACCATTTCGTGGTGGTAATCCTCGAGCAATTCACCCAGGTGACCCTGCGTGCCAGGTGCATCATGTTTGCCGCCGACGGCCTGTGCGGCCTGTTCGGCGATCTCCTGGATTTCCTCGCGGGCGGCGGACAGGGCAAGCTCCGGCACGTTGTCCATGAGCACGAAGCGGTTGCTCTCGGTGGCCCGGCGGCGGCGCTCACTGACCAGTCCGAGCTTGCTGAGCACCTCGAACAGCTCGGCCGGTTCGACCTGCTTGGGCAGGATGCCGATAGCACCGAGGGCGCGTGCCTGGCTGACGTACAGGTCGCCTTCCTTGGAGGTGTACATCATGATCGGGATGGTGGCGGTGTCCGGGTTGCCCTTGATCGCCTCCACGGCCTGGAAGCCGTCCATGCCCGGCATCATGTGGTCCATGAAAATGACGTCGGGGGTGTGGCCTTGCAGGTAGTCGAGTGCCTGCTGTGCCGATTCCAGCGTGTCGACGTCAAGGCCATGCTTGTCCAGCATGCGCTTGAGTGTCTCGCGCGCCGTCCTGGAGTCGTCTACAACCAGTGCGAGCCGTTTGTCCATGGAATGACAGGTCCCGGAGGGTGGTTTTGCTGCCGGTCACTATACCTCAATCGTGGCGGCCGGTGTGAGACGCGCCGGTCGATATCAGCCGGTATTGCGCATGCCGCTGGCAATGGCGTTGATCGAGCGCAGCAGGGGTTTCAACCAGGCTTCGCGCTGCTCCTCGTCCAGGCTGCTGTCCCGGACGCGCGCCAGCAGCGTGACCTGGATATTGTTCAGCGGGTCGAGGTAGGGATTGCGCCGGAACAGCGACAGGCCCAGCGCCGGGTTCTCCTCGAGCAGGTGATGTGCGCCGCTGACATGCAGGACCTGGATGATGGTCTTGCGGTACTCGGTGCTGATCTTGGCGTAGATGCGCTGCGCCATCTCCTGGTTGCCGGCCAGCCGGGTGTATTCGTGGGCGATGTTCATCTCGCCCTTGAACAGTGCCATCTGGATGTTGCCGAGCAGGGCGCGGAAGAACGGCCAGTCCTGGTACATGCCCTGCAGGCGCGCCAGCCGCGCCGGGTCATCGCTGCGCCAGGTCTCGAGCGCACTGCCCAGGCCGTACCAGGCGGGAAGGGTATGGCGCGACTGTGCCCAGCCGAACACCCAGGGTATGGCGCGGATGGACGTCTTGGAGCGATCCTGCTGCTTGCGGTGCGAGGGGCGCGAGCCGATGTTGAGCAGGCCGATTTCGGTGACCGGCGTCGCTTCGTAGAAATAGTCGAACAGACCCCCGGTGTTGTCGATCAGGTCGCGATAGGTATCCTCGCCGATGCGGGCGAGTTCGTCCATGATGCCCAGATAGTCGCGCCGGTCCTCGGCTGCGGGCTCGATCAGCACGCGGCTGGCCTTGAGCAGGCCGGTGACGCCCATGGCCAGCTCGTACACCGCGGTTTCCTCGTTGCTGTACTTGTAGCGCAACACCTCGCCCTGCTCGGTGAACTTGATCTGGCCGTGTACCGTGCCCGGCGGCTGCGACAGGATGGCCTCGTGGGTCGGGCCGCCACCGCGGCCGATGGTGCCGCCGCGACCATGGAACAGGCGCACCTGCAGGCCGTAGCGGTCGCATATGGCAATGATCTTCTTCTGCGCCTCGTACAGGCTCCAGTTGGAGGCCAGGATGCCGCCGTCCTTGCAGGAGTCGGAATAGCCCAGCATGATCTCCTGGCAATGATCGGCGGCATTGAGCAGGGCGCGGTAGGTCTCGTTGCCGAGCAGCTCGGACAATACCTGTTCGATGTGCTCGAGGTCATCGATGGTCTCGAACAGCGGGCTGATGCGGATATCCGCGAACCAGTCACCGTTGCGCTGTCCCGCCAGGCCGGTCAGCCAGGCGAGATACATGACTTCCAGTATGTGGCTGGCGGTGTGGGTCATGGAAATGACGTAGTTGCCGAAGGCGTTGACACTGACTTCCGTCTGCATGCGCCGAATGACGTCGAACACCTCGAGCGTCTCGCGGGTGCGTTCGGTCAGCTTGCCGCGATCGAGTGCCGGCGGTCGCCCGGCGAACGTACTGCACAGCAAGTGCTGGCGGCGCGTCTCGTCCAGCGCGTCGTAGTCCGGTTCGACCTGCAGGGTCTTGAGCAGTTCGGCAACGGCCTCGCTGTGGCGCGTGGATTCCTGGCGGATATCGAGGTGCATGAGGTAGAAGCCGAAGGTCTCGACCAGCCGCACCAGGTCTTTCAGTTCCGCATCGGCCACGTTCGCGTCGCCGTTGGCGATCAGTGATTCACCGATCAGCAGCAGGTCGTCGAGGAATTCCTGTTCGTTCGTGTAGGCGGCGGGGCTGGCCGCGATGTCCGTCTCCGGTTGCGCGATGCGGGCATCGATGTCCGCGAGGTTGAAGCGCAGGCGGTGGCTCATGATGCACAGCTTGCGGCGGTACAGTTCGTGGCTGTAGCCCTCCGGGAAATCGCTGCAGGCCTCGCTGAAGCGGGTCTCGTCCTGCTGCAAGCTGTCCAGGAACGGTGCGGAAAAATCGCACAGGTGCGTCGAGTGGGTCAGCCGGTAGCCGAGGTCCACGACGTGCTCGATGTAGGTCGCAAGCACCTCGCGCATGTGCAGGCGCAGCGCCAGTGCCGTGGTGGCGGGCTTGACGAACGGGTTACCGTCACGGTCGCCGCCGATCCATGAGCCGAAACGCATCAGCCCGCCGGGTATCGACAGCTTCTTGCCGGTCGGGTTAGTGCCGTAGATATGCTGCGCGGCCTTTTCCAGGTAGCGGTAGGACTTCGGGACGGCGGCGAACAGGCTCTCGCGGAAGAAGTACAGACCGTTGCGGATTTCATCCTCCACGCTCGGCTTGTGCAGGCGCACCTCGTCGGTCTTCCACAGGACCTGGATCTGCTGTTTCAGGAGCTGTTGCACCGCCTCGCGTTCCTCGCGCCCCAGGCGCAGGTCGTCGAGTTTCTCGCTGGTGACGAACAGGCGGCGCAGTGAGGACATCACGGTGCGACGGATTGCCTCGGTCGGGTGTGCGGTGAATACCGGCAGGTAGAGAGACTGGTCCAGCAGCGTCTGCAACTGGTCCGGGCCGACGCCGCTGTCGCGGAAATCCTGCAGGGTGCGCTGGAAGGAACCGACCCAGAGCAGGCCGTAACGGCGCGCCTGCTTGCGCCGCTGGCGATGCTGGAACGCCTCTTCGGCAATATTCACCAGGCTGAAATACAGGTTGAAGGCGCGAATGACATCGGTGAGCGCATCCGGGTCGAGATTGCTGATGTCCCGCGTCAGTCGCGCACGCAGGCGCGGATTCTCCTCGCGTCGCAGGCGGATATAGCCCTTGCGCAGCGATTCGACCGCGTCGAGGATGTTTTGCCCCGCGTGCTCCCTGAGCACTTCACCGAGCAGGTTGCCGAACAGCCGCACGCGGCTGCGCAGGTCCTTGTCGTCGGCCTTTTGGAATTCAGTTGTGTGTTGTTTTGGCATGGCCATAAAAAAGCCACGTCCGTGCGCGGCTGCGTTGTCCGGGTTGTGATTATACCGGTTGGCGCGGGTTCCGCCACAGCAGACGACATCCGCGGTCTGTGATTGTTCAGGCCGGGCCGCTCGGCAGTGGTTCTGCGCAAGTTGCTGAGCATGGTTGTGTTTTTGTGCAAAGGGTTTAACCTGCACGGCAAGGGAACGCCGGCCGCGCCGAGGCGCAGGCTGTATACAGAGGCGTACATCGGGGGGAGCATGGAGCATATCAACTCTGCGGGGGCAGCGTCCGGCCATGTGCGGCTGCATCATGACTTTGTCGATGGTCTGAAGTGTTTCCGAAGTGACGATTTCGAGGGCGCGCTGATGTTCTTTCGCGCCGCCGACGAGAGCGCCGCGATCGACGATGTCTACCAGAACCGCTACACCTCCTTTCACGGTCTGTGCCGCGTCTGTCTGGGTGACCGTAACGGCATCAAGCTGTGCCGCAACGCGGCGGTTGGCGAGGCCCGCGATGCCGAGGTGTTCTACAACCTCGCCCTGGCGGAACACCGGCTTGGCCAGCGCGAAAGTGCCTGGACAGCATTGCGGCGCGGCCTGCAGATCGACCCGGATCACCGCAGCCTGCAGCGCTTCAAGCGCGAACTGGGTCTGCGCGGGAAGCACAGCCTCATTCCCGGGTTGCCGCGCGATAACCCCCTCAACCGCATGCTCGGCAAGCTGTTCAGGGGCGTGCGCAAGCCCTGGTCACGTTGATGGCGGCGGTGACGCAGCGTTGCCGGCCGTGTCGCGGGCGCACGAATGCCCTATACTCCAGGTCGGGAGTCGGCCAGACAGTCGCTCTGCGCAAGCAGGGAGGAAAGTCCGGGCTCCACAGGGCAAGGTGCCAGGTAATTCCTGGGGGGCGCGAGCCCACGGAAAGTGCAACAGAAAGCAAACCGCCGA
>DATKZN010000305.1:0-3299 GCA_035527955.1 Gammaproteobacteria bacterium
TGGCTCCAGGGCGGGTCCCAGACCAGTTCGACGTGCGCATCGGTCACCCCGTCGACTGCACGGACGGCGGATGCCACCTGGTCCGGCAGGATGCCGGCCACCGGGCAGCCCGGCGCAGTGAGCGTCATGCGCACAGACACCGCGGCATCTGCGCTGATATCCAGCCCGTAGATCAGGCCCAGGTCGTAGATATTCACCGGGATTTCCGGGTCGTACACGGTCCGTATGGCCGCGATAATGCGCGCCTCCAATGTGTCCTCCGCTGGCAGGGTGTCCGCGCCGGGCGCCTGCTGTTCCAGTTGCTGGGCAGTCTTTTCGTTCATATGCGTTACTCCACGGCCGCCGCGGCTGTACCGAGAATTTCCGTCAGCCGGCCGGCCGCCAGCGCGCGCAGGACCGGAACATCGATGGTATCGATCACCTCACCGGCAAATCCGAGGCACAGCATCCTGCGCGCGGCATCGGCATCGATACCCCGCGAACGCAGGTAATACAACTGCTGCGGGTCGAGCTGACCGACGGTGGTGCCGTGACTGCATCTGACGTCATCGGCATGGATTTCAAGCTGCGGCTTGGTGTCGACCTCGGCGTCCCGGGAGAGCACCAGATTGTCATTGGTCAGGACCGCATCGCTGTGCTGCGCCTGCTTCTCGACCAGGATGCGGCCGTCGAATACCGCGCGCCCCTTGCCGTACAGCACACCCTTGAAGCGCTCGCGGCTGGTACAGGCGGGCACCGTGTGACGGACATCGAGGTGAAAATCGTTCAGCTGCTGATCGCCCACGGTATACAGCCCGTTCAGGGTACATTCCGCACCTTCCTCCCTGAAGATCGTGTTGTATTCCGTCCTGGCCCAGCGCCCGCCGAATGCCAGGGTAGTGCCGTGGTAGCGGCTGTCCCGTTGCTGCGACAGGAACAGGCTGCCCAGGTGATAGGCACTGCGGCTCTCATCCTGCAGCCGGTAGTGGCTGAGCGCGGCGCCCGCGCCCGTCACGATCTCGGTGACAGCGTTGTGAAAGTACAGTGACTGGTCAGGACCGATAAAGCGCTCAACCAGTGTCGCCTTTGCGTCGGCGCCCAGCACGACGAGGCTGCGCGGCTGCAGCAATAACGGTGCATCCGGACACAGGTTGAAGTAAATCACCTCGATGGGCCGTTCCAGCTCCACACCCTTTTCGATATTCAGATAAACACCGTCATTCATCAGCGCGGTATTCAGGGCAGTGAATACATGCCCGGCATGTTGTACCGACTGGCCAAACCAGGTGGCCAGCTGTTCGGGATTGGTTGTCAGCGCCTTGCGCAGGCTGCACAGCTGCGCACCCGCCGGCAAATCGTGCAGGTTGGACAGCCAGGGCATGAAGCGCCCGTTGGCGAATACCAGCCGCCAGGCATCGAACGCCGGCAACAGGCAGCCGTTCAACGCCGCGACCGGCACCGCGGGTGCCTCGGCCGCCGTCAGGAAGTGCTGTTCCAGCAGGGAATCGATGCGGGTATAACGCCAGGCTTCCTGCTTGCGATCGAGCAGCGGCAGCGTGGCGAGCGCCTCTGTGGCCGCCGCACGGGCAACGGCCATCCAGTCCGGCTGCGCAGTGTCCAGCCCGTCGGCTGATGCCGCGACCAGTTGTTGTGCCCAGTCACGCTGTTGCCCGAGGGAAATCATGCCGCGGCTTCCCCGGTGATCCAGCCATAGCCCTTCGCTTCCAGCTCCAGTGCCAGCTGCCTGTCGCCGGAACGGACAATCCGCCCCTCTGCCAGGACGTGCACATAATCTGGCTGGATATACTCGAGCAGTCGCTGGTAATGCGTGATCAGGAGGATTGACCGCTGCGGGCTGCGCAGGGCATTGACCCCGCCGGCGATCACGCGCAGGGCATCGATATCGAGCCCGGAATCGGTCTCGTCCAGGATCGCGAGCTTGGGTTGCAGCATGGCCATTTGCAGGATCTCGTTGCGCTTTTTCTCGCCTCCGGAGAAGCCGGCATTGACGTTGCGCTTCAGCAGCGCCTCGTCGAGTTCCAGCAGCCCGGCCTGCTTGCGCACCTCCAGCAGGAAGTCCACCGCATCCAGCTCCGGCTCGCCGCGCGCACGGCGTCCGGCGTTGACCGCTTCGCGCATGAATATCATGTTGTTCACCCCCGGTAACTCGACCGGGTACTGCATGCCGAGGAAAATACCCTTGTGCGCGCGTTCCTCGGGCGCCAGTGCCAGCAGGTCCGCACCCTCGAACAGCACCTCACCCGCAGTGATGTCATAGCCCTCGCGCCCGGCCAGGACATGCGCCAGGGTGCTCTTGCCGGACCCGTTCGGCCCCATGATGGCATGTACCTCACCGGTACCTATAGCCAGGTCCAGGCCGCGCAGCACCGGCTTGTCCTCGATGGCAACGTGCAGATTAGTGATAGCAAGCATGTGTCTTTGTCTCCGATTACGTAATAAGCCCGCATTTCCCACCGGGCACGATCCCGGTGCGATATGCAGGCTAGCCGACTGCGCCTTCCAGCGTGATATTCAGCAGTTTCTGGGCCTCGGCCGCGAATTCCAGGGGTAATTCCCTGAATACCTCCTTGCAGAATCCGTTCACCAGCATGGACACGGCGCTTTCTTCCGACAGGCCGCGCTGGCGGCAATAGAACAACTGGTCCTCGCTCAGCTTCGAGGTGGTGGCCTCGTGTTCCACCCGGGCCGTGGGGTTACGCACCTCGATGTAGGGAAAGGTATGCGCACCGCAGCGGTCGCCGATCAGCAGCGAATCGCACTGGCTGTGATTGCGTGCATTCTCGGCACGCGGCGACATCCGCACCAGCCCGCGATAGGTGTTCTGGCCGTTACCCGCGGAGATGCCCTTGGACACAATGGTGTTGCGGGTATTGCGGCCAATATGGATCATCTTGGTGCCGGTGTCGGCCTGCTGCCTGCCGCGCGTGACGGCGACGGAATAGAACTCGCCCACGGCGGCGTCGCCGCGCAGGATGCAGCTCGGGTATTTCCAGGTGATGGCCGAACCGGTCTCCACCTGGGTCCAGGAAATATGCGCACGGTCACCGCGGCAGTCGCCGCGCTTGGTGACGAAATTGTAGATACCGCCGCGACCCTGCTCGTCGCCGGGATACCAGTTCTGGACCGTGGAATACTTGATGCGTGCATCCTCCATGGCGATCAGCTCGACCACCGCGGCATGCAGCTGGTTTTCATCGCGCGAGGGCGCGGTACACCCTTCCAGGTAGCTCACGTGACTGCCGGCCTCGGCGATGATCAGCGTGCGCTCGAACTGGCCGGTGTTGGCCGCGTTGATGCGG
>DATKZN010000306.1:0-25249 GCA_035527955.1 Gammaproteobacteria bacterium
TCGGTCTGCACCACGTTGCGTATCATGCCGGTATCGATGACCACGTTGTAGCTGTCCATGAAATAGGCCGTCACGGAAGCGAGCAGCAGGATCACGGCCAGCAGCGCCCGGGTGACGGGCTGCCACGTCAGCAGCGTCAGCAGCAGCATGATGAAACCCGCCAGCAGGATTCCCAGCGAGGCGGTAAACGCGAGCGTATACAGGGTATCGGGATAAGCGGCGGTCACGTTCCTGAAAAACGCATAGTTGGTGAACAACACCAGGAAACCCGTGGCCAGAAGATTGAGTCGTGTTGTATGCAAGTTTTGTCGCTTCCCGTGGCGGGGACCCTTCGGTGCCGGTGCGGCACTGGTATAACCCAGAACGGCCCCGCAGGGCCGTTGCTGGTAAAGAATAGACCAGTTTGCTTAACAGTGGCTTAAAGCACTCAGTCCTGGAGGGCCTTCTTGAGCTTGCCGAGGGCGTTCTTTTCCAGCTGCCGGATGCGCTCGGCCGAGATATTGTAGCGTGCGGCGAGCTCGTGCAGCGTAGTCTTGTCTTCCGACAACCAGCGTGCCTCCAGAATCGCACGGCTGCGCTCGTCCAGCATGTCGAGGGCTTCGGCGAGGTTGCTGTTGCTGGTCTCGCTCCAGTCCGCGTGCTCCAGCAGCAGGGCCGGGTCATTTGCGGGGTTGGTCAGGTAGGCGGCCGGTGCGTAGTGATTGTCCTCGTCATCGTCGCTGCCGAGCGGATCGAAACCGATATCCTGACCGCTCAGGCGCGACTCCATTTCCAGTACCGTCTCCGGCTTGACGCCGAGATCCTTGGCCACCGCGTTGACTTCGTCGGTGTTCAGCCAGCCCAGGCGCTTTTTCTTGCTGCGCAGGTTGAAGAACAGCTTGCGCTGCGACTTGGTGGTGGCGACCTTGACGATGCGCCAGTTGCGCAGGATGAACTCGTGCATCTCGGCGCGGATCCAGTGCACGGCAAATGACACCAGGCGCACGCCATGGGCCGGGTCGAAGCGCTTGACGGCCTTCATCAGGCCGATATTGCCTTCCTGGATCAGGTCGGCCAGCGCCAGCCCGTAGCCGCTGTAGCCGCGGGCGATGCGCACCACGAAACGCAGGTGCGACATAACCAGGGTGCGCGCCGCCTCGAGGTCGTTTTGGGTCTGCAGGCGCACGGCCAATGCCTTTTCTTCCTCTGCGCTCAGTACCGGGATGCTCATCGCCGCATGGATATACTGATCCAGGCTGCCGGTCGGCATTGGCATCATAACTGACTGATTCTTAAGTGTTAAATTCTGTGACATCAGGGTTTTTCGCTCCTCAACGGCTTGCCGTCATACTAGCACTCCTGCCTATAGAGTGCCAAATGCATAAAAAGTTGCAGGCGAGTCGGCCGGGGTGGCCTGGCCTTGAGCCCGGGAGCCCCACACCCCGGTTTGACAGCGTCAGCCCAATATCTATTAAATGCACGCTTGCGTTTGCGTGGCCACGACCCGGCAAGGATCGGTCCAGCCCGGCCTGGACGTATGAAGCAGCAAGTGGATCAACCCGAAAACCATTCTAAGGAGCACAGCATGCGCCGCATCCCCTCGCTATCGCTATCCCTCACACGTTTCCTCCTTGCACTGCTTGCCGTACTTGCCAGCGGTTTACAGTCTGCACAGGCCATGCCGGATTTCGCCCGCAAATACAACCTGAGCTGCGCGGCCTGTCACGCCGCCTATCCCCGGCTGAACAAGTTCGGCGAGCATTTCCTCGATAACAACATGAAATTACCGAACTGGAAGGAGGGCACCGTTTCGGGTGGCGATGACATGCTGGCCCTGCCGGCCAAGCCCTCCCTGGCCGTGCGGGCCCAGGCCTATGTGCAGGCCCGGGACGGCAAGTCGATCGACCCGGTGACCGGCGCCGCCCTCGATGCCAGCACCGATTTCCAGTCGCCCTACCTGGTCAAGCTGCTGTCCAGCGCGCCGCTCAGCGAACACCTGACCTACTATTTCTATGCCATCCTGGCCGAGAAGGGAGTCAATGGCGAGGCCATCGTCGAGGACGCCTGGTTCCGGCACGACGATGTGTTCGGCAGCGGCATCGGCATGCAGCTGGGCCAGTTCCAGCTCTCGGACCTGATGTTCCCGCGCGAGACCCGCATGACCTTCCAGGACTTCATGGCCTACCGCATGGCCGGCATCACCTATGATCGGGGCGTGCTGTTCGACCGCGGTGTCGGTCTGCTCGACCTGGCAGTGGGCCTCGTCAACGGTAACGGCATCGAGCAGAACTTCAACATCAACAGCCCGGGCTACCGCCGGCCGGACAAGATGTTCGACAACGATTCCAGCAAGACGGTGTTCGGCCGGGTCGGCACCGACATCGGTCCGGTTTCGGCGGGCCTGTTCGGGCTGGCCGGTGAGCAGAAAAACGCGATCGGCATTGCCGGTCAGGATTCCGGTATCCGTGATACAGACAAACGGATTATCGGGCTGGACCTGTCCGGGAATATTGCGGGTAACATCTACTGGTACGGCCAAGTGCTGTGGAATTCCTGGGATGACTTCCTGGTGCAGGGCAGGGATTACGAGTGGTACGGTGGGTTCGCGGGGGTCGACTACATCCCCAGCGACCGCTGGGCCTTCTCGGCGCTGTACAACTATGCCGATGCCAACGACCTGGCGAACACCGATACCATCTACGAGGGCATCGATATCAACTCGCTCACCCTGACGGCCTCCTATTATTTCATGCGCAACGTGAAGGGCATCGGCGAGGTGAATGTCGATTTCCTGTCCGAGGACCGGCAAAGCGGGACGTACTACACCGGCCACCTGTCGAAGGAACATTATTTCCTGATCGGCTTCGATGCTGCGTTCTAGCCCGTCGGCGCTGTCCGGAAACGCCAGCGGCATGCGCGCCGGGCGACGGGCGGCTGTGTTTGTGCTGGTCGCCATGCTGGCCACGCCGTGCCTGCTGCGGGCGGTGGACTCAGGCGATCTGTTCAGGCCACGGCGTTTCCAGGTTGACTCCGTTCCCGGCGGAGCCGAGGTGTTCGTGATCGGCGGACGGGTCGGCAGGACACCACTCACACTGTCGGAACGGGATATCTACCCCAACTGGTACCCGGATGAGCAGGCACACCTGTACGGGGTGATCGTGCTCCGGAAGGCCGGCTGCGCGGAGTTTTCCAGGAATGTCGACCTAGATGACATCGCCGTGGGCATAGAGGCGCGTCTTGATTGCGGGCAGGACGAGGTCGCGGACGCACAGGTGCCAGTGTCCGACCCCGCACCCGCCTCAGCGCCGGTGGCTGACGCCGGCATGACGCCCGCTGCGGCGGCGACCCTGCAGCGCCGCCTCCGTCAGCTGAAGGTGCTGCAGGAGCTGATGGAGGACGGCCTGGTCACCGAGCAGGAAGAACGCACCATTCGCAAGCGCATCCTCGACGCCCCCTGAGCGATAGCATCGATCGGCAATCCGCACCGGCCCGGCCGGTTTGCCGGTGCCGCGCGTCTAATTGCGTACTCAACGAGGGGTCTGCACCGGTGGCGAAATAATCAGCTCGGTTCGATGGCGCTCAGGTGGCGGCCGACGGCCAGCCAGGAACCCAGCAGACCGAGCAGGATACCGCTGGCGAGCAGTCCGCCGAGTGAGAGCAGGGGCAGGGTCTCGAGTTTGAAATTGCTCTGGTAGAGGCCCGCCAGCCGGGCCACCGGGTCGTCCAGCAGCCAGAAGCCGCTGACGACCAGCAGCCAGGCCAGCAGCGCGCCGAGCAGGCCGTACCACAGGCCGCTGTACAGGAACGGGCGGCGCACGAAGGCGTTGGTCGCCCCGATCAGCTTGGTGACCACGATCTCGGCGCGGCGGTTCTGGATTTCCAGGCGGATGGTATTGCCGATCACCAGCAGCACGGCCAGTGCCAGCAGAGCGCCGATGACCAGAATGCCGCGCCGGGCGATGTCGATCATCGCGGCGAGCCGCTGTACCCATTCCAGGTCGAGCTGGGCCAGGTCCACTTCCGGGAGGCTGCGGAGTTTTTTCTGCAATTCCGCGGCAGGTCCCGGCGCGGTGTGCTCGCGGCGCGGCACGACGATCAACACGGCAGGCAGCGGGTTCTCGTCCAGTGTCTCGAGGGCGTCGGCAAAGCCGGACTGGCTGCTGAATTCCTCCAGCGCCTGGGCCGGCGTGATCAGCTGCAGCGTGTTGACTTCCGGCCATTGCCGGATGCGCGTTGCAAGCCCCTCGGCCTGCGGGGCCGGCACATCGCCCTTGAGAAATACCGAGATGCTGGCCTGGCCGTCCCATGATCCGCTCAGGCGGTGCAGGTTATCGAGCAGCAGGTAGAGCCCGGACGGTAGTGCCAGCGCGATGCCGATAACCGCCGCCGTCATGATCGAAGGCAGCAGGTTGCGGTACAGGCGGCCCAGACTGTCGAGCGCGACCTGCGCGTGGCGCTGCAGGTAGACGCGCGGTGACAGCATGCGCGGCGCCCGCTCGCGCTGACGCCGGTTTTTGCGCTTGCCGATCATGCGCAGGCTTCCGCGTGTTGCACGAGACGGCCGTGTTCCAGCGCCAGCACGGGGTAGTCGAGCAAGCGGATCAGCGGGATGTCGTGACTGGCGACCAGCACCGTGACGCCGACGTCATTGAACAGGCTGAACAGCTGCATGATTTCCCGCGAGAGATCCGGGTCGAGGTTGCCCGTCGGCTCATCGGCCAGCAGCAGCATGGGCTTGTTGACCACGGCGCGCGCGATGCCGACACGCTGCTGTTCGCCGCCGGACAGCGTGATCGGGTAGAGGCGTTCCTTGCTTAGCAGGCCGAGCTTGTCGAGCGCTGCACGCACGCGCCGGCCGATTTCCTGGTGCCGGTAGCCGGCGATGACCAGCGGCAGGGCAACGTTGTCGAATACCGTGCGGTCGAACAGCAGGTGATGGTCCTGGAAGATGAAACCGATCTTGCGGCGAATGTACGGGATACGCCGGTTGCCGATATCCGTGACGTTTTCCCCATCCAGGAAGATCTGGCCGCGCGTGCCGCGCTCGATCAGCGCGATGAGCTTGAGCAGGGTGCTCTTGCCGGCCCCGGAATGTCCGGTCAGGAATGCCATCGAGCCCGGCTCCATGTGGAAGCTGATGTTGTTGAGCGCCTCGAATCCGCCGGGATAGCGCTTGCTGACGTTGGTGAATCGAATCATTTATAAGTGAAACGTGAGACGTGAAACGTGAATTGTGAGAGTTTGCATGCGTGTCATGTTCGATGAAATGTGCCAGTGTAAGTGTATATTTAGCTTGTCAGCTGCAGGGACAAGGATACCCTGAAAACGTCTCACGTCTCACGTCTCACGTCTCACGTCTCACGTCTCACGTCTCACGTCTCACGTCTCACGTGACTGTTGCTCCTTGCCGAACAGTGCCTCGACGAACTCGGCGGCCTCGAACGCGCGCAGGTTCTCGATGCCCTCGCCGACGCCGATGAAGCGGATCGGGATGCCGGTCTTCCTGGCAATGGCAAAGATAATGCCGCCCCTGGCGGTGCCGTCGAGCTTGGTGAGGGTGATGCCGGTGAGGCCGACGGCTGCGTTGAATTCGCGCGCCTGGTTGAGAGCGTTCTGGCCGGTGCCGGCGTCCACTACCAGCATTATCTCGTGCGGCGCCGTGGCGTCGAGTTTGCCCATGACACGCTTGATCTTCTTCAGCTCTTCCATCAGGTTGGACTGGGTATGCAGGCGCCCGGCAGTGTCGGCGATCAGCACGTCGACATTACGCGCGCGTGCCGACTCCAGTGCGTCGAAGATCACCGAGGCGGAATCCGCGCCCTGTTGCTGGGCGATCACCGGCACATTATTGCGCTCGCCCCAGGCCTGCAGCTGTTCGACGGCTGCAGCGCGGAAGGTGTCGCCCGCGGCCAGCATCACCTGCTTGCCCTGCTGTTGCAGGCGGTGCGCCAGCTTGCCGATGGTGGTGGTCTTGCCCGCGCCATTGATGCCGACCATGAGGATCACGAACGGGCGGGGGGTGTCGGGTATGGACAGCGGGATGCTGCAGGGCGCCAGGATGGCCTGCATGCGCTCGCGCAGCGCAGTCATCAGGGAATCGGCATCGGTGACCTGCCCGAGTGCGATCAGGTCGGTGAGATTATCGATAATCTCGCGCGTGGCCTCGATGCCGACGTCGGCGACCAGCAGCGTGGTCTCGATTTCCTCGAGCAGTTCCCGGTCGATTTTGCGGTTGCTGCGCACCAGGCTGGTCACGCTGTCGGCCAGGCTGCTACGGGTCCGGGACAGGCCGGCCTTGAGCCGCGCAAACAGTCCGGCCTTTGCAGGTTTTTCCGTATCGGTCGATGTTTTACTGTTGAGGAAACCTGCCATCGGATTTGTTGTCTGTGTATGAATCGGGAATTCTTCGGCTGGATATCCTATCATCCTGACCCTCTCGGGGTAACCATCGCAATTCGGGGAGAAAATGAATGCGCAGTCTGCTTGCAATTATCCTGACCCTGCTCGGTCCGCTGGCATCTGCTGACGGTGCCGTCCATGAATATATGCTCGATAACGGGTTGAAACTCATCGTCAAGGAGGACCATCGTGCCCCGGTGGTAGTGTCTCAGGTGTGGTACAGGGTCGGTGCGAGTTACGAAACCGATGGCATTACCGGCATATCGCACGTGCTGGAGCATATGATGTTCAAGGGTACCGATAGTCATCCGCCCGGCGAGTTCTCGCGCATCATCGCCGGCAATGGCGGCCAGGAGAACGCCTTCACCAGCCAGGATTACACGGCCTATTTCCAGCGCCTGGAGCGCAGCCGCCTGCCGGTCAGTTTCGAGCTGGAAGCGGACCGGATGCGCAAGCTGCACCTGCAGGACGAAGAATTCCAGAAAGAAATCAACGTGGTAATGGAAGAACGCCGGATGCGCACGGATGACAAGCCCACGGCGCAGACCTACGAGCAGTTCATGGCCGCCGCGTACACCGCCAGTTCCTACCGCACGCCGACCATCGGCTGGATGAACGACCTCGAAAACCTCGAACTGGCCGATCTGCAGGGGTGGTACCAGCGCTGGTATGCGCCGAATAACGCCATCGTTGTTGTGGTTGGCGATGTGCAGCCTGGGGAGGTGCTCGCGCTGGCGAAGCAATATTTCGGGCCGCTCAAGCAGGAGACCATCACGCAGTCCAAGCCGCGCGTCGAACCACCCCAGCCGGGTCGACGTGACATCCGGGTCGAGGTGCCGGCCGAAGTCCCGTACACCGTCATGGGTTTCAAGGTGCCGGTGCTGAAAACGGCCGGGGACGTCACGGAACCCTATGCGCTCGAGGTGCTGGCCGGCATCCTCGACGGCGGTGACAGTGCGCGCCTGGCTACCGAGCTGGTGCGTGGCAGCCAGGTCGCTTCCAGCGCCGGCGCCGGTTATGACCTCTACAGCCGCCAGTCGGACCTGTTCCTGCTGGACGGCACACCCTCCAAGCAGCACAGTGTCGCCGAGTTGCAGCAGGCCCTGCTGGAGCAGATCAGGCGCCTGCAGGAAAAACCGGTAACGCCCGAGGAACTGGCGCGCGTCAAGGCCAGGGTGGTCGCCAGCGCGGTGTACGAACAGGATTCCACCTTCTACCAGGCCATGAAAATCGGCCAGCTGGAGGCAGTCGGACTCGACTGGCGACTGGCGGATGACTACGTGGCACGCATCAAGGCGGTGACCGCGGACCAGCTGCAGGCGGTGGCCGGCAAGTACCTGGTCGAGAAAAACCTGACCGTGGCGGAACTGGTGCCGCTGCCCATGGATTCCGGACGCAAGCCGCGTGCGGCATTGCCGGAGGGTGCCCATGTCCACTAACAGACAGCGTGAGGCAAGCCGCATGACAAAACGATTCCTGGCCGGCGCGGCCCTTTTGCTGGCGTTGCTGCTGCCGGCACTGCCTGCACAGGCCATACCGCCGATCCAGCACTGGTTGACCGATAACGGGCTGCGCGTCTACTACGTGCACGCCCCCGAGTTGCCGATGGTGGATCTGAACATCACCTTTGCCGCCGGCAGCGCACGCGACGACGGGCACTCCGGGGTCGCACACATGACCAGCACCCTGCTCGATTCCGGGGCGGCCGGCCTCAGTGCCACCGAGCTGGCAAACCGGCTCGAGGCGCTGGGTGCGGAACTCGACACCGGTTCCGCGCGCGACATGGGCTGGGTGAGCCTGCGCAGCCTGAGTGACAGTGAATACCTGCAGCCGGCGCTGGTGATCCTGGGCGACATACTCGGCAAGCCGGATTTCAACAAGCGCGACTTCGAGCGCGAGCGCGAGCGCACACTGGTCGCCCTGCGCAGGGATGAACAGTCGCCGTCGACCGTGGCCGAATACGCGCATTTCGATGCCATCTACCATGACCACCCCTACGCGCTGCGCGAAAACGGTACCGAAGCGAGTATCAAGGCACTGTCGCTCGCGGATATCCGGGAATTCCATGGCCGTTACTACGTGGCGCGCAATGCCGTGCTGGCCATTGTCGGTGATATTGACCGCCAGGAAGCGGAAAAGATGGCGGAACAGCTGGCCGCACGCCTGCCGGAAGGCAAGCGCGCCGATCCCCTGCCGCCGGTGCCGCGCCTGGAAAAGGCCAGTATGGAGCGCATCTACCATCCGTCCGCACAGACCACCGTGCGCATGGGGGCGCCGGGCATGCATCGCGGCGATCCGGATTATTTCCCGCTCTATATCGGCAACCACGTGCTCGGTGGCAGCGGCCTGGTATCGAGGCTGAGTGACGAGGTGCGTGAGAAGCGCGGTCTGTCCTACAGCGCCAGCAGCTACTTCAGCCCCATGGAACAGGACGGGCCGTACCTGCTGTCACTGCAGACGCGCAATGACCAGTCCGAGGCGGCGCTTGCCGTTATGCGCGAGACCCTGCAGAAGTTTGTCGACGAGGGCCCGACCGGGAAGGAACTGGTCGACGCGAAGAAGAACATAACCGGCGGCTTCGCGCTGCTGATCGACAGCAACTCGAAGATCCTCAGCTACCTGGTGATGATCGGCTTCTACGGGCTGCCGCTCGATTACCTGGAGAAATTCAACGAAACGGTCGAGGCCGTCACCCGCGAGCAGATCATCGATGCCTTCCGGCGTCGCGTGCAACCGGATGCCATGGCCACTGTCATCGTCGGCGGCGACAGCTGACACTGCGCATCACCTGAACAAAGCCTCGCTGCGTACACGGCCTGTCAGTTGCCACTGACAGGCCGTGTTGTTTTGTGACCGCTGTCTACCCCTTGAGTCCCCGCTAAGCTGCATGCCAGGACACCCGGAAACGGGCCGGGCAGGGATGCCTGCTGTTCACCCCGGTGCTGGATCGCACCGCAGTCACACACTCAAGGAGAGGCTTATGAAACAGAAATACACTGGCTTGACGCGTCTCGCGCAATCTACACTGGTGCTTGCCGCAACTTCGCTGGCGACGGGCGCGCAGGCGACTGCGGTGATTTCCGAAGTGCTATATGATGCAGTCGGCACCGATCGGGGCAATGTCTTTATCGAATTGTTCGGGGTGCCGGGCACCTCGCTGAACGGGCTGTTTCTCGAGGGTGTGAACGGTACCGACGGCAGCGTCTACAAGACCGCCGCGTTGAGCGGGCTGATCCCGTCCGACGGCGTATTCGTGATCGGCGATGACAGCGGCAACGGTACCAGCCAGGTGAGCAATGTCGATCTCGTGCTGGATGTCGAGTTCCAGAACGGGCCGGACTCGATTGTCCTGCGCGATGCGAACGGCGTGCTGGACGCGCTCGGCTATGGTGATTTCAGTTCCGCTGTCTTTGCCGGGGAGGGCGCCGCGGCACCCGACGTCGCGGGCGGCTGGAGCCTGGCGCGCGGCAACCCCCGGGTCGATAGCGACGACAATGCAGCGGATTTCTTCGGCCTCGACATCCCGACTCCCGGTCTGGTTCCGGCCAGTCCGGTGCCGGTGCCGCCGGCGCTGGCATTGTTCCTGTCCGGGTTCGCCGGCCTGATCGGCGTGTCGCGGCGCAAGGGCTGAGCACGTGTCCGGCAGGGATCGCGCCAGGGACTGCTAGATCCCTGCCGGACGCTCGACGCCGACGCCACGTTCATGGATCATCCCGGGGATGGGGACAAAGTCGACACAGGGCCAGCTGCGCATCATCGGTGGCAGCTGGCGTGGTCGCAAGCTGGCGTTCGCACCGATACCCGGCCTGCGACCGACGCCCGACCGGGTGCGCGAGACGCTGTTCAACTGGCTTGCGCCGGTGATGCGCGGAGCGCGCTGCCTCGACCTGTTCGCCGGCAGCGGCGCGCTGGGCATCGAGGCGGCGTCGCGTGGTGCGGCGGAGTGCGTGCTGGTCGAGCGTGACGCACAGGCGGTGCGCGTCTTGCGTGAACAGGTGGGCCAGCTTGCTGCGACGCAGGTGCGGGTAGTCGAGGCCGATGCGCTGCACTGGCTATGCGCGGACCCGCAACCGTTCGATATCGTGTTCCTCGACCCGCCGTTTGGTGCCGGCCTGCTGCCGGAGTGCATGCGCCTGCTCGAAGCGCGTGGCTGGCTGGCGCCGGAGGCCTGGATCTACCTGGAGGCCGGGGCGACCACGGCGCCCGAACTGCCGGACAACTGGGAGCTGTACCGCGACAGGTGCGCCGGTCAGGTCAGTTATCGCCTGGTAAGACGCAGCGCCATGCCTGCCGGATAACGGGGCGGTCTGTTGACTGCCTGGTGCAGCGGTAATCCCCGTAGCCTCGCGTGTAACGCCTGTTGCATGCCTGTTATCGAACGCAGGCACCTGTATGGTGCGGCGGCGCAGATGCATGCGCATTCCGGGTGCGTGCTGACAAGCGCATTACGCGACATAAACTTTCGTGCGATTCTTGCCAGACGGCATTGCCTGAATATGCCTGCTGCGTTACTGTGACGGCTGCTGGAAACACGATTGTGATGCGTGTCAATCCTGTCCGTCATTGCATCGAAGGTGTTGTCGCGCCGGCGACCTGAATGCAGGTTTTCTGTATGGGTCTGCTTGTTACTGGCTGCAGTGTGATATTTACATGAGGAGAAAAACGGCAATGGATGATCGCCATTCCGCGGGTGACGGTGCTGCTGGCGAGCGGCTGACTCCCCTGGAAGCCTACGACCTTGCCTTGCGACGGGCGCATGCCGCCCGTGCACAGTTGTTGCACAATGTGTTATACAACTGCGCCCAAAAACTGCGTGAGCGGATCTGCTCAGGCGCGGAAAGGCTGCGCATCAATCTCTGTCCCCTGTGCTCCCAGTAGCCATTCCGCGCGGTGCGCTGGCGCTGTAGTCACAACGTTTGTCCGGGACCGGGCTGCCTCGCCAGGTCACGGGTGCATCAGTCAGCACAGAATTCCCATTTGACCGCTGTCCAGCCATGCTTGCCGGATGTCATGCCTGTTATTCGTAGCGCAGTGCCTCGATAGGCAACAGGCGTGAGGCCTTGCGGGCCGGATGCAGGCCGAAGAACACGCCGATAACAGCTGCGAAGGAAAACGCCAGCACCACTGACCAGGGCGTGATGTCGACCTGAAACTGGGAGAGTTGCCCGAGCCCGAGCGCGGTCGTGATTCCGAACAGCACACCGAGCAGGCCGCCGGCTCCGCTCAGCACCAGGGCCTCCAGCAGAAACTGCCAGAGAATATCGCGCCGGCGTGCGCCGAGTGCCATGCGGATGCCGATCTCGCGCGTACGCTCGGTGACCGATACCAGCATGATATTCATGATGCCGATGCCGCCCACCAGCAGCGAGACCGATGCAATCGAACCGAGCAGCCAGGTGAACACACTGGCGCTTTCCGCAGCGGTCGCAGCCAGTTCGGCGCGATTGAAAATGCGGAAATCATCGTCCTGGTCCGGTTGCAGGCGGTGCTTCTCGCGCAGTACGCGCTTGACCTCCTGGTAGGCGGTGCGCGCCGCGTCCGCGCCTGCCGTCTGGATCTCGATGGTGTGAATATGGGTAATGCCGAGCAGTTTGCGCTGCACTGTGGTCACCGGCGCGAGGATGGTGTCATCCTGATCGGTGCCGTGTGCGCTGGCGCCCTTTTCTGACAATACACCGAGTATGCGGCAGGCCACGCCCTTGATGACGATGGTTTCACCCACCGGGCTGACCAGGCCGAACAGCTCCCGTGCCACTGTTTGTCCCAGCACGCACACGTGGTCGGCTGCCATGACATGCCGTGTGGTGAAGAACTCGCCCTCCGCGAGCGGCCAGTTGCGCACCGCGATATAGTCGGGTGTGACGCCTTCCACCGCCGTACCCCAGTTGCTGCCGCGATAGCGCACCTGGGCGCTGCTGCGCACGCTGGGCGCCACCGCGATCACGTTCGGCAGCAGGGCAATGGCCTCGGCATCCGCCAGGGTCAGGTTGGTGGTGGTGCCCGCACCGGTGCGTACACCGCCGCGTGTTACGCTACCCGAACGCACGGTCAGGCTCGAGCTGCCCATGCTCTCCAGCTGCTTCGCGATACGCTGTTGCGCGCCGGTGCCGACCGCCAGCATGGCAATCACCGAGCCCACACCGATGATGACGCCCAGTGCGGTGAGCATGGCGCGCACCTTGTTGCGCCACAGCGAACGCAATGCCAGCGAAAAGGCCGTGGACCAGATCACATCAACCCTTCAGCTTCCCGTCACGCATGGTCAGACGCCGCTGCGCATGCCCGGCGACCTCCTGTTCGTGGGTGATGAGTACGATGGTGACGCCGTCCCGGCTGTTCAGTTCATCGAGCACGGCGAGAATCTCGCCACTGGTCGCGCTATCGAGGTTGCCGGTCGGCTCGTCGGCCAGCAGCAGCACCGGCTGCGTGACCAGCGCCCGGGCCAGCGCCACGCGCTGCTGCTGACCACCGGACAGCTGGCTGGGCTGGTGACCGGCACGTTCGCCCAGCCCCATGCGCTCCAGCATGGCGCGGGCCCGGGCGTGCCGGGTCTGCCGGTCGATACCCGCGTATACCAGCGGCATTTCCACGTTATCCAGGGCACTGGTCCGCGCCAGCAGGTTGAAATTCTGGAACACAAAGCCGATGGCGCGGTTACGAATGGCAGCGAGCTCGTCCGCATCCATACGGGTTATGTCATCGCCGTTCAGCATGTAATTTCCGCTGTCGGGGATATCCAGACAGCCGAGGATATGCATCAGCGTGGACTTGCCGGAACCGGATGTGCCCATGATGGCGATGAACTCGCCGGGTTCGACCACCAGGTCGATGCCGCGCAGTGCGTGCACCTGCACACCGTCCATGGCATAGGTCTTGTGCACGCCGGACATGCGGATGATGGGCTCACCCATGATGTCAAAACAGGCTGAAGCCGCGGTAGCGGCCGCTGGCGTCTTGTTTGCGTGCGGGCACGGCCACCGACATGCCCTCGCTCACGTCCTCACCGGCGATCTCGGTTTCCTTCTCGCCGACCAGGCCGGCCTGCACCTTGCGCGGTTCGAGTCCGGACGCACCTTCTGTCCAGAGCATGGATTCGCCTGCCACGAGTTCCCTGCGCAACCTGCCGAGTTCCCTTGCCGGTAACTGCGGTACAAAACGCAGTGCCTCGTTCGGGACCTTGAGAATATTCGTGCGACGGTCCACCTGGATGGATACCGTGGCGGTCATGCCTGGCTTGAGTGCGAGGTCGGCATTGTCGACGTGGATCACGCAATTGTACTTGACCACGCCGGCATCGACTTTAGGTTCCAGCCTTACCTGCACGAGTTCGCCGCTGAACGCGCGGTCGGGATAGGCAAACACGCTGAAATTCACCGGCTGGCCCTCCCTGACCATGCCGATAAAGGCTTCGTCCACGTCGGTCTCGATCTGCATGCGAGTCAGGTCCTGCGCAATGGTGAACAGCGTGGGCGCCTGCAGGCTGGCGGCCACTGTCTGTCCCCTGTCGACATTGCGCGAGATGACTACCCCGTCGATGGGTGCGCGGATAATGCTGTTGTCGAGATTGAAACGTTCATGATCCAGCGTGGCGTCGGCCTTGGCCACGGCGGCTTCCTTTTCGCGCAGCTCGACGACGGCGCTCTCCAGTGCGAACTGTGCCGTGTCGAGATCGCTGTCGGAGACCAGCTTGCGTTCCTGCAGGCCCTTGAGACGGTCCAGGCTGCGGCGTTTTTCCCTGATCGCGATCGCCGCCTTGTCGCGCAGGGCCTCGGCGTTTTTCAGGTTGGCCTGGGCCTCGGCCAGCTTGGCCTTGAACAGCGACGGCTCGATGCGGGCGATCACGTCGCCCGCACGCACCGGTGTGTTGAAGTCGGCCTCCAGAGACTGGATGATTCCCGAGACCTGGCTGCCGACCTGCACGGTGATCAACGGATTCAGGGTGCCGGTGGCCGAGACGGTCGCCACCAGGTTGCCGCGGATCACTTTGGCCGCGTTCCAGGCGGGAGACGGCGCGTCCTGCTGTCCGGGAAACAGCAGGTAAGCCGCGCCGGCAGCGGCAAGCAGCAATGGCAGCCAGAGCATCCACTTGCGGTGGGTGTGTGTTTGTGTGTGAGCCATGAAACTGTTCCAGTGCAGTCCGGTGTATCAGACGCGTTGACCAATCCGACGCACCCGGCATGCCGATTTTCACAACATGCGGTCGCATGCGCGGATAGCCAGCCGGTACGCGCCGGCTGCTACCGGGAATCAGAGCTGCACTCTGCGCGGAAGTTCAGTGGTGTGCTGCCGCCGGAGCGGTAATTGTCGCAAACTGCAGCGCCTGCCGTCAGTCTGCGAGCGAATAAACCAGCCGGCCGCCCAGTAGCGTATGTATGGCGCGGCCTTTCATTTCCCAGCCGGCGAATGGTGTGTTGTGACCCTGGCTGCGCATGCTGCGGGCATTCAGCAACCAGGTCAGTTCCGGGTTGAAAATACAGATGTCGGCGACGGCGCCCACCGCCAGGGTGCCTGCAGGCAGGCCGAGTATACGGGCCGGTCCGCAGGTCAGGCGGCGGATCAGTTCCGGCAATGTAAGGACGTCGTCCTCGGCCAGCCGCAGGGCCAGTGGCAGCAGCGAATCCAGCCCGGAGATGCCCGGTTCGGTCGCCGGGAACGGCCCCATCTTGGCATCGGGTTCGTGCGGCTGGTGATCCGAGCAGATGGCCTGGAAGGTGCCGCTCTGCAGGGCATCGCGCAGCTGCTGGCGATCCTCGACCGTGCGCAGCGGCGGCAGCACATGGCACTGGCTGTCGAATTCGCTGACGTCGTTTTCCGTCAGGTAAAGATAGGGGATGGCCACGTCGGCAGTTACCGGCAGGCCGTCAAAGCGTGCGCGTGCGATCATGCGGGCAGCGCGACCTGAAGTCAGTCGGCAGAAATGCGCGCGTACCCCGGTCTGTCCGATCAGTGCCAGGGAATGTGCCACCGCCGCGGTCTCGGCCGCCTCCGGGATGCCGGGCAGGCCAAGCCGGGTCGCCACGCGTCCCTCGTGTGCACAGCCGTCGTTGGCCAGCCAGTGGTCGTTGGCGTGCAGAAATACGGTCAGGTCAAAGGTGACCGCATATTCCAGCGCACGGCGCAGTATCAGTGTATTCGCCACCGGCCGCAGGGCGTTACTGACGCCCACGCAGCCGGCCTTGCGCAAGGCCGCCATCTCGCTCAGTTGCTCGCCGGCCAGCGCACGCGTCAGCGCGCCCAGGGTCACGACCCGTGCCTTGCCGCACTCGGTGGCGCGCAGGCGGATCAGTTCCACGACGGCCGGTGTGTCGATGATCGGGTTGGTGTCGGGCGGGCAGCACAGCGTGGTGATGCCGCCACTGGCCGCGGCGCGGGTTTCCGAGGCGATCGTGGCCTTCTGTTCCTGGCCCGGCTCGCGCATCCGGGCGCTCAGTTCCACCAGGCCCGGACACACGATGCAGCCGCTGGCGTCCAGGGTTGCATCGGCTGTAAAGCCGTCCGGCGCCTGGTCCAGACCGACGATCCTGCCCTTGGCAACGTACAGGTCGGCGCTGGTATCGATATCATTGGCGGGGTCGATGATGCGGCCACCCCGAATGTGGAATCTGAGTTGCTTGCTGCGGTTGGCGGGCGACATGTCAGGTCCGGGCCTCCCGGCGTTGCATGGCCATGGACATCACGGCCATGCGCACCGCGATGCCGTGCGTGACCTGTTCCAGGATCACCGAGCGAGGACCGTCCGCCACCTCGGAGTCCATTTCCACGCCGCGGTTGATCGGCCCCGGATGCATGACGGTGACGTCGGGGCTGGAATGCTCCAGTTTCTTTTCGGTCAGCCCGAACAACTCGTAGTATTCGTGCTCGCTGGGCAGCAGGGCGCCTTTCATGCGTTCATGCTGCAGCCGCAGCATCATGATCACGTCGACATCCTGGATGCCGGCACGCAGGTCATGGAAGACACGCACGCCCAGCGATTCCGCGTGCACCGGTATCAGCGTGCGCGGGGCGACGATACGCACCTCGCCGGTGTTTAGCAGGTTCAGTGCGTGGATCTGCGAACGCGCTACGCGTGAGTGCAGGATGTCACCGACGATGGCCACGCGCAGCCGCCCGAAATCCGGCCCCTTGACGCGCCGGATGGTGAACATGTCGAGCATTGCCTGGGTCGGGTGCGAATGCCTGCCATCACCGGCGTTGATGACGCTGGTGTGCGGCGCCACGTTGCGAGCGATGAAATGCGCGGCGCCGCTGTCGGCATGCCGGACCACGAACATGTCGACGTGCATGGCCTCGATGTTGCGCAATGTGTCGAGCAGGGTTTCACCCTTGACTGCGCTGGACTGGGTGATGTTGATATTCAATACGTCGGCCGACAGGCGTTTCGCCGCCAGTTCGAAGGTGGTGCGCGTGCGCGTGCTGGCCTCGAAAAACAGGTTGACGATGGTCTTGCCGCGCAGCAGCGGGACCTTCTTGACGGTCTGCTCGGTGACACCGGCAAAGGATTCCGCGGTATCGAGTATCTCGGTGAGCAGTTGCCGGTTCAGCCCGCTGAGGGTGAGGAAGTGGCGCAGCCGGCCCTCGCTGTCGATTTGCAGATCCCGTGTATTCATGGATTGCGCCTGATTACCAGTTTCAGCGGGTCCGGCCCGGTCAGCTTGATATGTTCGCCAGGCTGGAGCGTGACCCGGCGCCCGACGACGTCCGCTGCGATCGGCAGTTCGCGTCCACCGCGGTCGATCAGTACTGCCAGCAGGATGGATGCCGGCCGGCCGTAATCGAACAGTTCATTGAGCGCCGCACGGATGGTGCGCCCGGTGTGCAGGACGTCGTCCACCAGGATGATATGCCGGTCGTCGATGCTGTATGGCATTTGCGACGGCTTCACCACCGGGTTCATCCCGATGCGGGTGAAATCGTCGCGGTAGAAGGAGATGTCCAGGCTGCCTGCGGCCCCGGTGAGGCCAAGGCGCTGCTGCAGCTGCGTGGCGATCCAGACCCCGCCGCTGTGGATGCCGACTATTGCGAGGTCGGTGCGTCCGGTCTGCCTGATCTGCACCCTGAGTTGTTCCGTCATCTCGTCGAGGATGGCCGGTATGTCGTCAAAATCTGTCATGGTTGTTCTGTGTCCAGCCAGTCCTGCAGGATGACCCTGGCAGCTATGGCATCGATGCCGGCGGTCGCGCCCTGTGCGTCCCGCCTTTGCAGGTCGCCGGCGGTATGGGAGCTGAGGCGTTCATCCATGGTATGCACCGGCAGACCGTAGCGTGCTTCCAGTTGCTGCGCAAACCGGCGCGCGGCGCGCGTCATGCCCGAGTCGCTGCCATCCGCGTGACAGGGCAGTCCGACCACCAGCGCCTGTGGGCGCCATTCCCCGACCAGTGAGTCGATGCGCTGCCAGTCCGGGGTGCCATTGCTGGAATGCAGGGTGCACAGTGCGGTTGCGGTACGGGTAACGCCCTGGCCGACTGCGATACCGATGCGCTGTTTTCCGTAGTCGAATCCAAGCAATGTCTGCAATGCTATTCGTTCGACCCCGTATTGACCGCGACCTTGAGCGCAGCCCGGGTCAGGCATGTCCCGGTTCGCTGGTAAGCAGGTGCAGGTCGACGCCGATCAGCTCGGCGGCCGCCAGCCAGCGACGCTCGGTCGGCGTGCGGAACAGGATGTCCGCGCTGGCCGGGCCGCTCAGCCAGGTATTGGATGCCAGTTCCTGCTCCAGCTGGCCGGCACCCCAGCCGGCATAGCCGAGCGTCACGAGGGCATTTATCGGCCCCTTGCCCTCGGCGATGGCGGCGAGAATATCACGCGAGGAAGTGATTCCGATCTCGTCGGTCACCTTGAGGGTCGCCTCCCAGTCGCCGGGCGGTTCGTGCAGGACGAAGCCGCGATCGCTTTGCACCGGGCCGCCCATGTAGACCGGTTGCGAGGCGATTTCGATATTATCGGTGCGGATGTCCATGTGCAGCAGGATCTCGCCCAGCTGGATGTCCAGCGGGCGATTGATTACCACACCCAGCGCTCCGTTCTCGTCGTGCTCGCAGATATACGTCGTGGTGTGATGGAAATTGGGGTCTTCCAGCGTCGGCATGGCGATGAGGAAGTGGTTGCTCAGTGAGCCTGGATAAGTCATATCCCTAGTATCAGGCAGAGTGCCGGTTGCCTTCAAGCCTTGCCGTGAAGTTACCGGGATTTCCCGGGCAGCCCGCTAGCGGCTTTTCATCCGGTCCGTGGAAAACTCCCAGGTACGCGTGATGTGCAGGATATCGGCATGCTTGAGGATTTCCGGCGGGAAGGGTGCGAACGGGGCGGCGAGGTTGACGATCCGTACGGCCGCCTCGTCGATGACGGTATAACCGGACGGGCGCAGGATCCTGATATCACGCACCGTGCCATCGGCATTGAGCGCCACGTCCATCATGAGTTTGCCTGAGGTGCCGGCCCGGCGTGCTTCGTCCGGGTAGTTAAGGTTGCCGACCCGCTCCACCTTCTTGACCCATTCCGCCATGTAGTTCGCATACCTGAACTCCTGGGTGCGCGCGGAGACAAAGATCTGCTTGGGCCGCTTGGCATATGCCTGCATGGTCTCGCTCAGCTGCTCGCTGAGATTGACCATTTCCATGCTGCGCTTGATCAGTTCCGCCGCCGTGAGGTCGGGTGTCTCCTCTTCGGGCGTGTCGGTCTTCTCCTGGTGTACCTGGATTTCGGACGTGGTCGCCGTCAACACCTGTGCAGGTGCGGCCTCCGGCCGCTGCGGTCTGACCGCCGGCGCCTGTTCCGGGACCGCGAGTACCGGTTTGACCTTTTCGCTGACATTGCCGCCTCCGTCCTGGCTGGTCTGGGCCAGGTAATCCGCCTCGTCGGGTGGCGGGGTCTTGCGGTTTGATACGGTGATATCGAGCGTCGGCAAGGTGTTCATGGGCGGCGGGTCGTCGTACAGCCCGAAGGTTATGCCTAGGATAATGATGGCATGTATGGCCAGCGCAAAGAACAGGGTCAGTGCGAAGCGGTCCGTGGTGGTGACTGCTGATTCTGCGATGAGTGGCGCGTCTATGTCCTGCATGCCGGTTCCGGTATATCCATGGCGCGGCCCATTATACCGCTGTTAGTCGCCGGCAGGTGTGCCCTGGTCGGCAGGTTGCCGGGACAGCCCTTGGTCAGCGTCATGCCGCATGACTCGTGCATGTTACCAGCAATTTTGCCGCAGGAAGTTGGTGTTTTCCTTGCGCGCAGCATGATTGCCGGTGCGGTGCTGTCTGGCGCGGCGTTCCCGGCAGTCCTTGCGACGCTTTGCCGTCGCGCGGTCGTTGTGCCGGCGCGCCAGTTGCGCGCTGCGGTGCTGAAGATCGAGGCGCCGCTCGATGGCCTGCAGGGATGCCTTCTCTCCAGGGCGCAGTCCCTGTGCGGCTGCTGTCCCTGCCGGCGCGGGTTCGAGTTCGCGGCGGCCTGCCGGCGGACCGGCCGGTGCGATGTCGCTGAAATGCGGAATACCCGCGGCGTCAGTCCAGTGATAGATCGTGTCTGCGGCGCCCGGTGCTGGCAGGAGCAGCAGCAACAGACGGGCAACAGGCCGGCGCCAGCGCAGAAAAATATAACACACTGAATTATAAACCATATATCTCACGATCTCCGGGTTTTCCCGGAAGCTGCCGGGGATAGTTGGAATCTATCCTGCCGGGGCGGTGCCGTCGTTGCCCCCACGCCCGTTATTCGGTCGGAAATGCCTGATTTGAAGGGTAAAGTGCACCCGGCTTCAGCCGATAACTGGCGGACACAAGCATGCAGGATTTGTTATGCACCGGTGATAGTAGCCCCTGGCTGGCCGGGTGATTGCCGGACCCGGGTACGGCTGGACGGGATATTTATTGTGAGAGGATTCTGTAATCGACGTTTGGCCTGCCTGGCGGGCATCTCGCTGATGTATGTCATGCAGGCAGGCGCACAGGATGACTACCTGAGCATCCTCGAGGCCGAGGCCGACGCTACCGGCGGACGGACGAATACGGGTGACGTCGCGCCCGCCGCGCGATCTGCCAAAAAAGTCAGGACAGTCCAGGACAACCAGACCATCAGGCCGGCAATGGGATTCGAGGAGTTCGAGGCGGAGCTCGGCGCAAATTTTTCCGGCACCTGGTTCCTGTACGACAAGCTGGCGAGGAAACAGCGCAAGACCGTATACAGCGCCTACCAGGAAGATAACCGGACGGCGCATGTACGGGAAGTCATTGTCAAGTTGCTGTCCGCGCGATAACGGCACAGCGGTTGAATTCGGACATATCAAGAGGGATGGTAATTATGAAGAAGCTGGTAACCGGAATTTTCGCGGCTGGAGTGCTGTCGGCAACAGCCCTGCTGGTGCCCGCAAGCGCGCTGGCTGTGGATGTCATGCTGACCGACTACCTGGCCTATCTGCAAGTCATTCATGACGGCCAGCCGGTACGTGTCGAGCGCATCCAGGACCAGGAGCATATGCTCAGTGACGGCTTCGCCAAGACATCGCGCAAGTGCCCGCCGTTTTGCATACAGCCAATGAAGGTCGCGCCCGGCGTAATCACGATCGGCGAAGCTGAAATCTTCCGCTTCATGGATCGCCAGCTTGCCCAGGGCACTGGCCTGATCATCGATGCGCGTACGCCGTCGTGGTACGAGAAGGGTACCATCCCGGGTTCTATCAATATCCCGTTCACCGTGTTCTCCGGCGATGCCAGTGAGCCGGAAACGAGCGCCGCACTGGAGAAGATCGGCGGTGTACGGCGTGGTGAAGTCGGTACCATGACCCGCAAGTTCGAGCAGGCGATGGCACCACTCGGAATGTTCGGTGCGGACGCCAAGACCGATAGCTGGGATTTCACGAACGCGAAGGAACTTGTGCTGTGGTGCAACGGGCCATGGTGTGGCCAGTCACCGCGCGCCATCAAGGGGCTGATCGATCATGGCTTCCCGCCCGGGAAGATCTCCTATTACCGCGGCGGCATGCAGATGTGGAAAATCCTCGGGCTGACCGTGGTGGTGCCTGATGGCGAGAAGTCGGTTGCCCTGAAGTAGGCGGGAGACGCCAGGCGATACTGCAGGGGGCGCCGGGGCGCCCCCTTTTTATGCACGTCAGGCCATGTCCAGTACGTGCCGGATTTCCGACTGCATCCGCTGCACGCAGTTCCGTCCTTCTTCTATCGCCTCGCTGGCGCGATAGAATTCCAGCAGGCCGATATGTGCAAGTCTCGGCGTCAGCAGGATATCCGGCGGGTCGCCAGCCATGCGGCTGCGGGTGATCCTGTCCTGGGCAATGTTCACGGAGCCGGCAATGGCATCGAACAGGCTGGGTGGCTGGTCCTCTGACACGGGGGAGGAGAAAAGATCGCCGGTATATTCCCTGACCAGGTCCGTCACCAGGCCGGTAACCCTGTTGATGTGGTTCGGCTGTTTTTTTTGCTGCTCGAAGTGCTTCCCGGCAATATTTCCGTTCAGGTTGACCGCAATGACGATGTCGGCGCCGAGTGCCTTGCAGACGGATACCGGCACGGGATTCACCAGTCCGCCGTCGACCAGCCACTTGCCGTCGTTTCTGATCGCAGGGAACAGGCCCGGCAGGGAAATGGATGCCCATACGGCTTCGATGATCGAGCCCGTCGTGAACCAGACTTCCCTGCCGGTTTGCAGGTCGGTCGAAACAGCAGCATAGGCCTTGTCGAATGACTCTATCGCTGCATCATCCCTGGCGACGCATTTATTCAGAAAATCATGCAGACGTTTGGTATTGACGAAACCGTTCATTGCAGAACTGATTTCGAAAAATCTGGCCGTCTCGAGCTTCGTCAGGGAACGAACCCAGTCTTCGAGTTCCGGCAAATTGCCCGCCACGAAGGATGCGCCGACAATGGATCCGATAGATGTGCCACAGATGATGTCCGGTTCTATGCCGAGATCGGCCAGTGCACCGATGATGCCGATATGCGACCAGCCGCGGGATGATCCGCTGCCGAGTGCCAGTCCGATTTTCGGTTTCGATTTCATCAATGACTGTTTCCTGATTGCATGTGCATTATATCGATAATCACGGTGACTCCTGATCAGGGTCGGTGTATTGCGGTTTCCAGCGGAGGGTTGCCGCTGACGCGTACCTCTGCATCGATATCGGGTGCCAGTTCGATGATTGCCCGCATGGCTGGTGTCATATGTATTGTGCCGCCACTGTCGACCAGCATGACGCGGTCTGTGCCCATTTGCCTTGCGATGGCGGTCCATTCGGCGGGGCCTGCCACGAACAATGCAGTGGCCGCGGCATCTGCGATGGCGCCTTGTTCGTGTACCACGGTGACCGCGCTGCTGCCGATGGCCGGGTAGCCGGTGCGCGGATCGAGGATATGGTGGAAGCGTTTGCCGTTTGCCTCGAACAGTCGCTCATAGTCGCCAGAGGTGAAAATGCTGGTATCGCCACTGCTGTCGATGCTTGCCATGATACCGTTTTTGCGCGGATGACGAATGCCGACATGCCAGGGACGCTCGCCGTGCATGCCGATGGCACGGAGGTCGCCGCCGGCATTGACGATGGCATTGTCGATGCCGCGTGCACGCAGCAGGTCGATCACGCGGTCGATTGCATAGCCCTTGGCGAAACCGCCGAGGTCGTAGGCGACTTCCGGGTTGTGGCAGCTTACCCGTGTGTCCTCGATTTCAACGTCGTCTACCGTGGGTGCATTAGCCAGCCATTTCCCGATGGCGGCAGGATCGGGCTGCGTGCCGGCTGGCAGCGGATTACCCTGGAATCCCCAGAGTGAAATCAGCCTGCCAAGCACCGGGTTGAACAGGCCACTGCTGAGCTTCGACAGGCGGTTTGCTTCCGTGATCAGGGGTAGCAGCGCGGGATCGAGCGTGAAGGGCTGCAGCGTGGCAAGCCGTGCATTGACCTCCGTCAGCAGTCCTGGCTCCCAGGCATGCCAGTCACGATGCCAGCGCTGGAACTGCTGTTCGATCTCGGCGGTGACCCGTCCGGCATGGTCGGGATCGACACCGTACAGGGTGATTTCAACCAGTGTGCCAAAGGCAAGGAACTGGTCATGGTATTCCTGTTCCCGCACGTCATTGCATGCGACTGCCAGCAATGCGCACATTAATGTCAATGTGACCCGCAGTCCGGTCATCCGGTCTTGTTCAGCCTGCGTGCGATCGTATCCATCAGCCGGCCCGCGATATCGGCACCGTACTGTGCATCGAGTTCGCGGATACAGGTAGGGCTGGTCACATTGATCTCTGTCAGGTAATCACCAATGACGTCCAGGCCGACGAACAGCAGCCCGCGCTCCCGCAGCGTCGGCCCGACCTGGCTGCAAATCCATCGGTCACGTTTGCTGAGATCTACGCCCACGCCGGTGGCGCCTGTCGCGAGATTGCCGCGTGTTTCGCCGGCAGCGGGAATGCGTGCCAGCGCATGCGGGAAGGGTTCGCCGTCGATCAGCAGGATACGCTTGTCGCCGGCGCTGATTTCCGGGATGTAGCGCTGTGCCATCGCGCTGCGGCGGCCGTTATCGGTGATGGTTTCCAGGATTACGTGCAGGTTCGGGTCCTGCTGACGCACCCTGAATACCGAGGCCCCGCCCATCCCGTTCAGTGGTTTCACGATGATATCGCCGTGTAAATGCAGGAATTCCTCCAGCAGTCGCTGGTCCCGGCTGACCCGCATCGGTACGCAGCAGTCTGCGAACCATGCGGTGTAGAGTTTTTCGTTGGCGTCACGGATGGCGGCGGGCCGGTTGACCACCAGAACGCCATCGACCTCGGCGCGCTCCAGCAGATAGGTGGTGTAGAGATATTCCATATCAAAGGGTGGATCCTTGCGCATCAGCACTACATCCAGGTCGGCCAGTGGCGCGGCCCGGGCAGTGCCCAGCGTGTACCAGTCCTGCGGGTCAGGGCGCACCTCCAGCCGCGCCATGTGAGCGTGGCAGTGGCTGTCTTCCAGAAACAGGCCGGACTGCTCCATGTAATAGAGTTCCCAGCCGCGTTGCTGCGCGGCCTGCAACATCGCCAGCGTGCTGTCCTTCTTGTAATTGATGGCTCCGATGGGGTCCATGACAACACCGAGTTTGATCTTCATAAGTATCCTGTTTTCGCGTGCTTGCGGAGTCCCGTCAGCTGCGTTCGCCGGGTGCGTAAAGTTTGTTGATGGCGTGACGATAAACCGTTGTATCCGAAAGCCAATACTAAATTAATTCGCGGCACGGGGAGTGACCAGCACGCCGGTAAGCCGGCACAAGGTTCGGCGTAGTGCCGGTAGTGGATAAACATCTTATGAAACAGACAGATAGAGGTCGCCATGCAGAGTAGCATACCGGCAGAAGAAATGCTTGAAACCGGAACGGCCGAGACTTCGGCAGCGCCCGGCGCCGAGGGTGCCCGCGGTATCAAGATCATGGTGATTGATGATAGCAAGACAATACGCCGTACAGCGGAGACGCTGCTGAAGAAAGAAGGCTTTGAGGTGATCGTGGCCACCGACGGATTCGAGGCACTCAGCATGGTAGCCGACCACAAGCCTGACCTGATCTTCCTGGACATCATGATGCCGCGCCTGGATGGCTACCAGACCTGTGCGCTTATCAAGCATCACCGGGTGTTCAAGCATACACCGGTAGTGATGCTATCCAGCAAGGATGGGTTGTTCGATCGTGCTCGTGGCCGGGTGGTCGGTTCCGATAACTACATCACCAAGCCATTTACACGGGAAGAGCTGCTCGGAGCTATTGAAAAACATTGCGCAAAAGCAGCGTAGGGAAACAGGTTGACGGCGTAGATTATTCCACGAGGCAATATCGATGACACGAATAATGATAGTTGATGATTCACCGACCGATGCTCATGTGCTCAAGAAAATGCTTGAGAA
>DATKZN010000307.1:0-3728 GCA_035527955.1 Gammaproteobacteria bacterium
TTTGCGTGTGTCCAGCAGAACGGGCAGGGCAAAATCGACCAGTTTGACGAATTTCCACACCCGGAATTTCTGTTCACCGACGTTGACCGCCAGGATTTCGAAGGGCTGGTTGCCGAACGTCTCCTTGAGGCGTTCCAGCTCCGGCATTTCCTTTATGCAGGGCGGGCACCAGCTGGCCCAGAAATTCACCAGTACCACCTTGCCGTGATAATCCTCCAGGGAATGCATGCCGTCTTTCAGGTCAGGCAGCTTGAACGCGGTGTCAGCCGGAGCGTTCTCCGGCGGGACGAGCGAGGGGGCGGCCAGTGCCGGTGCTATCCAGAAGAGGTATACCGTCAGTAATATCGATATTCGTTTCATGATCGTATTTTAAAAAATACCCAAATAAATTATACACCTGTGCGCGTGCTTGTGGCGGTTTTCCGCATCTTCGTCGCGATTGGAGGCCGTCTCCATTCGGGGCGTTTGTAACATAATCACCGCATACATGATGATTTGCTTATATAATAATTATCGTGGATTTCAGGTTCGTCCAGGCACAGGCAAGAGATGCTCTAGCGGTGCTGGCGTAGTTTTTCAACATCTCAGAAAACGGAGTGGCTACCATGAAGAAAATAATCCAGATTGCCGTGATCGGCGCAACCCTGCTGGTCGCGAATTCCGCGGTACAGGCAGCCGACGCTGAAGGCATTTACAACACCAAGTGCATGGCCTGTCATGCGACCGGTGCGGCCAATGCGCCGAAGCTCGGTGACAAGGAAGCCTGGGCACCGCGTATCGCCACGGGTAAGGATGCCCTGCTGGCCAGCGCCATCAACGGCAAGAACGCCATGCCGCCGAAAGGTGCCTGCATGGAATGCTCTGACGAGGATCTCGCCGCCGTCATCGATTACATGACTTCGAAGAGCCAGTAAGCAATCCGTTTCCGGACAGCCCGTCGCAGCTTGCCGGCGGGCGTCCGGACCGGTTCTTGAAGGAACATCGGGTTCCGGTCCAGCAGTTTCCCTGTTGAATTTCCTTCGTTTACAGTCCGCCACGTGGCGGTTCGTGTGCTTGAATCATTCAGCGGTGTCTGCAGGAGTATCAAGCTAACCAGGTACATTTTCGATGCGGTTCGCAGGCTCACCGCATCCTGCGTGGATGCAATAATCTGTTTTTCCGTGTCCTTCCGTGTGGTTCCGTGGCCATTCTTCTTTTCACGAATCACCTTTCCCGGTGCGTAGAACGCACCCTGCGTATTCGGGTTGTAGGGTGCACTTCGTGCACCGTTCATGGTGCGTAAAACGCACCCTACGTCCGGGTTCCGGTCCGTAAAACGCACCCTGCCTTCAAACTAGATCATGATCCGGTCGTAGGTCCAGTACAGCCCGACTGCTGCGATGGCCAGCGAACCGCTCATCACGACCACCTGCCGGTACCAGGCCCGATCCGCGAACCACAGGCCGACGGCCAGGAAGGCCAGCGTGATGATGGCCAGCTGCCCGAGTTCGACACCGACGTTGAAGCTGAACAGCGCCGTGAAGAAGGCATGGTCGGGCATGCCGAAGTCCTTCAGCATGCTGGCGAAGCCCATGCCGTGCAGCAGGCCGAAGCCGAACACCAGTGCCAGCCTGCCCCTGTGCAGGGTGCGGGCGAAGATATTCTCGATACCGATCCAGGCGATTGAAAGTGCAATCAGCGGTTCGACGATAAAGGCGGGCAGGCTGAAGATGCCGCCCATCGAGAGTCCCAGGGTGATGGTATGGGCCACGGTGAACATGGTGACCTGCAACAGCAGCGGACGCAGCTTCACGCTGAGCAGGAAGATGCCGAGGATAAACAGGATGTGATCCAGTCCCCGCGGCAGGATGTGATCGAAACCCGCGGCCGTATAGGTGGCGATCACGGACGTGACCGGTTGTTGGGTAAACACCTCGGTCAGCGAGAACGGTTCGCTGGGTTTGTCCTTGCGCAGCCACTGCCAGTCCGACCAGTGCCATTTTTCGTTGGCCTCGTCGACCTGGCGCACGCGCACCGCGTTGTCACCGAATGCCTGCGGGTAATACCAGCGCACGCTCTCCACGCTGCGTGCAATGTCACCCTCCAGGTAAATCACGCTGATGCGCGGTACCTTGGTGTAACCCGGCTCGGGGATTTCAACCCGCGTCACGGTGAGCGGGGCGGGCCGGTCGTCGAACAGCAGTTGTACTTGCTCGGTGAAGCGCTGCCTGAACGGCTCGAAGGCGGCCTGCAGCTCATCGGCCTGCAATACCCGCAACGCGTCGTAGGCATCCGCGTTCGGCGCTTCCTGTGTGTTGCTGTAGCGGCTGTTGATGCCGGTGAGCATGGCTTCGATACTGGCCCTGATCTCCACCCGGTAGGTGCCATTGGCGTTGATGCTGATCTCGATCAGGGCCGGTTTGACGACATCCGCGCGTGCCGTTGACAGGCCGGCCACGAGCAGGCTGCACAGTGCCAGCAGGAACACGACGGTCCGCGTGTATCGGCGCGTTGCATGACTGTCTGCGCGTGGTGGTTTCATGTACTCACCGGGAGGGCGGGGCGTGCTTGCCGTAACTTCAATATAAGCATGCTGTAAAACACTGAAATGTCATGATTTGACTGTAATTGTCGCTGCCGCTGTTCTATTATCAACGCACAATGAAAAGGGGATAACAAGCGGACACAGCCCTCGCCGGGTAGGAAAGCCGGTGCTGGTCCGTAATAACAGGATACACCCCGCCAGGGTAATGCGTGTATCTTCCAATCGAAAACAATCCAGGTGACCTATGCCTCCATTTGACCGTCGAGAGTTTCTCAAGATTCTGGGTGTCGGTGCAGTCGCATCGACCGGACTGATTTCATGCGGCAAGTCTGATAACGGAGCCCCGGCCCCGGCGTCGGCGCCTGCCGGTGCAGCCGACCCGCTGGAAGGGTTCTATGACCTGCCGATGCAGGGCAATGCCCGCATCCTGCATATCACCGACGTGCACGGCCAGCTGAAACCCGTGTACTTCCGCGAGCCGAACGTGAACCTCGGCATGGGCGACGCCTATGGCCGTCCGCCGCATATCGTGGGCAGGAAGTTCCTTGACTACATGGACGTGGCAGCCGGTACGCCCGAGGCCTACGCCTATACCTACCTGGATTTCGACAACGCCGCCCTCAAGTATGGCCGCACCGGGGGTTATGCCCATATCAAGACGCTGCTCGACCGGCTCCGTGAACAGGCCGGCGGCAGGGAAAATACGCTGACCCTCGATGGTGGCGACCTGTGGCAGGGTTCGGGCACTTCGCTGTGGACGCGTGGCGTGGACATGGTCGAGGCCTCGAATATCCTGGGCCTGGATGTCATGGTAGGCCACTGGGAATTCACCTACCGTGAAGAAGAGGTGCTCAATAACGTGACCCTGTTCAAGGGTGATTTCATCGGCCAGAACGTCCGGGTCAAGGAAGACGCGCTGTTCGGTGACGAGTACACAAAAATGGTCGAGAAGTATGACGGCCGCGGTCTCTACGACGAGGAGGCCGGCTACGCCTTCCGTCCTTACGTCATCAAGAACATCGGTGGCGCGCGTATCTGCGTGGTCGGCCAGGCCTTCCCGCGCACGGCAAATGCCAACCCGCAGGAATTCTTCCCGGACTGGTCGTTCGGCCTGCGCGAGGATGACATGATTGCGCTGGTCGAGGGCATCCGCGAGGACGAGAACCCGGATGCCATCGTGCTGCTGTCGCACAACGGCATGGAT
>DATKZN010000308.1:0-11775 GCA_035527955.1 Gammaproteobacteria bacterium
TAAAATACAGAATATCAACAGGAAACTGGATACACTTCCTGTAAATTCTGATACACGCCCTCTACGCGAGCGCCTGGCACGGGTCGAAGGCGCACTCTACTGGCAGCTGAGTAGCATGTACAAACCGCGCCTGTGGCAGGCAAAACGCCAGCTTGGCGAGGTCTCCGGTCTCCTGGAGCAGTCTGGAGATGGCCTGGAGTCACTCAACAATGCCCGCATCACCACACCCGCCGGCTTCAGTTCATTCAAGCAACGCATTGACACAAACAATAGCCTTATTCATGCATTGCTGAAGCGAACCGGATCGCTGCATCTCGCCCAGGGCAAGCTTATCGAGCAGCTGGCCGTGGCAGAACTTGAGCAACAAAAAAAGCGCATTGATACCTATATCGTGCAGGCACGTTTCTCGCTGGCGCAGACCTTCGATAACGCGCTGTATCCTGGCAAGGGAGCAGTGCAATGAAACGCTGTCTGCCGATACTGCTGACCATTACATACGTTAGCGCCGGCTGCTCGATATTTCGCGGTGACGACGCGCCAACAATCGCTGACCTTGGCCATCGCCCGGTCAGGCTGGATGATGTGCCGATTGAATCGACTGAACAGCAGGCGATGAATGCATATCGACGTTTCCTGGAAACCAGTGACCGGTCAGAGGCCCGCCCACAGGCCATGCGCCGACTGGCGGATATCAACCTCGAGTCTGACGTGCTGCCGGAAGCAGAAACGACAGAACCTGAACTGGTGGCTCAATACCCGCAACAGGTACAAGACTCGATTCTTCTCTACCAGCAGGTACTGGAAAACTACCCGGATCGCCCGGACAATGATTCCGTCCTCTATCAGCTGGCACGCGCCTATGAAATGGGCGGGGAACCGGATAAATCGCTGGTTAAACTGAATCAGCTTGTAAGGCAATACCCGGATAGCAATCATCGACTCGAGTCGCAATTCCGGATGGGTGAAATACTGTTTATAAAGAAGGATTACCGCGGATCCGAGCTCGCCTACCAGGCAGTGGTTGACAGTGGTGATGACAATCCATTCTTTCAGCAGTCACTCTACAAGCTGGGTTGGTGTTATTTCAAGCAGGGACTGTTTACCGAAGGACTCGACGCCTTTACCGACCTGCTTGATCGCAAGCTCGCAAAAAATCTGGATGACAATGACAGGCTGGCCGGGCTTGAACGCGCGGAAAGGGAAATGGTGGAGGACACTTTGCGTGTGATGAGCCTGAGCTTCTCCTATGAAGAGGGCGCCCGCTCGGTAGCGGCATACTATGCAGAGCATGGCACGCGTCACTACGAAGATGTCGTGTATGACCATCTAGGCAAGCTGTATCTGGACAAGGAACGATACACCGATGCCGCCGATACATTCGGGGCATTCGTCTCGAACAACCCGATTCACCGTCAGGCGCCTGCCTTCCAGATGCGTGTAATCGACGCCTACCAGGCCGGCAAATTCCCCTCACTGGTATTACAGGGCAAGAAGGATTTCGTCGATCGCTACAATCTGCAGGGCGAATACTGGCAGCATCACGATACGGCCGAAGCAGGCCAGGTGCTGGGCTTCCTTAAGGTCACGATGACCGATCTGTCGCGACACTATCATGCCCAGGCACAAAAATCCCGCAAGCAGGAGGATTACGCCGAAGCCACGCACTGGTATCGCACCTGGCTCGGTTCGTTTGCCAATGATCCCGAAGCAGCAGGGATGAACTTTTTGCTGGCTGAATTACTCGACGAGTCGGGCAGCTACCGGGAAGCCAGCATGGAATTCGTGCGCACCGCCTATGATTACGGTGATCATGAAAAGGCTGCAGAGGCCGGCTATGCCTCGGTGCTCGCCTATGGCGAGGAAGAGACGCGGCTCTCCGGAGCTGATCAGGCTGCGTGGCATCGTGAGTCCATAGAGAATGCGCTTCGCTTCGCTGCCAGCTTCCCTAGACACCCGCAATCCCTCGCCGTGCTGACGCGGTCCGCGGAACAGTTACTGGCGATCAACGAGAATACGCGTGCCATACAGGTGGCGCAGCTGGTCATCGACAATGCCAGCGCCACCCGGGATCAGCAACGGGTAAGCTGGACGGTCCAGGCACACGCCTACTTTGACCTGCAGGACTTCCTGCATGCCGAGCATGCCTACCAGCAGGTACTCGCGCGAACGGCTGCAAATGACAAGGATATTAATCAATTAACAGAGAGGCTTGCAGCATCTATTTACAAACAGGGTGAGGCTGCGCAAGCGGTCGGCGAGACCCGCGCCGCTGTTGGTCATTTCCAGCGTGTGCGTAATGCCGCACCGAGCGCGAGCATCGTCGCCACTGCGGAATATGATGCCGCAGCCGGGCTGCTGCGCCTGAATGATTTCGGCGCTGCAGCCAGCACTCTCGAGCAGTTCCGCAGCACTTACCCGGATGATCCCCGCCAGGAGGAAGTGACGCGGCGACTGGCGACGGCCTATCTTGCCAGCGCACGTCCGCTTCAGGCCGCGCAGGAATTTGAACGTATCGGACGCAGTGACGCTGATGCACAGCTGCGCAGTGACGCCCTGTGGCAGGCCGCCGAGCTGTTTGCCAGGGCCGGGCGCAGCGATCAGTCGACAGCAATCTATGTCTACTATATCCAGCAATTCCCGCAACCGGTGGCGACCGCCATCGAGGCACGGCAACACGTAGCAGATCAATACAAGTCGCTCGGAGATGTGCGGCAATGGCACCAGTGGCTGCAGGAAATTATCACGGCCGATGCGCAGGCCGGCAACAACCGCACCGATCGCACACGCTATCTCGCCGCACACGCACGCCTGACACTGGCCGATGCACAGAACGCTCAGTACCAGGCTGTGGCCCTGAAGCTTCCGCTGAACAAGACGCTGGCCAGCAAGAAACGCCTGCTGGAAGCAACCCTGGCACAGTATGAACAGGCCGCCGCTTATGACGTGGCCATAGTTACCACGGCAGCCGCCTACCATACCGCACAACTGTACATGCATCTTGGCAGATCACTGATGGAATCCGAGCGTCCGAAAAACCTGAATGCCGAGGCACTGGAAGAATACAGCATCCTGCTGGAAGACCAGGCCTATCCGTTCGAAGAGCAGGCTATTGCATTGCATGAAACCAATGCAGCCCGTATCGAGTCAGGCATGTTTGACGCATGGATCGAGAAGAGCCTGCATGAGCTGGCTCGGCTGGTCCCTGGCAAGTACGCGAAGCAGGAAAGGAGCACAGACTATGTTGCATCGCTGCGTTAATGTAACAGTATTCATGCTGCTGATCGCGCTGGGCGGTTGTGCCAGCACACCGCGTGAACAGGCCTTGTCGACCGGATTTGATGCGCCAGTTGCAACAACCAAAACGATCACAGATGTCGAAGGCGAATTTCAGGCCGCCTTGCAGCTTATGAAAGCCGGCGACTGGTACACCGCCATGGAAAAACTTGATGCAATCACTGCAAGTGATCCACACCTTTCAGGTCCGTGGACGAATCTCGGTATTGCACGCTCCAAGATTGGCGACACTGCAGGTGCAGAACTTGCATTCGAGAAAGCCATCGAGGCCAATGCCAGCCAGGTTGTTGCCTATAACGAGCTGGGCATCATTTACCGTCGTAGCGGGCGACTGGAAGCAGCCGCCGCAGTATACAACGAGGGACTGAAGATCAACCCGAACAATGAGGATATCCACTGGAACCTCGGCGTTCTCTACGACCGTTACCTGCCGAATCCGGCGCAGGCGCTGCTCCACTGCGAGCGATATCAGCAACTGACACAGTCGGACGACAAACAGCTGCTTGCATGGATTGATGAACTGCGCGAGCAAACCAGCCAGGTCAATCTGGCTACTGGAGAAAAACGATGAAACACACCGCCAGTTTGACTCTTATTGGCATGCTGCTAGGGCATGTTCTCCCTGTGACCTGCGCAAATGCCGCCGACAGGCTGGATCTGGAAGGCACCACTATCACCGGCAACCAGGAACTGCCCAAGGCCTTGCACATCGTCCCCTGGAAATCCGCAGAGGCGGGTGATCTGGCGGCACGCCCGATGAACAGCCTCGTCGACGAGATTCTAGCACCCATCGACCGTGACGTGTTTCTCAGGGAACTTGATTACTACGAAGCAGTTCACAGTTCCAAATGATAAGTAAAAGTAAGGTAATTGAACTTTTTGCGCAGCATGCCGATGGGCAGAAAAGCCTGCACCGCAGTGTATTGACTCACTAATTACCGGGGAAGTTACAGGAGCATAACCATGGATTTCTATACTACATTTGTCGGTTTCTTTCAGTCGGGAGGTTTTTTTATGTACCCGATTGTGCTGGTGCTGGCGCTGGGCCTGGCCATTGCCGTTGAACGCTACATTTACCTCAGTGCAGCAAGCAGCAGCAACCACCGATTGTGGAAAAAACTGGCCCCGCATCTTGCCAAGGGCGATTACCTCCAGGTGGCCATGCTGACTGAAAAGTCACGCTCGGCCATCAGTCATATCCTCAGCTACGGATTGAGCCGCGCCCGGTCTTCGCGTCGACGCGACGATGTCGAGATTGCGATGGAAGAGGGTTTGATGGAGACCGTGCCGAACTTTGAAAAGCGCACTCCTTACCTCGCCACTTTCGCCAACATCGCCACACTGCTTGGTCTGCTCGGCACCATTATCGGCCTGATCCAGGCATTCACAGCGGTGGCCTCGGCCAATCCGTCCGAAAAGGCCGACATGTTGTCCGCCAGCATCTCGGTCGCGATGAACACCACGGCATTCGGCCTGATGGTTGCCATCCCGCTCCTGCTCATCTACGCCGTGCTGCAGACCAAGACCACGCAGCTGATCGACAGCCTGGAAATGGCCTCGGTAAAGTTCATCAACAGCATTACCGAGAAACCGCTGGAAGGTAAGGCCTGATGAGGAACCGCTTCAATCGCCGCCGTCATTCAGAGGATCCAGGTGATATCAATATCACCGCATTCATGAACCTCATGGTGATCCTGGTACCATTCCTGCTGATGACGGCAGTGTTTTCGCGCATCACAATCCTGGAACTCAACCTGCCGGCCGCTGCAAGCGCGTCGAATCAGGACGAGCCCCAGGAATTTCATCTGGAAATAGTGGTGCGCGCGGATGGCATTGAAGTAGGAGATCGTGACGGCGGGCTCATCAAGCGCCTGCCACTGCAAGGCGACGACCAGGATTACGAACAGCTCTCGAAACTGCTGCAGCAGATCAAGGCACGCTTCCCCGACAAGCTGGACGCCACGCTGCTGCTGGAGCCTGATACCGATTACGAAACCATGGTTCAGGTGATGGATAATGTGCGATCTGCACAAGTAGTACAGGCCGGCAGTGTCGTAAGCGCCGAGCTGTTCCCTGAAATATCCATCGGTGATGCGCCGGATACCCGCATGAAGGTGGCAACCAAATGAAGATGTCGAGACGCGCCAAGCGCATGGACCGCCAGCATGTGCGTCACAGGCGCGGCATGGCCCTGAACCTCGTATCGCTGATGGATATCTTCACCATCCTGGTCTTCTTCCTGCTGGTGAACGCTTCGGATGGCGAAATCCTGCCGACCCACAAGTCGGTAGAGTTACCGGAATCCGTTTCTGAACAACAGCCGCGCGTCACCGTCACCATCATGGTTAACGAGGACAACGTCCTGCTGCATGGCCAGGTGATAGCTTCAGTAGCCAATATCATGAAAGAGCAGGGCAATTATTCAAAGGTACTGCAGGCAGCGCTCCTCGCACAGGCCGGCGACAGGCTGGGCACCGGCCACGATCCAGGCGAGCGTATCGAGGCTACCATCATGGGCGACAGGGAAATTCCGTTTCGCCTGCTGAAGAAGGTCATGGCTTCCTGCACCAAGGCCGGTTTCAACCGTATTTCACTTGCTGTACTGCAGAAGCCGCTGGAGAGCTGAGCATGTCTGCGATTGTATTGAACTATGGCATGTCCTGGGGTTCTACAAGCCCCGATGACACCCGTTTCAGCCATATCGTACGCACCAACCTGCTGGTGGCACTGGTGCTGGGTCTTGTCATACCGATCCTCCCCATGCCGCAGATCGAAAGGGCGGCCATCGAGGAAACGCCACGCCTGGCACAGCTGATTTTCGAGAAAGAGGAAATCAAGCCGCCACCTCCACCGCCACCGGCACCGGTGAAAAAACAGCCGGAACCATTGCCGCAGAAAACGGAATCCCCCAAGCCGGTTAAGAAGAAGCCGGTCGTGGTAAAGAAGCCGGTACCCGAAAAACCCAAGGTGACAGCTCGCCAGCAAGCGGAGCAGTCGGGGTTACTGGCTTTGCGTGATACGCTCTCTGATCTGCGCCAGAACACGGTATCCAGCAGCTTCAAGAAAACCAGCAACCTGTCCCAGGCAGTGGGTTCAGCAGAAAAGACCGAACGGGCCATCCTCACAGCCGGGACCGCGCGCGGCAGCGGCGGCATCCAGACCGCGAACCTGAGTCGCAATACCGGCGGCGGGGAACTGTCCGGACGCAGCACAACCAGGGTACACAGCCCGACCGGCAATGCACCCGCGGGCACGGTTGGCGGCAAGGGCAAGGGCAGCAAGTCCGCCGGTCGCAGCATCGAGGAAATCCAGATGATCTTCGACCGTAACAAGGGCTCGATCTACAGTGTCTACAACCGTGCCCTGCGGGCAGACCCCAGCCTAAAGGGCAAAATCGTTCTGCGCCTGACCATCGCCCCGTCCGGCAAGGTCACCCGCTGCGACCTCGTATCCAACGAACTGGGTGACGCCGCCCTTGGCGACAAGATCGCCAGCCGTGTCAAGCTGTTCGACTTTGGCTCCAAGGACGTATCGGAAGTCACGATCACCTATCCCATCGATTTCCTGCCGGCGTAGCACCCTTGCACCATGGTACCCGGCCGTTTGCCATGCGGCCCGGCCCACACCGCCTGCCCGGGTGATTATTGGAGAACAGGTATAGCGGTGCAGGCGTCGCCACCGGATTGATAGCGACCGGCACGGCATTCGATACAGGCCTCAGCTGCACGGGGTGAATTGCGCAACAACAGCCTCCATATGTGGTAAATCAGACGCATTAACACGCTAGAATATGCAGTCATGAATATGACTGCAGAATCCGGCGCCGCACAACCCATCATCTCCGCCCGGGGACTGACCAAGCATTTCGCGAGTCGCATTGCTGTCGACAATATCGACTTCGATATCCAGCCAGGTTGCTGTTTCGGATTTGTCGGCCCGAACGGGGCAGGGAAGACCACCACACTGCGCATGACCATGGGACTGACGCCCGTGGGCGGCGGATCATTGTCAGTTTTCGGTTTGCCGGTCAGCGACCACGCAGCCGCAATACGTGCCCGTACCGGCATCGTCCCGCAGGCTGACAACCTGGATCCTGATTTCAGTGTGGAGGAAAACCTGCGGGTCTATGCCACCTTTTTCGGGCTGACACGAAAACAGGTCAACCCCCGCATCGATGCCTTGCTGGCGTTCGTCTCGCTGTCCGACCGGCGCAGCGCAAAGACCACCACCCTGTCAGGCGGTATGCAGCGACGGCTGACCATAGCGCGAGCACTTATCAACGACCCGGAACTGGTAGTGCTGGACGAGCCGACTACCGGCCTGGATCCACAGGCCCGCCACGTAATCTGGGGCAGGCTGAGTGAACTCAAGGCCAGCGGCAAGACATTGCTGCTGACGACTCACTATATGGAAGAGGCCGAACGCCTGTGTGATGAACTGGTGATCATGGATCATGGACGGATACTTGCCCAAGGTTCTCCACGCGAACTCATCGACCAGCATGTCGAACCGGAGATCATCGAGGTACGCGGCAAGGCGATTGAATTCGAGCAACTGGCAAGCACAGCCGGTTGTCGCCTGGAGCGCATGGGCAGCAGCCTTTACTGCTACACGCACAATGCCGCCGCCCTGATCGAACAGCTCCCGCACCGGCACTCGCTCAGGTTCGTACATCGCCCCACAGGACTGGAGGATGTATTCCTGCGCCTGACCGGCCGGGAATTGCGCGACTGATGGCCGATCTGCGACTGCCGCGTATCCGGCCCGGCGCGCTGATGGTCTGGCGACGCAACATCCTGGTATGGCGCAAGCTGCTTATCCCGGCGCTGTTGATGAATTTCGGCGAGCCAACGCTCTATCTGCTTGGCCTCGGCTTTGGCCTTGGACACTTTGTGGGCGAGATGGCCGGCATGCCCTACCTGGCATTCCTGGCCTCTGGCATCATTGCCTCGAGCGCCATGACAACCGCCAGTTTTGAAGGTATGTACTCGGTATTCACACGCATGGTGCCGCAGAAAACCTACGAGGCGATCCTCGCCACACCGGTCGAAGTTGATGACATCCTCGCCGGCGAAATGCTTTGGTGCGGCACGAAGAGTCTGTTCAGCGGCATGGCCATTCTTGCTGTAGCCACTGCCCTGGGCGTGGTTGCCGGCTGGCAATCGCTATGGGTTTTACCAGTAGTATTTCTGATCGGCTTGTGTTTTGCGGGTCCGGCCATGATCATGTCGGCGCTGGCGAGCAATTACGATTTTTTCAACTACTACTTCGTGCTGGTCGTTACGCCGATGTTTATACTCTGCGGTGTATTCTATCCTATCGATACGCTGCCGGAATCATTACAGGGCGCCGTCAACCTGTTGCCTCTGACCCATGCCGTGCTACTGACCCGCGCGCTGGTCGCCGGTGCTCCACTTGTGCAGCCACTGTTGAGCATCGGCGTGCTGCTGTGCTATGCACTGATCAGTTACTATATCGCCGTAGTACTGGTAAGAAGAAAATTGCTGGTCTAGCGATGTATAATGTTTATCTCTGAATCAATCACAGGACATAACTCAATTCAAGGAGACCTGCCATGTACCATCCTATTCAGATACCCTTTGGCTGCGTCATGCTGTTCAATGTGGTTGACCTGAAAGACGGCGTCACGGTCGAGGACGTTGAACTGGCACTGGGTGAAATGTGCAATGTCGTCAAGAACACCTACGGAGACGACAAGGGCGGCTTCATCGCCGGACAGGTGTACAAGTATTCGGGTTTTGTATCGGAGGAGGGGAGCGTCGGCGAACCGCCCGAGGAGAACACTACCGCCGCCAAGATAAAGCAGGGCGAACTGGCAATCGTCACCTTCTGGCAATCCTTCGAGCAGCATGAAAAATCACACGCCGACAGGATATTCAAGGAGAAATTCCAGGCACTGGCCGACTTTTGCGATGAAACCTACGAACTTGGCTACCAGATGCTTTGGCAGGGCGTTCCGGAAGACGCTTGATGTGTACGGATTTACGTAGATGGCCCTGTGATGCGCGCTTGCACTCGATGAGTAATCCAGCCTTTCATCAATGAATACCTCCGCCAGGAAAAAGCGTCGATGGCCGCGCTGGCTGCTCGAGGCAGCGGCGCTCATCGCGCTGCTGCTGGCAGTGAATGCCTGGCATACACGCGATGCGCCGACCGGGCCGGCGCCGGCATTCGACGGTACGCTGCTCGACGGCACCCACGCATCGCTTGTCGACCTCAGGGGCAGGCCGGCATTGCTGCATTTCTGGGCAACCTGGTGCCCGATCTGCGGCCTGGAACAGGGCACCATCGATGCACTTGCCCGCGATTACCCCGTTCTTGGCGTAGCCATGGACGAGGCTCCGGCAGAGGAAATTATTGACTACATGAAGGAAAAGGCGGTCGATTATCCCGTCATCCACGACCGGGATTTGTCCATATCCCGTCAGTATGCGATTCGCGGTGTACCAACCAGTTATATCCTCGATGCCGATGGCAACATCCGCTTTGTCGAGATGGGCTTCACCACCGGCATCGGGCTGCGGCTTCGGTTATGGTGGGCGGGAATGCGGTAGTCGCACGCAAACCCGAATGGACGGGCTTGATATCAACAATCACCGCCACCATATGACCGGGATATGACAATTACCACAGGATTACGACGTGAGTGACTCCCAACACATTGTCTGCCCGCATTGCCACGCGGTAAACCGCGTGGCCATCAGCCGGCTGGCCGATCACCCCGGCTGCGGCAAATGCCACCAACAGCTGTTTACCGCCCACCCGCTGGAACTGAACAGCAGCAATTTCCAGCAACATATCAGCCGCAGCGACATACCCGTCGTGGTCGATTTCTGGGCACCCTGGTGCGGGCCCTGCAAGGTGATGGCCCCGGCGTTCGAGCGGGCAGCCGCGCAACTGGAACCGCGCGCCCGACTCGCCAAACTCAACACCGAGAACGAGCAGGGCATAGCCACCCAGTTCCGCATTCAGAGCATCCCGACCCTGGCCCTGTTCCTTGATGGTCGCGAACTCGCGCGCCAGCCGGGGGCGATGAGTACTGCCGATATCGTGCGCTGGGTAACAACACACGGCGCGTAGCACTCAGGCAGTCTGCAACTTCCGGCGCAGCTCGGCAATGAGCTGTTCGACCGGCTCCTGCAACTCGGGCGGTATCACCTCGAACAGGTATTCCGCGCGATCAAGCGCCTCGATGATATCCTCGCGTGCATGCAGTTCCGATAAGCTGCCTGCCAGCTCCTGTATTTCGCGGTATGGTGTCACGCCACTCATGCATTGAACCTCGTTGCGGAAGCTAGGGCTATTATACATCGGACCGGCGAACAGCAATTGACTCGCCCAGGTCCTTGGCGATAATGGTTCGAGCCCGGCAAATCGACACGACAAGACCAACCAGCCATGCCTGACTGGATCGCAGCCCTGAACGACACGGTATTATCAGCCTTTCGCACCCGCCTGGTTGGCGGTTTCGATGAACCGTTCTATCTGGCTTTCCGCGCTGACGAGCCGGCCGAAATCAGGTTCACGCACGACTATACGCGCAGCGCGCTGCATGAACTCGCACACTGGTGCGTGGCGGGGGAGGCACGCCGGCGGCAGGACGACTATGGCTACTGGTATGCGCCGGATGGCCGTACCAATGCGCAGCAGCAACAGTTCTTCCAGGTCGAGGTGACACCCCAGGCCGTCGAAAAACATTTCTGCGTGGCGCTGGGCATTCCCTTTGCCGCGAGTGTGGATAATCTGGGCAACAGGGCTCTGGATGGCATCGAGGCATTCCTTTCGGCTGTCGATGAACGCTACAGCCAGTATGCAATACATGGCCTGCCGCAACGGGCTGCGCTGATATACCGCTGCCTGCAAGCGCACAGGTGATGACAAGTATTTATAATATAAACAATATTATAGGATTCATATGTCAGGTGTATTCGAGGCAGGCCCGCACGCATCACCACACCCCGGGTAGCCAGCCGAGCCGTACCGCTCCGACGTGCGCTGCCACGACAGTGTGTTTTTTGCTTGTTTCATTTCTGCTGACACTGCCTGCAATCCCCGTACTGGCGACAGAGCCCTCCGACCGGGAATGCGTCATCATCCTGCACGGACTGGGACGCAGCGCGTTTTCCATGGGCGCCATCGAGGATGCGCTGTCCGAGGCCGGTTACTGCGTATGGAACAGCGGCTACCCGTCACGGGCGGCAGATATTGAGTGGCTGGCAGCCAGCGCCATTAATGACGGGCTGGCGTATTGCGAATCGCAACAGGCAGCCAGGATTCACTTCGTCACACATTCTCTCGGCGGCATTCTGGTACGACAGTACCTGCAGGATACACCTATCGATAATCTTGGCCGTATCGTCATGCTGAGCCCGCCCAACCAGGGCAGCGAAGTCGCCGACCAGTTGCAGGACCATGCCGTATTTCGATTCGCCACCGGCCCCTCCGGCCAGCAGCTGGGCA
>DATKZN010000309.1:0-6461 GCA_035527955.1 Gammaproteobacteria bacterium
GGATCAAATCCACCTTGTCCGGGTGCAGCAGCAGCGGCCGGTTCAGCACCCGCCCTGCAATCTGAGCCAGAGTGGGACCATCTGCGGCCGGTATCACCTGCGAGAGTTCCATCATCGGATACCTCCTGTCGCCAGTGCAAATCGCCGGGGGTGCTTGCCCTGCATGCGTGCGCATTGTTCCTCGAAGCCGCGAATGACGCTGAGCAGCCGGTCCGGGTATGCCCGGTGATAGGTCACCGAGCGCTCCACGCCGGACACACCGCCCCTGAAGCTTACCGTCATGGCGCCCTGGCCAGCGATCAGGGCGTAGTAGACCTGACGCAGGCTGGCCACGGCAGCGCACGGGTCTGCCTCGTTGATACTCAGCGTCATGCGGTTGCCTCGTCTGCCGCATCGCTCATGTCCGGCGCTGCGGTTGGCCCGCCGCCAATTGCCCCCATGAGTTGCGGCTCGGGCAGGCCATACTCGGCCCTGAGCGATTGTTCCTGCGCCAGTTGCTGGTAGACATCATCGACATCGGCGCCCAGGTCCGTGCAGATCATCGCGTCAGACATGACGCCAAGCCGCTTCCAGACCTCGTGCGCCTTGGCTTTTTTCAGATCATCCGCCTGCGGACGCGGGTCGCCGCGCCACTGCGCCCGGCACGCCGCGGTGCGGTTGGCCTGGAAGCTGGCGACGCCGCCGGGGAATGGAATGCCGCCGGCCTCGATCTCCTCCTCGAGCCAGGCTTCGTAGATCGGTTGGCAGAACGGCGCCACGATATTGCGTCGCCGGGCCTTGGTGATTGCGAATATCTCCGTCGTCGCCGCCTGCAGCGAGGAATAGGTGGCACCGACATTGTCGCCGGTCGCGCTTTCATAGGTCAGCCCCAGGCAGCGGGCCAGTTCCCTGAGCAGATGCATCGAAAAGGCTGCATAGTCCGATGAGGGGTGATTGCTGGTGTGGAACTTCAGTTCCTGTCCGGGAAACAGATGCGCAAGGCGGCCATTTATGCCTACATCCAGCGTGCTGGCGTCATAGTAACCCGCCACCATCTCAATATAAGCCTCCATCGGCGAGACCCCTTGCGCCATCATCTGCGCCTGTTCCTGCGGCGTCAGCAGGCCCTGCAGCACCTGTTCCGTCGGCTCGTCCGACGTGATCGTCACCGCAAACAGCGTCTGCACGATCGCCGCCATCAGCGTGGCATCGGCCAACTGGTCGAACTGGCGCGCGACCTGCAGCGCTGGTACCAGCGGCGATATCCCCCGGTGTGTGCCAGGTGGCCCCTCAAACACATGGATGACCCGTGGCCGTCCGACTGCATCACGCGCACGCACGTCATATTCGACGTCATGCCTGAACAGGTCCTTGCGGATCGCCCGGTAGCCCACGGGCATGCCGTCTGCATCGGTGTAGACGCCATTGACCAGTCGCTTCAGGCTCTCGGTCTTGCGCGACAGCCGATGTGGTGGCAGCAGACGGACCTTGGTGCCATAGCGGTTCCAGGTCCGCTTGCGCCAGGGCAGTTCGGCCAGGATCTCGCCCGTGACCAGCCATGACCGGAAGGCTGCCGCCTGCATCTGGCCGAACGTGCGAAGCCCCTGGATATCGCATTCCTGCGCATTGCGCGCCCACAGCTCGAACCGGCGCTCCACCGTCTTGGCCCAGTCTGAGGCTTCCACCGGCGTCATGGCGAAGGTCTCGTTCTCCGGCAACGCCTTCAGTTGCAGCCCCGTGCCCACGGTATTGGCGACACACTGTTCCAGTGCACCCGATAGCCAGCCACTGTTGTGCAGAAGGTCATTGACCCGCGCTGCGGCATCATCCCAGGCATCGCCGATATCATCCTGCGCTTCCCTGAGCGCCGGGCGCCAACCGGCGAAGGTCACACCTCGCCCGCCGCGCATGTATCTGCCCTGAGGACGCGGTGTTGGCGACGTGCCTGGCCCGGTTAATGGAAATGCATCGGACAGCACCTGCTTGAGCTTTGACATCACCGTCATGTACTTATCCATTCAACCTGCTGCCATGGCGGGCAAACCGCCCACGCAGTGCACTGCTGCCGCACAGCGCGTCGCTGCCGCACAGCGCGTCGCTGCCGCCGTGCCTTGGGGAGGAGCGCGATGCCGGTGGCGGCGCCTTTGACCGATCGGGTTCTGGCGCAGCCACCATTGACGCATCATGACCGTCTGGCACCGCAGCCTCGATGACCGGCTTACGTTCCACCCCTTCCGGGATGCGCTGGACGTTCAGCGTATAACCGATGGCGGCACACAACGCCTCGCAGTCGAGGAAATGGTTGTGCCGTGACCGCTTCACCCAGGTGGGTTTGCCCACGACAACGATGCGCGCCTCAGACGTCAGCTGCTTGCAGTAGTCCTGCGTCACCGCCTCATGAACATGAAACGCGCCGGGCTGATCGGCGGGTGTGCGGATGCGCGACATCACCAGTGACTTGAAGAAGTCGCTCGATAGCGTCACCAGGTCGATCGAATACAGCGCCTTTTTGCCATCGGGCTTCACCTCGATCTTTGACACACGGTATGGCGGGCTTTGCACATCTCTTCCCTTGGTGGGCGAGCAAAGCCAGCTGTAACGCCGGCAGAATTCGTAGACCTTGTGCTCGTTGCCCTGCTCCGGCTTGTCCGGCCGGAAGCCTGAATCGATGAACACCTTCTCGATCTGCATGGCGCCCACAGGTTGCAACATCAGGTCCGCCAGGGCTGACCAGACATCGTCATCATCCGTCGGCCCGTAGAGCTGGCCATTGTCGATCAGCCACGAGGTGCCCCGCGCCCCAAAGGCCCGGATCACGTAGACCAGGCTGAACTTCTGCACGTCCACGCCCATAACGAGACGCAGGCCGCCCGCGGGCACATCGCCCGGCCGGTACGGCAACCGCCGCTCCATGATCTCCTGCCATTCCGGCACATCGCCAGATGCCGTCATGGCATAGCATTCACCGAAGCCTGCATTCATCGCCGTCTGGATCCGGCCGTGATCGCCAGACTGCAGCGCCGTCAGATAGGTCTCCGCCCGCTGGCCCCAGGTCACGAAGGGCGAGCAGAGCCCCGAAGTCCACATCGACAGCGTCGAGCTCTCCATGGGGGCACCGGTGATGTGCGGGCTATCGTCCTTGAGCTTTACCCTCTGTCCCGGCGCCACCATGGCGCCGCGGGCGTTCATCCAGGCCTTGTCGGCCTCGGTATGTTGACTGCCGCAGCGCGGGCATTCCAGTGTCGCGGCCTGTTTCGCCTGGGCGGGTGTGGCGCGGTCAGGCCAGCGCAGTTGCTTGAACCGCGGAATGAAGAACGCGCGACAATGACGACAGGGCCAGGCCCAGTGATGCCGGGTGCCCTCCTGCCAGAGCTTCCAGATCGGGCTTTCCAGGTCCTCATGCGCAGAGCGTGCCCAGAACTCCAGCCCCGATGCCTCATCCGGCTCGATCTCCACCAGCCCCTTCGCCGGTGTGCTGGTGATCGCCGTCACGAAGTCAGCATAGGTTTCGCCGCGCGCCTCCACCAGCCCCAGCACATCGCCCTGGCCCTTCACATTGGCCATCATCTCGTCGTACTCGTCGATCAGCGCCAGTGCGGCCGGGTCCGACTTCAGCGCCGTCGATGACCCGGCATGGGCCAGGCGCAGTCGCACGCCTGCCACATGCTTCAGCGTCTTCTTCATCCGCCGCCCGCGAACCACCTTGTGTGACAGCGTCTCGGCCTCATCCAAGAGCGCCATCAGCCGTGGTTCGAACTGGTCAGTCAGGAACTCCTTCGTCGGGCCCACATACAGGATCGGCGCCGGGCGCTGATCCAGCCGTGCCCCGATGATGTCCAGCATGCTGTCGGTCTTGCCCGACTGCGCAGAGGTCACCGCCACCACCCGGCGGTAACCGCCGCGGTGCACCGCAGCCGACCATGGCACCATGTAGGGCGTCAGGCCGGGGTCACGCGGGCCGGGGATCCCGGCAGTTTCTGGGTAAATCCTGTGGGCTGCCGCCCAGGGCGCTGGGTCACGCTTCTGGCTCGGCCTCCAGATCGCTGCTGCCAGTCGCCAGAGTGCGAGCCGCTTCCTCGGCCTTGCGCGATAGTCGCTCGAATGTTGCATCGATTTCCTGCTCGAGCCTGCGGCGGACCTCAAGGTCGCGCGTGAAGCGCGCTGCAAGACCCTGGAACTCGGACCTGACCATCGCCGCCATTTCGCTCACCACCGCCTGGGCATCCTCCTGTGGAATCAAATCCCGGCTGCGTTCCTGGATCCGCAACTCGATCTCGCGGGTGCGCGCCTCGCTCACCCGCGTCGCCACAGCAGCCTTCTGACCCTTGGCAAGTTGATCCTCATAATAGGCAAGCGCGCCGCGGATCACGGCCACCAGCGAGTATTGGCCAGGTCCCGCCTTGTCGATATAACCGTCTTTCACGAGATTGTAGACCCACCGACGAGAGCGGCTGAGAAGTGATGCCGCCTGGTCCACGGTAATCGTCTGTGGTTGTGTCTGTCCGGTCGCCATTGTCGAGCGTCACCCCATTGTTCACTGCTGATCTGCTTGATCGCATGCCGGTAGCCCATCGCCATGCCGCTGCCCGGTTTACTGCACGGTGAAGCCGCCGCCATGCTGGTTGGATCAATGAGCGACACGGGCCTGCTCGCAGAGGCCAACGCCAACACTTGTGCAAGGGCGAGGCCGTCAGAGCCACGCGAGAGGCTGTCAAAGTCGTTGGTGGTGAGCGCCACAAAGAAAGGCGGCAGAGGCCGCGTCTACCGGATCGTGTGAGCAGGACTGTTATCGATCAGGCAGCGTTCAGTCACCGGTCGTCCGTCATTCTCCCCGCAACCCCTTCAGATCGTCGAAGGTGCGGTCCTCACCGTCCAGTACCGCCACCTCGCCGGTGAAGTCCTGCCAGCGTTGCACAGCCACATCGACGTAGGCCGGGTTCAACTCGATGCCGAGGCACACCCGGCCCGTGGTCTGCGCTGCAATAAGCGTGGTGCCAGACCCCATGAACGGCTCATACACCGCCTGGCCGGGGCTCGAATTGTTGAGGATCGGCCGGCGCATGCACTCGACGGGTTTCTGCGTCCCGTGGATGGTCCTGGCATCCTGGTCCTTGCTGGCAATCTGCCACAGCGTCGTCTGCTTGCGGTCGCCTGACCAGTGGCCCTTGCCGGATTTCTTGACAGCATAGGCGCACGGCTCGTGCTGCCAGTGATAATCACCACGGCTGAGCACCAACCGCTCCTTCGCCCAGATGATCTGCGAGCGCAGCGTGAACCCGCACACCTCGAGGCTTTCGATCACCTCCCTGGCATGCAGGGCGCCGTGCCACACATAGGCGACGTCACCAGGAAACAGCGACCACGTCTCGCGCCAGTCAGCCCGATCATCGTTCAGCACCTTGCCGGTGCGTCTGGTTTTGGCGGCGCCGGCCTGGTTGCGCCAAGATGGGTCATATTCCACACCGTAGGGTGGATCTGTGCACATCAGCAGGGGCGTCACGCCGCCCAGAACCTTTTCCACATCCGTGGCGACCGTGCTGTCGCCGCAGAGCAATCGGTGTTTTCCGAGCAGCCACAAATCGCCAGGGCGGGCCACCGGTGCCTCGGGCACCTCCGGCACATCGTCAGGGTCCGTCAGTCCACCCGTAATCTCGAGCAAGGCATCAGGCAGGATCTCTGCCAGGTCATCGGCGCTGAAGCCGATAAGCCCCATATCCTCGATGCCGAAGTCCTCGCGCAGTTCCCCCAGTTCGATGCGCAGCATCTCCGGGTCCCACTCGGCAATCTCCGCCAGCCGGTTATCGGCCAGCGTGTACAGCCGCCGGTCCTCCTCCGACCAGCCCCGTGCCACCATCACCGGCACCTCGGCCAGCCCGAGCTGTGCCGCCGCCATCAGCCGGCCGTGGCCGGCAATCACCGTACCATCCTCAGCCACCAGCATCGGGATGGTGAAGCCGAACCTCTCCATGGACGCAGCAATCTGGTCGATCTGCTCTGGCGGGTGCTGGCGGGCATTGCGAACATAGGGCACCAGGTTCTCAACGGCCCACATCTCCACCTTCGCCGCAGGCCACTGTGCACTCGGTGACGGATGCGCCATTGCACGATTAGAGGCTTGTTGTTGCATTTAACCCCCTGATAACATTGAAGGTTGATGCCCTGCGCTGTGCAGTGCAATGGGTTTTTGAGACATAAAAAAACACGCATATATCAGGCTGCGGCGCCACCGCAATTCTGCGTGCCACAGAAGGGACCCAAGGGGTCCTTGCGCAGTCGATCGCAGACAAGCGTAAACTGCTGTTTTATGTTTTTATATCAGTGGTTTAGCGTGTTTTTATTGAGGCGTTATTTAAAATCATGCCTAAAGACAGACGACTCAAAATGAAGCCTGAGACCCAGTTTGGGGGCGGTCCAGCCACGCAACTGGATAGGAGTGCACGCAATGGCCAGACCGCCTGAGGGGCACAACCTGACCAGGCTAT
>DATKZN010000310.1:0-8449 GCA_035527955.1 Gammaproteobacteria bacterium
CGCCTCGTAGGCGCCCGGCTGACCGTTCTGGTCACGCGGACCGGCGTTCCAGGTACTGGGTACGACGGCCTGGTAGTTCTTGATGATCTCGTCCTCGATCACGATCCAGTGCGCAAGGCCGCCGCGCGGCGCTTCCATGAATCCCACGCCGCGCGCCTGCTTCGGCCAGCTGGATGGCTCCCAGAGCGTTTCGTTGAAGGTCCTGGTGTCGCCGGCCTTGATGTTCGCGACCAGGTTGTTGTACCAGGTCTGCATCATGTCGCCGATGACCTTGGTCTCCAGTCCACGCGCCGCGGTGCGACCCAGCGTGGAGAACAGCGCCGTCACCGGCACATCCAGCTTATTCAGGGTCATGTTAACCAGTTCGCGAGTCTGGTCGTGACCCTTGGCGTACAGCATCAGCACGCGCGCCAGCGGCCCGACCTCCATGGCATGCCCCTTCCAGCGCGGCGACTTCAGCCAGGAATAGGATTTATCCACGTCGAGCTGGTCATAGGGCGGTTTCGGCCCGGAATAGTTCAGGCTGGTTTCGCCGTCGTAGGGATGCAGCCCGGCGTCCTTGCCCTGGCTGTAGTCATAGTAGGAATGTGACACATGCTCCTGGATTTCGTCCGCGGCATTCATGTCGACTTCGTGAATGGTCGTGATGTCGCGGTTCAGGATGGCGCCGCCAGGGATCAGGTAACTGGATGGATCGTCCATGCCCTTTTCCGGGAAATCGCCGTAAGTGAGGAAGTTGCCCAGCCCCTCGCCGCGCGAACCCCAGTCCTTGTAGAAACTGGCAATCGTCAGCAGGTCGGGGATATACACCTGCTCCACGAAACTGTTCATCTTGCTGATGATTTCCTGCACCTGCGACAGCTTCTCGGCATTGATGGCGGAGTCGGAGTTGAGATCGATCGGACAGGGCACGCCGCCGACCACGAAATTGGGGTGCGGATTCTTGCCACCGAAGATGGTATGCAGCTTGGCGACATCGCGCTGCCACGACAGCGCCTCGAGGTAATGCGCCACGGCCATGAGGTTGGCTTCCGGCGGCAGCTTGTAGGCCGGGTGCCCCCAGTAGGCCTGGGCAAAGATACCGAGCTGCCCGCCCTCGACGAAGTCCTTGAGCTTCTTCTTCATGTCGGCGAAGTAACCGGGCGAGGACTTCGGATAGCTGCTGATCGATTGTGCCAGCTCCGAGGTCGCCTTGGGATCGGCGTTGAGCGCGGATACCACGTCGACCCAGTCCAGCGCATGCAGATGATAGAAGTGCATGACATGGTCGTGGACGTATTGCGCGCCGTTCATGAGGTTGCGGATCAGCTGGGCGTTCGGCGGAATGCTGTAGCTCAGTGCGTTCTCCACCGAGCGAATGGAGGCCAGGCCATGCACCAGCGTGCACACGCCGCAGATACGCTGCGCAAACGCCCATGCATCGCGCGGATCGCGCCCCTGCAGGATGATTTCGATGCCACGCACCATGGTACCGGCCGAATAGGCCTTGGCGATGCGATCGCCATCCATCTGTGCCTCGATGCGCAGATGGCCCTCGATGCGGGTAATCGGATCAACAACAACACGCTTGCTCATAATCGTAGTCTCTGGTTATGCATTCATGTAGGCGGACAGGATTGCGTACTGCTGCTCGCTTTCCGGCCCACTGCCGGATTCACCACTGACGATCGACTTCGAGGTCTGTGCCAGGCGCGCACTCATGGCCGCCTGCCAGGCGGATCCGCCGGGCAGCTGCCCGAGCGGGGCAAGTGCCGCAATGGCCGCGCGCGCCACAAAATAACCGGCCTGCGCCTCCCAGTCGCCCTCCGAACCGCAGCGGGCATGGCCATCGATGGTGGCGGCCTTCGCCGTCTTCAGCGCCTCGGCCAGCTGCGTCGCATCGAGCCGGTCCAGTGCCGCCCTGAATTCCCTGTCGCTACTGATCGTGGTCATCGCATCTGTCCCGATAAAAGATTATTAGTCCGCCAGATGCTCGGCGATGGTTTCGGTGAGGCTGAGCACCGGGATATCCATGTTGTTTTCCTCCAGGCCGTCTTCCAGCTGGATACGGCAGTTGGAGCAGGCCGACACCAGCGCATCCGGCCTGACGACATCCAGCTGTTTCTTCTTGCGCCTGAAGGCCGCGAGCCGCAATTCGTCGGCACGCTCGTTGCTGCTGACGCCGCCGCCGGCGCCGCAGCACCAGTTCATGGCGCCGGTCTCCGGCATTTCGACGAAATTATCCGCCACCATATTGATCAGGTTGCGCGGCTGATCGATCACCCCGCCACGGCGTGCGATCTGGCAGGGGTCGTGATAGGTCAGCTTCTGTGTTTCCTTGCCGGTGGTCTTCAGCCGGCCCTGCTTGCGCAGGTCGTCGAGCAGCTCGAGGATGTGCACCACCTTGAAGTTATAGGGCTTGCCGATCAGGTTCGGGCCTTCCCAGCGGATCGCCATGTAGGCGTGGCCGCATTCCGGGCTGATGACGTTCTTGACCTTGAGCTTTTCCGCGGCATCGACAACGCGCTGCACCAGTTCGGCGGCGATCTCCGACACACCGATCTGGATGCCGCTGTTGGTCGCCTCGAAGGCCTCGGATGAAATGGTCCAGCTCACGCCGGCCTTGCTGAATATCTTCGCGAGTGCACCGATGAACTCCGGGAAGTTCATGATCTCCATCGAGGACAGCAACAACATGTAGTCGGCACCGGCCACATCGACCGGGATCTGCATACCGATGTCCTTCTCGGTATGGCCGATCTGCGCCTGCAGCGCGGGCCACTTCACGCCCATCGGACTGCCGATGGTCACGGCACGCTTGGTCGCGCCGATCAGGCCCTCCGGGGCATGACCGGAAGCAGCCATGCCTTCGCGCATCCGGCGGATCATGTAGGCGATGTCGTTGCCGACCGGGCACACCATGGAGCAGCGCCCGCACAGGGTGCAGCTGTCGTAGACCAGCGTTTCCCAGTCGGTGAGTTCCGCATCGGTCACCGGCTTGCTCAGGCCGACCGCCTTCGCCAGGCGTCCCCAGAAGGTATATTCCTGCTGCCAGACGCGGTGCAGCGGCTCCAGCTTGTGGATCGGCGTGTACGCCGGGTCACCGGTTTCGGTATAGAACAGGCAGGCCTCGGCACACAGGCCGCAACGCACGCAGCTGCTGAAAAACGACGCCACCGGTGCATCGATCTGTTCCTTGAAGGCACTGATGCCGCGCTCCAGGCTCGCCGTCATGAGTTGACCCCCTTGTAGCCGGCAATGGCGCCGTTGTAGTAGCGCGCGATGAACAGGGTGAAGGCATGCATCAGCTTGGTGAACGGAAACACCACCATCAGCAGTTCGACGCTGGCGATGTGGAGACCAATCAGGTGCTGCGGCGTCAGCGCGATGCGATGAAAAGCGAGATAGCCTGTCACCAGGGGCAGGATCGTCACCAGCCAGACCAGGTAATCCTGAAAGCGCGACAGGTAGCGCATCACCCGATGCCCCAGGCGGTGTACCAGTACCGCCAGCAGGGCAATAATGGTCACCACAGTCGTCGCATCGATGATCTGCGTGGGCAGCGACGGCCAGCTCACACCCAGGACGTCCTGAAACACCAGGATGTGCGGCGCGAAGAAAAACAGCACCACGAAGATACCGATATGAAAAATATAGCCGGCCACCACGTTGAAGGTCGAGCGCTGCAGCGTGCCGCGATCCGGGAACATGCGCATGATCACGGTGCGCAGACCGCCTGCCACTGCCGAACCACGCGCCTCGGCCAGATTGGGCTTGCGGCCCAGCACCAGGATTTCGAAAATCCGCACCACCACGCCGAGCAGGAAGATCACCGTGGCAATCTGCAGGGCCGGCCCGCGAATCCAGATCAGCAGTTCAGCTTCGGACATGGTCAGTCACCCTTCTCGAGGTCGTCGATACCGACCTTCTGGTGCTGCTTCTCCATGCGGTGTTTCTTGGTGCGATTGAACGCACCCAGCGCCACGCCGGCCGCCGCACCGGCGCCGATGGCGAACACGGCAGTGCGCGAGAGGTCACCCGTGGGGGCCGAGATAGCCTTGTAGAAGCCGCCGCCGTCCCAGAAATCGGGTTCGGAGCAGCCCAGGCAGGGATGTCCCGACTCGATCGGGAAGCTGGTGCCCTCGTTCCATTTCGTGGTGGCGCAGGCGTTGTAGGTGGTCGGACCCTTGCAGCCGAGCTTGTACAGGCACCAGCCCTTCTTCGCACCCTCGTCATCAAAGGTTTCCGCGAACAGGCCCTTGTCGTAGAACGGGCGGCGATAGCAGCGGTCGTGAATGCTCTTGCCGTAAAAGGCCAGCGGACGGCCCAGCTCATCGAGGTCCGGGATCACGCCAAAGGTCAGGAAATGTGCCAGCACACCGGTAATGACCACCGGAATGGGCGGGCAGCCGGACACGTTGATGATCGGCTTGTCCTTCACCAGGTCGGATACCGACACGGCCCCGGTCGGATTCGGCTTGGCGTGTGGAATGCCGCCGAACGCCGCACAGGTACCCACCGCCACAATGGCCGCGGCACCGGCGGCCGTCTCCAGCAGCATGTCCAGGTTGCTGATGCCGGCGATGGTGGAATAGCCGGGGTCTTTGGTCGGGATGGAACCGTCGACGACCAGGATATAGTTGCCCTCGTTCTCCCGCATGGCGGCTTCACGCGCCGCCTCGGCGGCCGCACCGGAGGCCGCCTGTAGCGTGTGGTGGTAATCGAGCGATATGGTGTCAAAAATCAGGCCTTCCACGGTCGGCGAATGCGAACGGGTCAGCGATTCGGTGCAGCCGGTGCATTCCTGGAAGGACAACCAGATGACCGACGGACGGCGCGCCTTCTCCAGCGCCTCGGCGATCATCGGCACCATGGAGGGCGGTAATGCCATCATCGAGGCAGTCGCTGCACAGAATTTCAGGAAGCCGCGCCGGGATATGCCCCGTGCGCGCAATGCCTCGCCTATGGTTTGGTCCTTCGACATGGTGTGCTCCTGTAAGGTGCGGGTGACGACCCGTTCAATCGAGTGCTGCGTTCAGTTCCGCCAGGCCGGCGCGGATGTCTGCCTGTTGTGCGCTGACCAGGCGCGGCACCAGGCAAATCTCGATAAATTTGCCGATGACATCACCGTCGTTGTTGCTATGCGTCACCAGCCAGACGCCGGGAAAGCGCGTTTCCACGAGTTCGCTGGGCCCCAGTGCGGACAACTGCACCTGCACCTCGCCGCGTCCCAGACGCTCCGTTATGCGTTTCTCCTCGCCGGGCCCGAGGGGAATACTGCGCAGGTCGATCACCGTTTCCTGGCCGTCATCGAGCAGTGCCTGGAGGGCGTGCCGGATCTCGTGCAGCAGGGGAATTACGTTACCTGTCAGGATGTTATCGGGTTCCGCGCTACAGCCAGTCGTGATGGGCGTCTGCATCGTTCAGGTCTTCAACCGGCAGGTAACGACGCGGGCAGCGGGATTTCGGTTATGGCAACCGGGCCGACGACGTTCCATTGATGCAGCAAGGTCAGGACCCGGCGGGCAGCCTGTGGCAGGGCGCGTTTCACCGGATTGCTCAGGGCGTGCCCCCAGTCCACGAATTCGGGCTGAATGGCCACCAGGGCACGGTGCGCAGGGATACAGTCGGTCAAGTGCGCGATACACAGCAGGTCACCCAGGCTGACTTCATGTACGCTACGCTTGGTGCGGCCGGCAAAACGATCCATTTCGTCACCGGTGAAAACCTGCACGGTGCCCGGCGGCGCCATTAATTCGGCGGCGTCGACCACAACGAGATGCTCGGCGGTTTCGATGTAGGGGGCGAGGGTGAAACTCAGGGTACCACCGTCAAGAAACTGCGCACCGGAGAGTTCCGGGTGATGACGGCGCAGGTAATCAAGCATATGCACGCCGACACCCTCGTCAGACAGCAAGGTGTTTCCAATCCCGAGAATCAGTGTCTTACTGGCTGACAATGTGATTCCTCCTCCGATTGGAACGAGTTCTACAGGAACCATAACAAGGCTTTATTGACGAGTATCAATTCCCACCCTGTTTTTTCGTGTTTAATTGACTATTACTTATTAGAGCCATAAAGCAGTTTAGCCAAACCGTGGAGTAGCACCATGTGCCTGGGAATCCCGATGCAGATACAGTCGATCGAAGGTTATACCGCACGCTGCGAGGCCAAGGGCGTCGCGCGCGATGTCAGCCTGTTCATGCTGCAGTACGAGGACGTTTCGATCGATGACTTCGTCCTGGTACACGTCGGCTATGCGATTCAGAAAATCACCCCGCAGGAAGCGCGCAGTACGTGGGAAATCTATGACCTGATGCTGGAGGCGCCCGATGCATGAGCTTGCGATTTGCCAGGCACTGATCGACCAGGTCGAGTCGATTGCCAACGAACACCATGCCCGTGAGGTGATTGAAATATTTCTCGAGATCGGGCCACTGGCCGGCGTGGAACCACCGTTGCTGGAACAGGCATTCGATATCGCCAGTGCCGGCACCGTTGCCGCCGGCGCCAAACTGGTGATCCGGAGCATGCCGGTACGCGTCAGCTGCCGGCAATGCGACGCGATTACCGATGCCCTGCCCTCGCGGCTGGTATGCGGCGTCTGCGGCGACTGGCGTACCCAGCTGGTCAGCGGTGACGAAATGCTGCTGGCCTCGCTCGAATTCACCCGTGACGATGACCAGGAGACCTGCTCGCGCGGCATCGCGCAGGGTATCGAGGCATAGCACCAGCCGCCTAGCATCCTTTTGTTTTTTAACGGAGTTATTTTATGTGCAATACCTGCGGCTGTAACGTGACCCATGGCAATGCCCACCTGCTCGCACCGGGTGGCAAATTCGAAAAAACCGCCAGCGGACATGAATCTGTATCGGTATTGCGCAACCTGCTGAGCGCCAACGACCACACGGCGGCACACAACCGCCAGCACTTCGAGCACCACGGTGTACTCGCTGTCAACCTGATGTCGTCACCCGGCGCCGGCAAGACCGCACTGCTGGAGGCGACCATCGATGCCCTGGGTGAGGAATTCTCCATCGTCGTCATCGAAGGCGACCTCGAAACCGAAAATGATGCCGAGCGTATCCGCCGTCATGGCGTGCAGGCGATCCAGATTACCACCGGCAGCGCCTGCCACCTGGATGCCCACATGGTGCATGATGCCCTGCACCAGATCGATCTCGCGCACACCGATATCGTGTTCATCGAAAATGTCGGCAACCTGGTATGCCCGGCGAGCTTCGACCTTGGCCAGCAGCATAACGTGACGCTGCTGTCGGTACCGGAAGGCGACGACAAGCCGGCCAAGTATCCGGTCATGTTCCGCGCCGCCGACCTGGTACTGCTGAGCAAGAGCGACCTGCTGCCGGTACTGGACGATTTCAGTCCGGACAACGCACGCCGGCACTTGCAGGAACTCGCCAGCAGCGCACCGGTCATCGAGATTTCGGCCAAAAGCGGTACCGGCATGGACAGCTGGCTGGACTGGCTGCTGGCGGAAACCGCGGCCCTCGAGCAGCGCAGCGGTGCGCTTGACCCGCAGCTGACCGGGACCTCTGCCAGCGCGCCATGACCACTGCCGGCACCTGGCTCGACCGCATCCGCGCGCTGCCGCTGCCGAAACGGGTACGCATCATGAACGTGTGCGGCGGTCATGAGCGATCCATCACCATGGCAGGCCTGCGCCACGCGCTGCCGCGCAATATCGAACTGATTCCCGGCCCGGGTTGCCCGGTATGCATCTGCCCCGAAGAGGACATCTACGAGGCCATCCAGCTGGCGTTGAACGAGGACATCATCCTGCTGGCCTACGGTGACATGCTGCGGGTACCGGTCAACGTCCCGCGCGCCCGGGCGCGCACGCTGGAGGCGGCGCGCACCCAGGGCGCCGACGTGCGACCGGTCGCCTCGCCGATCGAGGCCGCGCGTATCGCGCGCGAGAATCCGGACTCCCCGGTGGTCTTTTTCGCCGCCGGCTTCGAAACGACCACGGCACCGACCGCGAGCCTGCTCGTGGAAGGCGTGCCGGACAATCTCTTCATCCTGTTATCCGGTCGCCTGACATGGCCGGCTGTCGCCATGCTGATCAACTCGGACGATCGCAGCTTCGATGCGCTGGTGGCGCCCGGACACGTCGCCACCATCATGGGACCGGAGGAATGGGATTTCGTCGTCAGCCTGCACGACATACCCGCCGCCGTGGCCGGCTTTACCACGGAGAGCCTGCTGGCCGCGATGTACTCCACCCTGCGGCAACTGATCGAGGGCCGGCGTTTCCTCGACAATTGTTATCCCGAAGTCGTGCGCCCGGGCGGCAACCGGCTGGCGCAACAACACCTGCACCAGGTCATGGACGTGTGCGATGCCAACTGGCGTGGCATCGGCGTGATCCCCTACTCCGGTTTCGTGCTGAACGAGACCTGCCACGCACACGACGCGCGACTGCAATTCCCCTCCTACGCGGACGATG
>DATKZN010000311.1:0-3708 GCA_035527955.1 Gammaproteobacteria bacterium
GTGTACCGCGTCGGCCGTGGTGCGAGGTACCAGTCCATGATCACGGGTCGCGGGCAGTTGTCCGAAACAGCCCGGCCAGTCTTCACAACCGAGGCCAATGCTTTCAAGGCGCAGGTAGGCGCTCAACAGGACAGCCGCCAGTGTCAGTACCAGTGCCGCAAACACAAGCAAGGTGAAAAGGCTGCCAGATTGTGTCCTGTCTTTCATGGGCCGGGCTTCGTCGCTGTGGGAGTGCCGCTATGAAAAGGGCTGCGGGCACAGGATTCCTGTTATTACACAGGCTGGATAAAATTGTCAAAAAGCAGACTGGTAGTTTTATTTTCTAATCGTTATAGTCTCTTACAGCGCGAAAGGCAGTGTTTTTTCACCTGTCGGTTTTCCTTCGATTGGGTAGTCAATGCGGTGATTCATGAAGAATACGTTTTAGACGTACCGGCTGGCAACCGTCGTCAGCTGGGCAAAGGCTGGCTGTGGCTGGGAATAATGGCGTTGCTGGGTTCGGGGCTGTTTTCCCTGCTGCTGGTGCTGTCTCGTACACCCTACATCCAGGACAGCATTCCATGGATTGACTTTTTCCATACGGCTCTGGTTGTCCACGTGGACCTGTCGGTGCTGGTGTGGTTTCTGGCGTTTGGCGGCGTACTGTGGACCCTGAATTCCACCCCGCGTTTCATGTATCTCGGATGGGCAGCGCTGCTGCTGGCCGGGCTGGGCGCGGCGCTCATGGTCGTGGTGCCGTTCCTCGGTCCGGGTAATCCGCTGATGAGCAACTATATCCCGGTATTGCAGACACCGCTCTTTACCGTGGCATTGCTGGGGTTCGGCTTTGGCATATCCTTGCTGGTCTTGCGTGGCATGATCGCCAACCCGCTGGTTGGGTTGCGCATGGAAGGTGCGGGCGCATTACGCTTTGGTTTGAATACCGCGGCCGTGTCGGCCGTTATGGCGGTGTTCGCCTTTACCTGGTCATATCTGGCGATACCCGACACCATCACGGGTAACTCCTATTTCGAGCTGCTGTTCTGGGGTGGCGGTCATATGCTGCAATTCACCTACACCCTGCTTATGCTGGTGGCCTGGCTCTGGCTGGCGTCCGCCTCCGGCGTGCACCTGCCGCTGAGTCCGCGGGTGGTCTTGATCCTGTTTGTTTTCGGGCTGGTGGCCGTGTTTATGGCACCGCTGATTTACTATGCCCATCCGGTTCTCTCGGCTGAACATATCAAGCTGTTTACCTGGCTCATGGCCTATGGTGGCAGCCTGGCGCCCGTGCCACTGGGGCTGGCGGTTTTTTACGGCCTGTTGCGCAGCGCCTCCGCATCCGCATTGCAGCTTCCTTTACGCGCGGCCCTCTGGAGCTCGATGATCCTGTTCGGAATCGGCGGTGGCATCGGTTTTCTGATCCAGGACAGCAATGTCACCATCCCCGCGCACTATCATGGCTCCATCGTGGGCGTCACACTGGCTTTTATGGGTTTGACATACCATCTCTTGCCACGCCTGGGATACGCCATGCCGAACATGAGGTGGGCCGCCATACAGCCTTACGTGTATGGTGGCGGCCAGTTGTTGCATGTTCTGGGGCTGGCGTGGTCGGGCGGCTACGGCGTGCAGCGGAAAGTGGCAGGTACGGAGCAAGGTCTTGATGGCCTGGAAAAGATTATAGCGATGGGGTTGATGGGCTTCGGCGGGCTGGTTGCCATCATCGGCGGTCTTGTTTTCCTGGTGGTGGTCCTGGCGGCCATGATCAGGGGTCCACAGTCACAGCAGGGCGCGGTGTGATACCCCCAGGGGTAAATACAGTGTCGATGAATCTGCCGGGCAGCGGGCGGGCAGGGTTTGCCCTGCTCGCACTGCCGCTGGTATTCATGCTGGCCGGAGTGCCACCGAGCGAAGCGAATCTCCCGGACCCGCAACCATCACAAACCCTGCGCAGCTCACCAACGGTGACTGAAGCCGGCGCGAATATTGCTGGCGCTGTCGCAGGGGCGAAGGGGCCTGCCGCCGGCGCTTCGGTAGCGGAACAAACGCCAGTCAATGGCGAACGCGAAGATTTGACGGTGTTCTTTTCCATCGGTGCGATTATTGATGTGCTTCTGGTGGCGGCCTTCCTGATCTGGGCCGTCGGGCAGTGGCGCAAGGCGAATAAATAGGAGCTTGAGACCGATGTCTGAAACAACACCCAGGCCTTACGGAACACTGTTGCTTTTCCTTTTCTTTTGTCTGCTGATGGCAGCGATTTTCTACTGGATGCTTCCTGGCAAGGCTGTTCCGCCTGAACTCCAGGGTGTGCTCCGTCCCGAGCCGGTCCCATTGCAGGCGTTCGAACTGGTCGATCAATACCGGCAGCCTTTTGATCTGGAACGCCTGAAAGGGAAGTGGAGTCTTGTTTTTTTCGGCTATACATCTTGCCCTGACATCTGTCCAACGACACTCTCGATCCTGAACGGGGTAGTCAAAAAAATGCAAGCCGATCCGCAGGGACCTGCCGGCATGCAGGTCGTATTCGTTACCGTGGATCCGCGGCGCGACACACCGGATGTTATTGACAACTACCTGAAGTACTTCAATGAAACCTTCCAGGGTGTCACCGGTGCGCAGCAGGATATCGACAGCCTGGCCCGGCAGTTTGGCGCCGGTTATGTGAACGAGCCGGAATCCGCGGTTGGTCAATACCTGGTCAGCCACACCAGTTCGATTTTCCTGGTCGATCCGCGCGGACGCCTGCTTGCCGCATTTTCCCCGCCGCATGACTCCAACACCATTGCCGACCAGTTCCGGCAGATTCGTTCGCTTTTCTGATGCGCCCACATCCTGGCAGGTTCATCCTCGGTGTTTTCGTAGCGCTGGCCATACTGGCTGGATGCGGTCAGGAGGTTACCTACACGCCGGCTGAACTGGGTGCATTTATAGACGAATTGAAGGCAAATGGCGTGGACGGGTCGTTGTTTATACGGGCGCCTCTCAACGAGGACATGGAGTACATCGCGGAATATACAATAGCAAGGTATGCAAGCACGCGTGTCATTTCCTTCTTCAAATTCAACGATGCTGAAAAGGCTGAGGCGGGCCTGCGGGAGGCCTTGAAGAATGACAAATTGTCCGGACAGGCAAGCAATGCGTCATTTGTCATGGCAGCGACATTTTACCCCCCGGATGACGAGGCGGTAGCGAAGATAAAAGCGCGGTTTCTTGCGCACAAATTTGACTGATGAAAAAGACCCGCGTTCTGCTTGTGCTGCTCGTCCTGTGCATTGCAGTTGCCGGTATCGTATACCTGGTGACGCCTCAGCGCGATGCAGCGCAGGAGTGGGAATCGCGTAAACCCCGTTTCCAGCAGGTGGCCGTCCATGCCGAGCCCCTGGTCAGGGCCATCTCCGCGTACGCGTCTGCGTTCGGCCATCCGCCATCGGCACTCGCCGACCTTGTTCCAGGCTTTATTCAGGAGCTGCCCGCCACGGGGCTGCAGGAATGCAGCAGATTCGAATACCGGTCTCTCGTGCACAAACAGGGGTCGATCGTGTGGTATGACCTGGGTTCAAGGCAGGGCGAGCCCTATTCCGGTTCGAGCCATTACAGCGATGGTGATCCGGATCACGCCATCCTGGTGTTCGTGCTGGATACGAAGGGACAAATCACCAGCGCCCTGATCGACCGGATACCGAAAGGCCGCGAGCCGCTGGTGAGTTGTCCCTTCGCATCCAGTACGAA
>DATKZN010000312.1:0-2625 GCA_035527955.1 Gammaproteobacteria bacterium
CAATGTGTATCGGAAAATCATCGACGGGGGCGAGCGTGCGCAAGGCCGCCAGCAAACCCAGTGTCTGGTTGTCGTGGCCGGGCTTGCCGTCCGTGAAACGCCAGACGATCAGCGGGCGGCGTTCGGAGGATGCGTGGATGAGGGGTCGCCTGACGGCAGCGCCGGATTCAGGAATGCGCGCGGCCAAGGCCGCGCCTACGCTTTATGTGCATTAACAAGGGTATAGTCGGCGCCGCAATAGGGGCACTTGGCCTTGCCGGTGGTTTCGATAGGCAGGTAGACACGCGGGTGGGAGTCCCACAGGCTCATCCCGTCCAGCGGACAATGCAGAGGCAGGTCCGACCGGGTCACTTCGTAGTGGTTCTCGGCATTCGGCTCGACATAGGCCTGCCCGCCGGGCGCATCCGCGGTATGTGGATTTGGCACTGAGTTCTCCTGCGGCCTGGCCAGCCAGGCAATGAATACCGCGCAATTATGGCATGATAGCGCGGCCGGAATCACCTGCCCGCGGCATTGCGCCCAGCCGGGCGGTATAATCGCCTGCGGCAATAAAATCAGGCCCATAGCGGAACGCACCCGACCCCTGACAACGACACAGGCATGGACAGACCCACCACCACCCGAGAGCTGTACACGCGCCTGCTGCGCTACGTCGTGCCGTACTGGAAAGTATTTGCCGTGGCGCTGGTGAGCATCATGGTGCTGGCCGCCACCGAACCGGCCATCCCGGCGCTGATGAAACCGCTGCTGGACGGCAGCTTTATCAAAAAGGATCCGGACACCATCCGGCTCATGCCGGTCCTGCTGATCCTGCTGTTCCTGGTGCGCGGTGTTTCCAACTACATCAGCTCGGTCTCGCTCAGCTGGGTGTCCGGAAAGGTGATCAAGGACCTGCGCACGGATATGTTCAGCCGGCTGCTGACACTGCCCAGCCGCTTCTACGACGACAACCCGACCGGCACGCTCATTTCGAAGATCACCTTCAACGTGGAACAGGTCGCGGCTGCGGCCAGCGATTCGCTGCTGATCATGGTGCGCGATACCCTGTCGGTGATCGGGCTGCTGGCCCTGATGGCCTGGATCAACTGGCAGCTGTCGGTGATCTTTTTCGTCGTGGCGCCCGCCATCGGCATTGTGGTGAAACTGATGAGCGGCCGCCTGCGCCGGCTCAGCACCTTCCTGCAGCAGGCCATGGGCGACATGACCAATGTCGTCGAAGAGGCGATCAAGGGCAATCGTGTGGTCAAGCTGTTCGGCGGCCAGGACTACGAAAACAAACGCTTCGATACCATCACCAACCGCGTGCGCCACATGAATCTGAAGATCATCGCAACCTCGGCCGCCAATGTTCCCGCCGTGCAGATGATCGCGGTCATCGCACTGGCCATCATGATCTACATCGCGTCGTCACAGACCCTGGAGAACGAATTCACGGTAGGCAGCTTCATCTCGTTCTTCGGCGCCATGGGGCTGCTGTTTTCGCCCATCAAGCGCCTGACCAAGGTCAACGAGCAGCTGCAGCGTGGCATGGCGGCATCGCAGTCCATCTTCGAGTTGCTGGAACAGCCGCCGGAACCGGAGACCGGTAACCTGCGCATGCCCGCTATCCGGGGCGCCCTCTCGTTCCGCCACGTCAGCCTGCGCTACGACACCGACAAGATCGCGGCACTGGACGATGTCAGCCTGGACATCGAACCCGGCGAAACGGTCGCGCTGGTCGGCAAATCCGGCAGCGGCAAGTCCAGCCTGGCCGCACTGGTACCGCGCTTCTACCAGCCGACCGGCGGACAGATCCTGCTGGATGGCGAAGACCTGCAGGATGTGAATCTCGCTGACCTGCGCGCCGGCATCGCGCTGGTGAACCAGGACATTGTGCTGTTCAACGACACCATCGCGGCCAATATCGCCTACGGCAGCATGCGCGGCGCGGACCGCGCGGCAATCACCGCCGCGGCCGAGGCCGCCCATGCCATGGAGTTCATCAGCATGCTGCCGGACGGCATGGAAACGCTGATCGGCGAAAACGGCGCGCGCCTGTCCGGCGGCCAGCGCCAGCGACTGGCCATCGCGCGCGCCCTGCTGAAGGATGCGCCGGTCCTGATCCTGGACGAGGCGACCTCCGCGCTGGACACCGAATCGGAAAGGCATGTGCAGGGCGCACTGGAAACCCTCATGCGGGGGCGCACGTCGCTCATTATCGCGCACCGCCTGTCCACCATCGAACACGCCGACCGCATCGTGGTACTGGACCAGGGCCGTGTCGTGGAAAGCGGCTCGCATCGCGAGCTGCTCGACCGGGGCGGCGCCTACTGGCGGCTGTACAACTCTCAGCTCAGCCAGAACTGAACTGCAGGATCGGCTGCAGATGTTTTACACACTGAAAGCCGCAGCGAACGGTCTTCACCCCTGATACGCAGGGTGCGTTTTACAGACCGGCCTTGGATTTTTCCGTGTACTACCGCGGGGTCCGTGGCCATTAGCGATGCAGGGTGCGCATCACGCACCGGGAATGGTGCACAGAGTGCACCCTACATTCTTTCTGCGTGTTCCGTGGCTATTATCTATCGCGCATGAGATGCGCTCCTACAAAATATTCCTGCATTTATATTTCCGTGTTCTTCCGTG
>DATKZN010000313.1:0-11072 GCA_035527955.1 Gammaproteobacteria bacterium
TTTTACCAACGCGACTCAGGCCGACAGCAATTCTGCCGCCAAGTCAGGATGAAACCGGCGACAGCGCACAGTATTCACCCCGTGTTTCAATTGACCATTCAAGACCATCTTTCCCGGGAGCGGGGCAATCATGAATCAGAGACTGCAAGGCATCGTGAAATCCGCACTGGCCGCAACACTGGTACTGACTATCGCCAGTCCGGTGCTGGCCAAACCGCCACCGTGGGCGCCCGCGCACGGCTACCGCAACAAGCACCGGGATCAGTATGACTATCCGCCAATCCTGCCCTGGCACGGTCGTGAGTACGAGAATCGATTCATCCTTGGCGGACGCTGCGATCGCGACACGCTCGGTGCTGTGCTGGGCGGCGTGGTCGGCGGCATCGCCGGCAATCAGATCGGCAAGGGATCGGGCCGTACCGCGGCGACTATCGCCGGCACGGTTATCGGCATCCTGGTCGGCCGGTCGATCGGCCGCAGCATGAATTCCAGTGACCAGCAATGCATCGGTCAGACCCTGGAGCACGCACCGGACCGGACCCCGGTCCGCTGGCGCAATCCTGACAACGGCGCCGATTACCAGGTTACACCGCAGAACACCTACCGCGCCCCGGATGGCCGCTATTGCCGTGAATACAGCACGCGTGCCTCGATCGGTGGACAAGTGGAGCAGGTGTACGGCCGTGCCTGCCGGCAGCAGGATGGCAGCTGGGTGCTGCTCTGACGTCGTGCGACTGATGTCCGGACCGGCGCTGGCAGGACATACAAGGCCAGTGCATGCCCACGCGCCAGTCTACCCACACTCGTCCGACTTGGGGTATTTCTCCCTGACGCGGCGGATCTTCTCGTCGACCTCGAGCTGCCTGGCGTTGTTTCCCTGGCGTGCCTCGTAGGCCGCCTCCAGCTGATCCTCCATGCTCGGGTATTCGGCCCGGCGCATGTCGGCATATTCCTGCTCATGGTAGGCACTCGCGATCTCTTTCAGCGCAGTCTTTATTTGCTCGTCTGTCGGTCGAGGGGCGTCGGCATTCCATTGTGCGATGACCGGGTCCTGATCCGGGCTATTGTGCCGGATGACGAAATCGACGCCGGCCGAGACATTCGGATTGATCAGGTGGATGGCCCGGCACAGGGTGCGCACACGGTCGTCATGCCGAATGAGACTGTGCTGCTGTGCGACGTGCTTGATATCGCTGTTCAGCTTGCGGGAGTTCTTCCAGAGAAAGAAGATCCAGAAGCATACAAGTATCAGCAACAAAACAGCGATATTGGTTACGCCTTTATCCATGGGGTGTTGCTCCTCTCAGTATTGTCAGCCGCAGACTATCAATAGTGTCGTAACCGGCATGGAACCTCAATACAAGACGGGATTTTCAACTGCTAATCGTTTGCAATGACCGCCAGCCCGGCAAATCCGCTCCGGGACGGCAGGACAGGCCAGCGGTCCCGGATGCAGGGACGGGGCCTCGCGGCGTGAACCGGCCAGCCGGGTGCCTCGAGCTGAAATCGCCGGCACAGTCCGGGTCAGGTTGTACGTGCAACTGGCCTGCGCGAAAACCGCCCTCCGACCCGCTGCACTGTCATTTGAAGATAGTCTTGAGGAAATCCCGCATCGCCTGCCACGATGCCGCATCGGCGTCGGGATTGTAGGCCAGCGGCAAGCCGTATTCTTTTCCGATACCGTCTGCGTCCGGGTTGGTGAAACTGTGCTTTGCACCGGGATAGTTGATGAAGTCGTAGTCCACGCCCGCGGCATCCATGTCCTGCCTGAATAGCTCGATCTGCTCCGCCGTCACGAACGGGTCGTCGGCGCCATTGGCAACCAGGATCTTCGCCTTCACCTTGTCACTGACCGGACCGAGCCCGCCGAGGCTGCCGTGGAAACTCACCACCCCGGCGAGGTCCTCGCCCTGGCGCGCCATCTCCAGCACGACGCTGCCGCCGAAGCAGTAGCCGATGGCCGCATTCTTTTTCGGGTCCACGGTGGGCTGTTCATCGAGAAAATGGCGTGCCGCATCGAAGCGTGCCTTCATCAGCGGCAGGTCCTTGCGCACGGCGCCGGAAAACTTGCCGGCGTCCTCGGGGTGGGCAGCGGTCTTGCCCTCACCGTACATGTCGACCGCCAGCGCGGTATAACCCAGGGCAGCAAGCATCTCGGCACGCCGGCGTGCATAGGCATTGTGCCCCCACCACTCGTGCACGACCAGCACCCCCGGGCGCTTGCCTTGCACGGCATCATCCCAGGCCAGATAGCCCTTCATCCCGGTATCACCGGCCTGGTAGGAGACTTCCTGGCCAATGACGGCCGCCTGGGCCGGCAGGCACGCCAGCAACAGCAAGACTGTGGATACGAATCGCAACATGGTTCCTCCGTGGGAAAAAGTGATTTCAGGAACGGTAACCCGAAATATAGCTAATAATATGTCCCGGCGCCTTTATGAAACCGGCAATCTGATAAATAATCGGGTTCTGCCCCCATTTTACTGCTTTCCGTCGCACTGGAGTGAACCATGAAATTACCTGCAAGCCTGTTTCTGATTTCCCTGCTGGCCACCGGTTGCGCCAATTTCCCGGCCGGCACTGCCACCGAAGACCAGCCGGCCACTACCGCGCAAGAGCGCACAGTGCAAACGAAACGGCGTGAGGGACGTGAGCGCAGGGTGCATTTCGGCAACTGGCGCGTGGACTGTATCTACGAGGAGGTCAACTTCTCGACCCAATGCACGGCTGAAACCTATGGCAAGATTACCGAGTCCTACGGCGACGAGATCTATCACCCGACCCCGGTACTCTGGATCTCCTGGTTGAAAGGTGAACCCAGGCCCACTCGTTCCGTTTGCGTATTCGGACATGACTATCCGGTGAAAGGCGTCAGCCTGCAGGTCGACAGCAACCCGCCCATTCAGCTCGGCGCACAAAACGCCACCGGTTGCGTGATTGCCGATAACAACCTGCTGCAACAGATACGCACGGGGCGCGCGCTGACCGTGACCTTTCTGCGCTGGCCCTGGGGACAGACCAGGGCTACATTCAGCCTGAACAGGTCCAGCCGGGCCCTGGATGAACTGGCGCGGCTGGTTGCCGCTCAATGAACCCGGCACTCCCAACACAGCAACCTGGAGCGGGGTAAACGTGCACTGCCAGTCTGTTCAAGCGATGAAACGCGGCTGGCCCGCCATTTATCCGGTGTTGCTCCCCGCCGGGCAGGCTGCAACGCGGCAGCCTCAAGCTGCTGGACCCTGACCGGCTGGCGGCGCTTGCCGCGAACTGACCGGCTGCCGGTGGCTGCCGTTCACGGGCTGAAACCGTCCCGGTTTGATGCGCGTCAAGATATCAGGGAGCGGTTGGCGGTAGGGTCGTATCATTCCAGTCACTATTGCCCGGCCCCGGCGCGGCGTCGAGCCAGGAGAACATCGTGAACAAACCTGACAAATCGACATCCACCCTGACCGCTAAGCTGGTCGCACTTGCCCTGTACGGCGGCGGCGGTACGCTGCACATGGCCCTGGCCGCAGAGACCGGCACTGCCGCGGAGCCTGCGGCGGAAGCCCCCGCCGCTGAGTCGTCCGCTACGCAAGAGCAATCGCACACCCGTGATCTCTACAGCAAGGACGCCGAGCAAAACCGGCGTATCGCGCAAATCAGGGAAGCCGCCAGGGTCCGGCGGGAGAACATGGAACGCTGGCGGAGCCAGCGCCGCTGGTGGAATAACCCCGCGGCAGAGGAGCGCCGGCAGTGGAACAAGGCGCGCAGCCAGTGGTACCGCGACATGGCCGAGGCGCGCAGCAAGCAGTATGAACAGCTTCGGCCTGACGACAGCTACCGATACCGGCGCATCTATCCGTAACTGAACAGGGCCGGTAACAGCACGACAGGAGCCAACGGTTACCGGCACCTGCCGCGGATGGTTTCGGTGGAATCCGCCTGATCCCCGACCTGCCAGCCGTACCCGTCTGGCCAGGCTCGCGACAATACATACGCCGTACTCAACCGGGCCGGCTGGCGGCTCCCACCAAACGTCTTGACCAGCGAACGGTGCTGGCTGGCTTGCCCGGGATCAAATCGGGCGGTGCTTCGAAGCGCTGCGCTCTGAGCCCGTGATGCGCCCGCTTAACCGGTAACCATGGCGCCGCGGCGGGGCTATACTGCAAGCGACCGGTGCGCCTGGGCCTGCTGCTGCCACCGGCTGCGCATGCGACAGCCTGTACAGGGACAACAGGTCACTACTGGACGAGTCGCGCGTGAAATTCATTTCCGGAGAAATAGTGTCGTGGACTATAAAATCCTGTTGACTGTGTTTACCGCTGTTTTCATCGCCGAGCTTGGCGACAAGACCCAGCTGGCGACCATGCTATTTGCGGCTGACAGGGAGGTCAGCAAGCTGACGGTCTTTTTCGGGGCCTCGCTGGCCCTGATCGTGGCATCCGGTATCGGAGTGCTTGCCGGCGGGCTGGTGGCCGAATACATCAGCGAAAAAGTCCTGCGCTATGTCGCGGCGGCGGGCTTTATCGGCATCGGTGTCTGGACCCTGCTAAAAGCCTAGCAGCGCGGTGCGGTATCACATGCAGGCATCAGCAGCGGCGCCGGCGACGTGACAGCAAGCTACTCGCTGATGATCCATGGCGGCGCCGTGACGGCGGAAGAAGCACATTCAGCAGTGGATCGCGCTGCCTGCATGAACAGTATACAAGGCATACTGGCACAGGGCCGGGACATCCTGGCCGCCGGGGGCACCGCCCTGCAGGCGGTCGAGCGTTGTGCAAGCCTGCTCGAGGACGATCCGCTGTTCAATGCCGGCCGCGGGTCGGTACTCAACGAGCATGGCAAGGTCGAAATGGATGCGGCCATCATGGACGGATTTGACCTCAGCGCGGGCGCTGTAGCGGCCGTCAGCAACATCGCCAACCCGATCAGACTGGCCCGACTGGTGCAGGCGCACAGTGGGCACGTGTTGCTGGCTGGGGCGGGTGCCCTGCATTTTGCACAACGCCACGGCATGACACCGGTCCCTGATGAATACTTCATAACCGCCGCGCGCCTGCAACAATATCTGGAGGCGTGCGCGGGCGACGACCGCGGGAAGGGCGGGCAAACAACCGGCACCATCGGCGCCGTGGCACGCGACATGCACGGCAACCTGGCAGCCGCCACATCGACCGGTGGCGTCGCCGGAAAGCGCGAGGGACGGGTCGGCGATTCGCCGATCATCGGCGCGGGGGTGTATGCCGACAACGCCAGCTGCGCCGTATCCACGACCGGCCACGGCGAGGATTTCATGCGCACCGTGCTGGCGAAGACCATCGCCGGCTTTATCGAACTGCAGGGCCACGACGCCGCCCGCGCGGCCAGTGCCGGCATCCACTACCTGGTACGAAAAGTCAGCGGACGGGGCGGTGTTATCGTCATCGATGCCGCCGGCCGATGCGCCAGCCGGTTCACACCAGGGCAGATGCTCCATGGCTGGATTGAGCGGGGTGGCACGGCGGTTTGCACCGGTGTCGATGAAAAGCGGTAGCTGGCGTCCAGATTATCTGGCGGCTGGCACGGCGACGACGGCCGCGTGAAGGAAGAAGCGGGCGGTGACAGCCGGGTCCGGCTGTCACCGCCCTGAATTTACACTAGCGGATTGAACTGCGTATAGAACCAGACGAGCGCCAGTACCAGTGCGATACTGAGCAGGCCCATCAGTACAGTGATTGCGTGATTCTTGCGCCAGCCCCTGAAAACCCAGTAGCTCTGCAGGCCGACAAATCCTGCCGCGGTGCCAACCACCATGACGAGACCCTTGTTGGTGATATCCGAGCTCAGGATGAAGACGATAAAGAACACGAACGCAACACCCAGCGGTGTCAGCGTGAACATCCAGTCCTCGATTTCATGGCGGTCCCTGCTGGTACTCAGCATTTTCGCCAACTTGCCTGTTTCACCCATATCTCATCTCCTTGTGTGAATTGGTGTGTGGATAATGCCAGTACGTGCAATATTTTTATTGATATTGGTCAAGTCCTGTAACAACAAACCGCGTGTTATTCTAATCCCTGACCGGCCCGTTACAACCCCTGACAAATATGACACATCGCTATGTTTCATGCTGCAACCGGATGCTTCAGGCAGGTAAGCTGTCATGCGTTCACAGCTATGTGCCTGATGTTGTATGAAACGCGCGCCGCAAAGATCGAAAACTAGACTTTCGTCTACATGCCGCTCCACGCTGTGACAGGCTCATTCATCGTTTCGTGATTATCCTGTTCAACAAACCTTTCAGGGTGCTGTCGCAGTTCACCGGCGAGGGCGACAAGAAAACGCTCGCGAACTACATTAACATACCCGGCGTCTACTGCGCAGGCCGGCTCGACTATGACAGCGAGGGCCTGCTGGTGCTGACAAACGACGGCCGCCTGCAACAGCGCATCAGCAATCCCGGATTCGCCAAGGCGAAAGGCTACCGGGTGCAGGTCGAGGGGATACCCGATGCGCAGGCACTCGAAAAACTGCGCAGTGGTGTAGTGCTCAGGGACGGCATCACGCGCCCGGCCGACGTTACGCTGATCGAGCCGCCCGACATCTGGCCGCGCGATCCGCCGATCCGCACGCGCAAGGCCATCCCGACCAGCTGGCTGGACCTGACCATAACCGAAGGTCGCAACCGTCAGGTGCGGCGCATGACCGCACACGTCGGATATCCCACGCTGCGGCTTATCCGCTACCGGGTGGGGGAGTGGTCGCTCGATACTATTCCGGTCGGTGGTTATCGTGTTATTTAATGATCCCTGCGGCCGGTTTCCAGCGCCGGGTCCTGACCGATGACAAGCAAACCGAAAACAGCCCCCGACACGCGCTGGTCCGGCAAGGTTACCCGGGAGAGCAATGCGCTGGAGCTGGAGGAGGGCGTATTCACGTGGACGGACCCGAAAAAGATCGCCCGGTCACTGCAGCACTCGGCCGAATCGAGCAGCCGGCGCAAGAGTCCGCCGTTCCGCTCTGCCATGTCGATGCTGGTGTTTTACATCAACCGCGCCGGCAGCAAGCTGGACGGGGAACAGCGACGCATCCTGGAACGGGCCAAGGATGAACTGCGCCTGCTGTACGGCAGAGAGCCGCAGCGCTGAATCGGCACAGGCATATCACGGGCAGTGTTTTGAGCTATGCTTCCACTGTCGACCCGAATCCTGCGGAGGCGGCCATGGCAATGACACTCGGTTCTGCTGCCTTTATGCCGGGTGGTGAAATCCCTGCCCGTTACACCTGTGAAGGCAGGAACCGCGCGCCACCACTGGCATGGAGCGGCGTTCCCGACACGACGCGCAGCCTGGTACTGATCGTCGACGACCCGGATGCACCGGACCCGGAGGCCCCGCGTACGACCTGGGTACACTGGGTGCTGTATAACATGCCACCCGGCACGCACGGCCTGCCGGAAGCCTGCATGCCATCAGACCTGCCACCGGGCACACAGGAAGGCATCAACAGCTGGAACCGTACCGGCTATGGTGGCCCCTGCCCCCCGGTAGGGCAGCACCGCTATTTCCACAAGCTCTATGCCCTGGATGTCGTCCTGCCTGTCATGCGCAGGCCCACTAAGAGCGAAGTAGAGGCCGCCATGGAGGGGCACGTTATCGCACAGGCGGAAGTGATCGGCACCTATCGCAAATCCGGCTAGCCGCACCGCGCCGGATTGGTGTGGCTGCAAGGGCCGTCTGATCCCGATACAGCCATGCACGCCGGCAGTCCGCTGTGCTACCGTTTGCCGGTGACCGGCACGACTGACATGAATCACGTCGCGTTAAATACGCATGAGATACAGCATGATCCGCCCATGCTGTGCTACTTCGCCTATGGCTCGAACATGTCGACCCCGCGACTGCTCAATCGCGTCGGCTCCGCAGTCGCCGTTGCCGTGGCCTGCCTGCCGGCGCATGCATTGCGCTTCCACAAGCGTGGCAGGGATGGCTCGGCTAAATGTGATGCCTTTTATACGGGACAGGACCACGACGAGGTTCACGGCGTGGTGTTCAGGATCGCCGCAGTCGAGAAGCCATGCCTGGATGAATGTGAAGGACTGGGAAATGGTTACGACGTGAAAACGGTAACCGTGCGTGGAAAACACGGTACGAATTACCGGGTCTTCACTTATTGTGCCACCCGGATCGATACGCGCCTGCGCCCCTTTCACTGGTACCGGGAACATGTTCTGCGCGGCGCAATCGAACACGGTTTGCAGGATGCCTATATCGCCGCCATCCGCGGTATCGAATCCCTCGCCGACCCGCAACAGCATCAGCACGAACGCGAACTGGCCATCTACCCCGACTGATGGCGCGCCCCGGACAAAATCCCGCCCGGGCAGGCATGCCAGCAGCATTGCGGCTGCCTGCCGGGATGGCCATCTACAACCCCGCTACACTTCATAAAGTTTCGAATAATATCCTGTAACATACAGTATTTATTTATTTATAATATTCATATTTGCCTCGGCATCATGTCAATTTGTCAGTCAGCGGAATTGCGGCTATGCTTTTCCAATAATAAGCATACTGAAGAATATCCGGGGGATATTCCGCCATGGATAAACCGCGCAAGCCCGACCTGAGCCTGCAGTCGATTATCGACTCGCATTCCAATCCCTTTGTTCTGGTAGACGAAAACTTCACCATTATTGCCGCCAACAAGGCCTACCGCGATTCCTACGCAACCACCGATGACAAGGTGGTCGGGCACAAATGCCATAGGGTCTCCCATCATTTCGACACACCCTGTTTCATGAACAACGAGGACTGTCCGCTCTCGAAGGTTTTGGAGACCAACGAACGTTACGAGGTCCTGCATATACATTTCGACCAGCACAATCAACCCGAGCATGTGCGGATCAAGGGCCATCCAATCCTGGGTGCGGATGGCACACGCTATGTTGGCGAGGAAGTCATCCGCCTGGCGAAGGCCACCGAACTCGATTGCGAGGAGCAGAAACTGATCGGCAGATCCGTGGCCTTCAGGCGCTGCATCGAAGGACTGTCGACCGCTGCGGACTCGGACGTCAATATCCTGCTGGTCGGCGAGAGCGGCGCGGGCAAGAGCCTGGCTGCCAGCTACATCCACCGCCGCTCCGGCAGGAGCGGTCGGGCCTTTATCACGGTAGACTGCAGCGCGATCAACGAGGCGCTGTTCGAGAGCGAGCTGTTCGGACATGAACGCGGTGCCTTCGCTGGCTGTGTCGGTCGCCGACGCGGCCTGCTGGACCAGGCCGACGGTGGTACCCTGTTCCTGGACGAGGTGGGCGACTTGCCGCTGGGATTGCAGGGGCGAGTACTGAACGCCATTGAAACCGGACATTTTCGCCGGGTCGGCGGTCGCGAGCTGCTGAAATCGAATGCGCGGATAATCACCTCCACGCATTACGACCTGCTGGCGAAGATCCAGGAGAACACCTTCCGCTCCGACCTCTATTACCGTCTTGCAGGCATCCTGCACAAGATCCCGTCGCTGCGCGAGCGCACGGATGACATCCCTGCGCTTGCCGATGCGCTGCTGATGCGTATGCGGGATCCGGCTGCCTACCGCTGCCATATCAGCGAGGACGCGCGCGACGTCCTGTCGAAATATGACTACCCCGGTAATATCCGTGAACTGCGCAATACCCTGCAGCGGGCGGTGTCACTGTGTACCGACGGGCAAATCAGGGCGGAACACATCGTGTTCGACGAGCGCCCCGAAACCAGGACTCCGCCGGTAAGCGGTAACCCGCGCTCGCTGAAGCAGATGGAATCCCAGCAAATCGCATTCCTGCTGGAAAAATACCACGGACACCGGCGCAAGGTGGCGGAGGAACTGGGTATCAGTGAACGCACCCTGTACCGCAAGCTGGAAAAGTACCAGTTGACCAGTTTCGGCAAGTGAGTGCGCCGCCACCTGTCATGCACTTACGGGGTCGTGCCTGTAGTCACCGCCAGGCAATGGAGCGTTGAACACGCCCGGTCAGCACCACTTTCGGCTCATGCAAATCGCACCCCTGTTACAGACCCTGCGCCCGCCGTTCCTGGTGCTGACGCCGGCCTGCGTGCTGCTCGGATATGCCTCGGCACACAGCATGCAGGTACAGGTCGAACCGGCGCTGCTGCTCGCGGTGTTCGCCGCGGCCCTGTTCGCGCATATCAGCGTCAACACCCTGAATGAATATCATGATTTCACCAGCGGGCTGGATCTGCAGACGCAGAGGACACCGTTCAGCGGCGGCAGCGGGGCACTGCCGGATCACCCGGAACTGGCACCTGCGGTGCTGTACACCGGCCTGCTGTCGCTGGGCGTGGTCATACTGGCCGGTGCCTGGTTCCTGTACCTGCGCGGCCTCGTGCTGCTGCCTGCCGGCCTGACCGGCCTGCTGGTGGTTGTCACCTACACGCGCTGGCTCAACCGTTCGCCCTGGCTGTGCCTGCTGGCGCCTGGCCTGGGATTCGGGCTGCTGATGGTTATCGGCTCCCATTTCGTGTTGACCGGTGCCATATCCGCGGTGCCCGTGACGGCGGCGCTGGTGCCGTTCTTTCTGGTCAACAACCTGCTGCTGTTGAACCAGTATCCCGATATCGAGGCCGATGCGAATACCGGCCGCAACCACTTTCCGATTGCCTATGGCACGGCGGCAGCCAATGCAGTCTATGGCCTGTCTGCCGCCGCGGCCGGTGCCACTTTGCTGCTGGGTGTGCGTTACGAGCTCCTGCCCGGATTGGCACTGGCCGCGCTGGCGCCATTGGCGCTGGCATTCCTGGCACTGGCCGGCGCCGTCCGGCATCACGGCAACATCGGTCGCTACCCGCTCTACCTGGCCGCCAATGCCGGGGCCGCGGTGCTGACACCCTGCGTACTGGGCGTGGCGCTGCTCGCTGCCGGCTGACTGGACTCTGGCGGCGGATTCAGAACGTCGACTTGGTCTCGACCAGAAACTGCACACCGTCGATGCTGGCGTCCCCGTCGAGCGGGAACGCCAGATCGATATGGATCACCCTGCCGCTGCCGGAGCGGTTGTTGCCTATCCTGAGACCGAAGCCCGCATCCCTGAGCCAACCCAGGTTTTCTGCCCC
>DATKZN010000314.1:0-2263 GCA_035527955.1 Gammaproteobacteria bacterium
TAGCTACAGCCTGGTGCAGAACAGCGTCGTGCTGCCCAAGGTCACCATTGGCGATCACTGCCGGATTATCAACACCATCATCGACAAGGGCTGCGCGATACCCGACGGCACGGTGATCGGCGAGAACCTGGAGGAGGACGCGAAAAAATTTCATATCACGCCCACGGGTATACGCCTGGTCACACCGGCCATGCTGGGACAGAACCTGTATGATATCGTCGATCTGCGTAACGACTGACGCGGCCCCCCGCGAGGAATATCGATGAAATTCGCGCTCTGCTGGCATATGCACCAGCCCTATTACCGCGACGAGTTGCACGGTGAATACCACCTGCCATGGGTGTACCTGCACGCCATGAAGGACTATTCCGACATGGCGTGGCACCTGGAGCAACACCCGGGCATGCGCCTGGTGGTGAATTTTGCACCGGTGCTGCTGGAACAACTGCTCGACTACACCGCCCAGATCGGCAAATTCCTCGACAGCGGCAATCCGATGAGTGATCCCCTGCTGAACCTGCTGGCAGGCGTGACACCGGTTCCACCGGACAACAAGGCACGCCACCGCATCATCCGGCATTGCCAGCGCTGCAATGCGTCGACCATGATCGACCCCTGGCCCGCCTACAAGGCACTCATCGAGTATCAGCGGCGCCTGCTGGAACCCGAGACCACGCCAGCGAGAGAGCCGGTGGCGCTGGGCTACCTGAACGAGCAGTATTTCCATGACCTGCTGACCTGGTACCACCTGACCTGGCTGGGTCACGCCTACAAGCAGCAACATAATGTTCGCGCGCTGCTGGACAAGGGCGCTGGCTACACCCAGGATGACCGCCTCGGCCTGCTGGGCATCATTCACAAATGCATCGGCGACATCATTCCTCGCTACCGGCGCCTGGCCGGGCGTGGGCAGATCGAGCTGTCCATGACGCCGTGGGGCCACCCGATCGTGCCGCTGCTGAATGATTTCGCGAATGCCAACTGCGCCGTACCGGAGTCCCCGCGGCCGAGCGCCATCAGCTATCCCGGGGGGCGGAGCCGCAGCCGCTGGCACCTGCGGCATGGCATCGAGCTGTTCGAGCGCTGCTTCGGCCGACGGCCGCAGGGTGTGTGGCTGTCCGAGGGCAGTATCAGCAAGGACGCCATGGAGCTGCTGGATGAATTCGACATGCAGTGGACGGCCTCCGGAGAAAATGTCTGGCGCAACAGCGCGCGCCTGTCCAAGCTGCCGGAGCACGATATCACCAGCAAGCGCGGCCTGTTCCGGTCGTACCGTGCGGCCGGCGGCAAGTGCAGGATATTTTTCCGTGACGACGGGCTGTCCGACCTGATCGGATTCGAGTACCGCAACTGGGATGCCGGGGATGCCGTCGCCAACTTCGTCGTGCACATCCGCAATATCAGCAAGTTCCTCGGCGCAGAGGCCAGGGATAGCTGTATCAGTGTCATCATGGACGGCGAAAACGCCTGGGAGTACTACCCCGATAACGGCGTGCACTTCATCGACCGGCTGTACCGGGCCCTGATCGAAGAGCCCGGTGTCGAACTGGTCACCTTCTCCGAGGCCGCCACACTGCCGGCCGCCGAGTTGCCGACCATCTGCCCGGGCAGCTGGGTGTTCGGGTCCTTTTCCACCTGGATCGGCGACGTCGAGAAGAACCGCGCCTGGGACCTGCTGGTCGAGGCCAAGCGCGACTACGACCGCTTCATGGACATGACCACGCTGGACGAGCAGCAGCGCACCCGCATCACGCGCCAGCTTGCGATCTGCGAGGGGTCCGACTGGTTCTGGTGGTTCGGCGACTACAACCCGAGCGAGTCGGTAGAGGATTTCGATCAGCTGTACCGCAGCCAGTTGCGCATGCTGTACCAGATGATGGATGTGCCGGCGCCTCCTGCGCTGGAAATCCCCATCTCGCATGGCAAGAGCCAGGTGCGTGGCGGTTCCGGTACCATGCGTCGCAACTAGCCCGCATGTCTCACCGGGCGGCTGTTGACCGGTATAATGAATTGAAATCGTGAAAGTATGCCTATTCAGCAAATAACAGTATGTCATCGGGCTGTGCCTATCCCGGCCCTGGCTGGTTCTCGTGCACCCGTACTTGCGATGTACAGGGATGTTCAAGTGGTCGCTCTCGCACATGGCCCAGGCCAGCTTCTCGACCGCTACGCGGTCTCACCTTCTCCCTGTGCTTCGCGACACTCGGACTTCCTGTCCATCGTCGCCGGGAGAGAGGACGATGTGCAGGGATGCACAAGTGTC
>DATKZN010000315.1:0-2578 GCA_035527955.1 Gammaproteobacteria bacterium
GTCGCGGTGACACCACTGGCGCGCACCTGTCGCAGGGCCACTGCATATTCCCTCAGGATACCCAGCGCCCAGGCAATGCGTGCACGGAAATATTCGTCGGCACCCGCGTTGTTCTCGCTCGCCTCCTCGTTCAGCACCGACTCCACGTGACGTACGATAACGTGCTCGGGCAGATAACAGATACGGGAGTTCTTGTAACTGCTCATGCGCAACTCGGCAACCGGGTAGGCCCCGCCATCGCCGGACGAGACCGTCACGATCAGCGCCGGCTTGTGGCCCAGCTCATTCTGGCCGAACAGCAGGAAGAAGTTCTTAAGACCGGCGGGTACCTGACCATGCCACTCCGGTGCCAGCACCACGAAGCCGTCACTGGACGCGAGTTCCGCCCGGATCGGGTCGAGCCGCTGCCGCCATTGTTCGTCGCCCTCCCACACGCCCGTATCCCACAGCGGTAGCGGGTTGCTGGCGAGATTGACCAGTGCGGTCTGCTCGCAAATACCATCATCCAGCGTGCGTTGTACGTGACGTGCCACCTTGAGCGTCTGCGCCTGTTCACGGTGGCTGCCACTGATCAACGTTATTTTCATGATTTTTCCCTTTCGGTGTTGTGAGTTGGCGATTGATGGCGGGTATTGTAACCGAACGTCACACCACGGGCCGTTTCGGTGTTATTCCGGCGTTTCAGCAAGGTTTTCCCGCCACAGATCACGCGGAACGATTGGTCCTGCCTATTCAGAAATACAAGGATGGCGCGTGAACCCCCTGCGTACGCTGTATTCTCTGTGATGAAAAATCTTTTGTAGTCTCTGCGTCTCTGCGCGAGCTTATTCACAAACGTTGTACGCACACGGGCAATCGCTACGGCCAGATGCCGCGAATAAGGGTGGCGCGGGTCACGCGCTCGATCGCTATTATCAGCGCCACAGTGCGGAAGTCCGGCACATCGACCGGCTCCTCCGACAACACCCGGCCGGCCGGCTTCTCCTCGCCGACTACGAACGCCTGCCAGCGGTTGAACACAGTGTCAACGGCGGTATTCATGCGGTCACTCAACCTCGCCATGACGTCATCCGGACTCCACTGTTCGTTGGCCTGGTTCTGCACCCACTCGTAGTAACTCACCGTCACACCGCCGGCGTTGGCGAGAATGTCCGGCAGTACGTAGATGCCCTTGTCCCCGAGGATCCGGTCTGCCTGTGGCGTAGTGGGATTGTTGGCGCCCTCCACTATCAGCCGCGCCTTGATATTGTGCGCATTGCCGGCATTGATCTGGTTGCCCAGCGCCGCCGGCAGCAGGATGTCACAGTCCAGTTCGAGCAGTTCCGCATTGGTGATGGTCAGCGTGTTCGCCATACCGACCACCGTGCCGTGCTCCACCTTGAAGTGCGCCACGGCATCCGGGTCCAGCCCGCCCTCGCTATAGATGCCGCCCTGGCTGTCGCTGATGGCGATAATGCGCGCGCCCTCGCGGTAAAAGGCTTGCGCGGCCACCGCGCCGACATCGCCGAAACCCTGGATCGCCACGCGCGCGCCCGCGACCTCCTGCCGGTCGGGCAACAGCGCCTTGGACAGAAAGCGCTGGGCGGCAAACACGCAGCCCGTGCCGGTGGCCTCGGTACGCCCGCAGGCACCGCCCATCTCGACCGGCTTGCCGGTGACCACGGGGCGGTTGTTGAATCCGGGATGCAGCACGTCATAGGTGTCGTAGATCCACGCCATGGTCTGTTCGTTGGTATACAGGTCCGGCGCCGGGATGTCCTTGTACGGCCCGATGACATCGAACAGCTCCGAAGTGAAGCGGCGCGTGATGCGGCGCTGCTCGGACTCGGTCAACGTCTTGGTGTCGCACACCACACCACCCTTGGCGCCGCCGAACGGGATGTTGACCAGCGCGCACTTCCAGGTCATCAGCTTGGCCAGCGAGATGACCTCTTCCATGGTGACGTCCGGGTGGTAGCGCATGCCGCCCTTGCCCGGACCGAACACGCGGTTGTGCACTACGCGGAAACCGAGGAAGCTCTGCACCGATCCGTCATCCAGCTCGATGGGGAAATTCACGATGGTCACCCGCTTCGGTTTTTTCAGGAAATCGATCAGCCCCCGCTTCAGGCCCCTGACGTAGGCGGCCGCACGGTCGAACTGCTGCTCGCTGATGAAAACCGGATCAAGGTTTTCCGCAACTGCGTCGGACTCGGGAAGTTTGCTGCTCATGGTTCGGATACCGGTGACAGATTCAGAGTGGCTGTATTGTAGCGCGCCTCCCGACCTGCCACCCGCACCTTATCACTTCCCCTGCAGATACCAGCGGTCATGAAAGGTCGCCACCCAGGCCGGCTTGTAGGCCACCACCAGCGACAGCGCGGCACCGTTCAGAAAGCCTTCGCCGAACATCAGCATCGGCAATATCATCAGGAAATTGTTCACCAGTGTATTGCCGGGGTGCACGGCGGCCAGTTGCTGGACCAGGCCGGAGGCCAGCCCCGCCAGCAGCATCGACACCGCACCGGCCAGGAAGGCATTGATGAAGATATAGATGAAAAAATTATGCGCCAGCGAGCGCTGGCAGATATACAGCAGC
>DATKZN010000316.1:0-4011 GCA_035527955.1 Gammaproteobacteria bacterium
AGGCAATGAACAAACTGAAGAGAGAAGAGCCCGCCAAGGCGCCGGACACCAAGGCATGTCCGCAGTGCCTGTCCGAGATACCGATTGCGGCCAAGCGTTGCAAATTCTGCACGTCACAGATTGACTGAGCATTTTTCACGAGTTTTGTTTAACCCATGCAGTAACCGAGGAGTAAAGCTATGAACAGAAAACTTATCATCGCCGCCTGTATGGCATTGGTCCTCGCCGGTTGTGGCGACAAGAACGAGCCCGCTACCGGCAGTGCCGAGCCGGGCATGATGGACAAGGCCATCGAATCCACCAGTGAAATGGCGGAGGATGCCGGTGAAATGGCTTCCGATGCCGGCCATGCCACGAGCGAAACCGCCGGTGACGTCGCCGAGGGTGCCAGCGACATGGCTTCCGATGCATACGAGGCCACCAAGGAGACCATCCATGACGCAGCCCAGGGTGTTGCCGACGCGACGGCTACCGATGCCGAAAAAGCGGCAGCTCTTGAAGCCATGGATGCCATGGAAAAGGAAGCTATTGACCAGGGACTCATGGATAAGGCCGGCGGCGTGGTCGGTCAGTAGTCCGCAGGGCGTTTACCGTCTGTAAGCGGGCGGCCAGGCTCATCCAGCCTGGCCGCTTTTTTTGGTGTCCAACACATGTTACGTGGCAGTTTTCTGGTGTTCATCGTCGGCTGGCTGGCGTGGTTCTGGCTGGACAAGCCGGGCCCGAAGCAGTTCAGGTTTCCGGAGTCCGGCGACAGCCTGGTGGCGGATTTTCAGCATGGCTTCGACATGCTCCGCGCCGGTTACCCGGATATGGCATTCGTTTATCTCTGGAATGCCCACTACCTCATTCTGTCGCTGCTCGGTGGTGCGCTGCTTGCCGTGATTTACGGCAGCGTGTCGGACCTGCTTGGCCGGCGCCGCATGCGCAGGCTGATCGTGCCACGGCGCGGGACTGTCGATCGAAACGGTGGGGACAGCGCCGGCACGGGGCCGGAATCGAACCCGTCCGAGACTTCTCGTGATCAGTGATTGATCATCGGCTGCAGGGTCTTGGCCTGCTCGATCCAGCCGGTCACGACCTTTTCGGAAGGCACGGCGCGCGTCAGCTTCTTGCTGGCGTTGACCTCGGCCATTTTGGCGGCCAGGTTGTCGGCGCGGCGTGTGCGCAGCTCCTTTACGGTGTCGACGCCGGCGGCCTCGAGCAGTTCCGAGTACTCTGAACCGATGCCTGAGATACGCATCAGGTCAGCCATGTTGGCCCACTTGAGCAGCTGGGATTCAGTCAGCCCGGACTTTTCTGCGGTGGTCTTGCGACCCTTGGCATCACAGCACAGCTTCAGCAGGTCATCGGTCGTCTTGATGCCGGCCGGCTGGAGTTTCGCTGCGAAAGCAGGCCCGATGCCTTCGATTTCCTCGATTTTGTACGCCATTGTTGTTCCTCTCTTGTATGCGTTGAACACAAGCATTAAACAATGCATGCCGGGTACGATCAAGTGCCGAAATATGTCTCGCCCGACTGGAACATCGAGCGGCTGCCTGCGCTAGCCCGCATTTCTCACCGGGATCCCGGATGCTGGCGCAGGGCTCGTGTGACCGGACGCCGCTCTGGAGCGAAAATGGTAGCCGTAGCTACCACTTGTGTGAAGAGCAAGTACGGGTGCACGAGAACCAGCCAGGGCCGGGATAGGCGCCGCCCGAAGACACACTGTTTGTTGCTGAATGGGCATCACTTCCATCATTTCAGCTCATTATGTGAAATGACTGCCGCCCGGTGAGAAATGCGGGCTAGAATACGCAAGCGCTGGTAATCCGGGGCGGGCTCCGGCCTGAACGTGACCGCCTTCGGTGCGCAGGAGCAACCCGCCAACCCAGGGAGTTGATGATATGAAGATCGAACCGGCTGCGGGCACGCCCGCACAGGAACTCGAACGCATCATCAAGCGTATGCAGAAGATTCAGCGTGCCATCAAGGCATCGCGTCAGCCGGCCTCGATGCTGGAGCTGGAGGAATTGAAGGCGCTGGGAAGGGCCTATGCACGAATCATCGACCGACTGGCAAATGAACCGGGCGACGCCGGGTTTGCCTGATACAACGACGGAGCCGGGACAAGCATGACTGACGACCAGGGTATCTTTATCGGCAAGGGGGAACTGCCCGTCTACCTGTTGCCGCGACTGGCCAATCGCCACGGGCTGATCGCCGGCGCCACCGGCACCGGCAAGACGGTATCGCTGCAAATTCTCGCGGAAGCCTTTTCACGCCGCGGTGTGCCGGTGTTCATGGCGGACGTGAAGGGCGACCTGTCCGGTATCAGCCAGGCCGGCAGGGAGCACCCGAAACTCGTTGAGCGTGCTGCGGCCATCGGTCTGGATGACTACCATTACGAGGCCTTCCCGGTGGTGTTCTGGGACCTGTTTGGCGAACAGGGTCACCGGGTGCGTGCCACCGTATCGGAAATGGGCCCGCTGCTGCTGGCGCGCCTGCTCGGACTGAACGATACCCAGGAAGGCGTGCTCTACGCGGTATTCAAGATGGCGGATGACCAGGGCATGCTGTTGCTTGACCTGAAGGACCTGCGCGCGCTGCTGGTGTTCGCCGGCGAGAACAGCAAACAGCTGCAACTCGAATACGGCAATATCTCCGGTGCCTCGGTCGGTGCCATCCAGCGCCGTCTGCTGGTGCTGGAAGAGGAGGGCGCCGAAATGTTTCTCGGCGAGCCGGCGCTCGACCTGCTGGATTTCATGCGCAACGGCGCCAACGGTTACGGCAATATCAACATCCTCGCGGCCGACCGGCTTATGCAGTCGCCGAAGCTCTACGCGACCTTCCTGCTGTGGTTGCTGTCCGAACTGTTCGAGGAACTGCCGGAGGTCGGTGATCCTGAACAGCCGCGCCTGGTGTTTTTCTTCGACGAGGCGCATCTGCTGTTCGACGACGCGCCGAAGGCCCTGGTCGACAAGGTCGAGCAGGTGGTACGCCTGATCCGCTCCAAGGGCGTGGGCGTGTATTTCGTTACCCAGAATCCGCTCGATATTCCGGATGCCATTCTTGGCCAGCTCGGCAACCGTATCCAGCATGCGCTGCGCGCCTTCACGCCGCGCGACCAGAAGGCGGTGCGTGCGGCGGCGGATACCTTCCGCGCCAACCCGGCCTTCAACGCGGCCGAGGTGATCATGGAACTGGGTGTCGGCGAGGCGCTGGTCTCGATGCTCGGAGGCAAGGGTACACCGGGCATCGTGGAACGCACCCTGATTCGCCCGCCGTCATCCCGGCTGGGCCCGGTCACCCCGGCGGAACGCCAGGCGACTATCGCACAAAGCATGCTCGGCAAGCGCTACGACAAGTCTGTCGACAGCCATTCCGCCTATGAAATGCTCAGGGAGCGCGCAGAAAAGGCCGCCGTGGTCGAGGAACAGGAAACGACCGACAAGGCACAGCAGAAGACCGGCAAGGGCCGCAGCAGCAACCGCCAGGGTGTCGTGGAGGCCATGGTGAAGAGCGTGGTACGTTCAGTGGGCAGTTCACTGGGTCGGAGCATCGCGCGCGGCATACTCGGTTCCATTCTGAAGGGCTAGCCGCGGTCGTTCGCCGGCTGGCAGAATCATGAGCAGGAACAGGAACATTTCCCGAAGCGGAAGCCGGCTGCTGACCCTACTGGTGTTGCTCGGTCTGCTGGCCTGGCAATACTACCAGCAGTCGGGCATTGGCCCGGATGCAGTCTCGGTCACGCCGACCGCCGATAACGTGGTGCAGGCCGCTTTCGAGGCGCGGCGTTCCGGCGTCTGGATGGAGACCGGTGGCCGTATCAGTCGCCTCCTGTCCGATGACAATGATGGCTCGCGCCATCAGCGGTTCATTCTGGACGTCGGCGACGGACACACCGTGATGGTGGCGCACAATATCGACCTCGCCGAGCGCATTCCCGTCAGTGTCGGTGATACCCTGTCACTGCGCGGGCGTTATGAATGGAACGAACGCGGCGGTGTCATGCACTGGACGCACCATGACCCA
>DATKZN010000317.1:0-9025 GCA_035527955.1 Gammaproteobacteria bacterium
GTATCGACCCGGAACGGAATACTCATGTCGAAATACTTGATGAACTCGTCGTTCAGTTCATTGCGCGGAATGAAGCTCACCAGCACCACCACCACGACGCCCATGACCCAGAACAGGATATTACGGCGTGCCACGACAAAATCCGCGAAGCGATCCATATACAGTGCGCGGCGTGTCTCCCCTGTTTTCGCACTCATCGGCAGGAATGAAGCCAGTACCGGCAGCAGCGTAACCGACAGTACGAAGGCGATGGCCACGCCCATGGCCACGATATTGCCCAGGTCGCGGAACGGTGGTGCATCACTGAAATTCATGCTCATGAAACCGATGATGGTGGTCAGCGAGGTCAGGAACACCGGCTGCATGTTGATGCGCAGGCTCTCGACAATGGCCGCGCGCTTGTCCTCGCCCTTGCCCATGGCATGCAGCAGGGTGGCGAAGATGTGCACGCAATCGGCAACGGCCAGGGTCAGGATGATGGGCGGCGAGGACGCGGACGGTGGCGTCAGCGCAATACCCAGCCAACCGGCCAGACCCATGGCCGACACGATGCTCATGATGATCACCAGGAAGGTGACGAGCATGGCCGTGAACGAGCGCAACAGCAGCACCAGGGTCAGCAGTACGATGGCGAACATGATCGGTATCAGCGTGGCCTGATCATGCAGGGCGACTTCCTGGAAGGTGTTGTTCATGATCACCATGCCGGTGAGATACACGTCCAGGTCAGGATTCTGTGCCATGACCTGCTTGACCAGGTCACGGGCAAACGCGGTGATCTCGGGTACTTCCTTGCCGGTTCCCTCATCCGGCAGCTGTATGGTCACGTTGACGCCGGCCACCTGCCCGTTCGGTGATATCAACCGGTTCACCAGCAGCGGTTCATGCACGGCGATGTCGTGAATCTCCTGCAGCTGCCCTGCATCGAGCGAGCGCGGATCACCGACCAGGTCGGCGACGATCAGGTCGTCGGCCTCGGCGCGGGTATGCTGGTAGTTGGTGAGCGAGTCGACGCGCAGCGAGTACGGCATTTGCCAGCAGGCCTTGGTCAGCTGCGCGATGCTTTCCAGGGTGTCCGGTGTAAACACCCCGCCCTGTTTCGGCGCCAGCGCGAACAGTACGTTGTCGGTCTTGGTGTAGGTGTTCTGCAGCTGATCAAAGGCCTTCAGCTGCGGGTTGTCGGCGCTGAAAAACACCCGGTAATCGGTCTTGAAGGTAATGAAGCGACCGCCGCTGGCGGCCAGCGCCACCAGCACGATACACGCGAGCAGCACGGGAACGCGCCAGCGCAAGACCCATTCACCATACGATTTCACCATGAGTGTTCCCTGCTAATGTGCATTTGTATGTCGGGCGGGACTGGCAGATAATCCGCTATTGCAGCGCGACAGGCGACCCACTTGTCTGCAGGGTAACTGCTGCGTTTCGGGTAAGGATAATACAGGAGAATCGTAAAATGAGCGCAATCCGCGTGTTGTTTATCTTCATGGCCCTCATTATCTGTGCCGGTATCTGGCTGACCGGCGTGGACAAGGTGCACTGGTTGCTCTACATACCACCGGCCGCCCTGTTGTTTGCCGGCATTACCGGCATTTGTCCGGGCTACATCATCTTCAGCAAGCTGGGCTTCAAGGGGCAGGGTATCGGCAACAAGCTCTGAGCCGTTGCTGCATGCTTTCGAACGGGCCCCGTGTGCTGCACGGGGCCCTTTTATTGCATGCTCACGGTATCTGCCGGCAGCGTTGAATATGTGATAATACCCGCCTGACAGCGACCCGGACCCCGTGTCACACGCATGACCCGCAGCATACAAGCAAACGATACCGCCACGACGACGCAGGAACTGCTTGCGCCGCGCTTGCCGCTCGCCCCGGGCCGGCAGACCTGGACCGGCCTGCACGGTGACAGCCTGCCGTTGCTGCTGGCCAGCGCCGTGCGCCAGTACACGCGCGGCCCGCTCGTAGTCATCGCGCCGGACACGCAGGGCGCGGAACTGCTGGCCGACCAGATCGCATTTTTCGCCAGCGGCAGCGACGTGCCCGCGATCACCTTCCCCGACTGGGAAACCCTGCCCTACGATGTGTTTTCACCGTACCAGGACATCATCTCCGAGCGCCTGGCCACACTGTACCGGCTGCCATCGCTCGCGCGGGGCCTGCTGATCGTCTCCGCCCCCACCCTGCTACAGCGCCTGCCGCCGCGTGATTTCATCGAGCGCAACAGCCTGCTGCTGAAACGCGGCGACCGGCTCGACCTCGACACCATGCGCGCACGACTCGATGCCGCCGGCTACCGCTGCGTCGCCCAGGTCATGGAACACGGCGAGTTTGCGGTACGCGGTGCCCTGCTCGACCTGTTCCCGATGGGCAGCCGCGAGCCGTTCCGCATCGACCTGTTCGACGACGAAATCGAGACCATCCGTACCTTCGATCCCGAGTCGCAGCGCTCGCTCGACAGCCGCGACGACATCCGCCTGTTGCCGGCGCGCGAGTTTCCCCTGGACGAGGCCGCGATACGCCTGTTCCGGCAGCGATTCCGCGCCAGCTTCGAGGGCGATCCGCAGAACTGCAACGTCTACCGCGAGGTCAGCCAGGGCAACGCGCCGGCCGGTGCCGAGTACTACCTGCCGCTGTTCCTTGAGCAGACGGCCACGCTGTTCGATTACCTGCCCGCGGGCAGCTGTATTGTGCAGCTGGATGCCACCGACCGGGCCGCCGCCACCTTTCAGGAACAGCTGCAGGAACGCTACGAGGCGCGCCGCCATGACCGCGAGCGCCCCATCCTGCCGCCGGAGGCGCTGTTTCTCGGGCTCGACGAACTGCAGTCCAGGCTGACCGCCTATCCCTGCGTACAGATCGGGCTGTTCAAGGAAGTGCTGTTGCAGGCCGGCAGCGTGAGCTTCGATACGCATCTGCCGGGCGACCTGAAAGTCCGGCCGCGCAGCGAACAGCCGGCCGGCGCACTGCGAACCTTCATCGACGGCTTCTCCGGCCGCATCCTCATCACTGCGGAATCCGCGGGGCGTCGCGAGACGCTGCGCGAGCAGCTGGCCGGCTTCGGCGTCTATCCTGTGTTGCTGGACGACTGGCCGGCCTTCATGGCCTCCGGTGAGATGCTGGCGATCACGGTCGCGCCACTGGAACTGGGCCTGGTGCTGGACCATCCGCCACTGGCCGTAGTGCCGGAAGCACTGCTGTTCGGCGAGCGTGCGCGCCAGGTGCGGCGGCGCAAGCCGGCGCGCGACCCGGCCAGCATCGTGCGCAACCTCACCGACCTGGAGCTCAATGCCCCGGTGGTGCACGAGGAACACGGCGTCGGCCGCTATCTCGGGCTGGAGCGGCTCACGGCCGGCGGCATCGAAAACGAGTACCTGGCACTGGCCTATGCCGGCGGCGACAAGCTGTATGTGCCGGTCGGTTCGCTCGAACGGGTCAGCCGCTATACCGGCGCCTCGCCCGAACGGGCGCCGCTGCACAAGCTGGGCAGCGACCAGTGGGATCGCGCGCGACGCAAGGCAACGCAGCGCATCCGCGACGTCGCGGCGGAACTGCTCGATATCTACGCCCGCCGCGCGGCACGTAGCGGGCATGCCTACCAGGCACCGCGTGACGAGTACGCGGCATTTGCCGCGACCTTCCCGTTCGAGGAAACACCGGACCAGGAGGAAACCATCCACCAGGTGCTGGCAGACCTGCAGTCACCGATGCCCATGGACCGGCTGGTGTGCGGCGACGTCGGCTTCGGCAAGACGGAGGTCGCCATGCGTGCAGCCTTCGTCGCGGTGCAGGGCGGCAGGCAGGTGGCGCTGCTGGTGCCGACCACGCTGCTGGCCCAGCAGCACTACCAGAACTTCTGCGACCGCTTCGCTGACTGGCCGGTGCGCATCGAGATGCTGTCGCGATTCCGCTCCGGCAAGCAGCAGGACAGCACGCTCAGGGGCCTCGCCGACGGCAGTATCGACATCGTGATCGGCACCCACAAACTGCTGCAGCCGACAGTGAAATTCAAGAATCTCGGTCTGCTCATCCTCGACGAGGAACACCGCTTCGGCGTGCGCCAGAAGGAAGTCATCAAGAGCCTTCGCGCCGAGGTCGACATCCTCACCCTGACCGCGACGCCGATCCCGCGTACGCTCAACATGTCGCTGGCCGGCATGCGCGACCTGTCGATCATCAGCACGCCACCGCCACACCGGCTGGCGGTAAAGACCTTCGTCTGCGAATGGGACAAGGCCGTTATCCGCGAGGCCTGCCTGCGCGAGATCAAGCGCGGCGGCCAGGTCTATTTCCTGCACAACGAGGTGGAGACCATAGACAACATGGCCCGCGAGCTCGCCGCCATCGTACCGGAGGCCGGTATCGCCATCGCCCACGGCCAGATGCGCGAGCGCGACCTGGAGCAGGTGATGCTGGACTTCTACCACCGCCGCTTCAACATCCTGCTGTGCAGCACCATCATAGAAAGCGGCATCGATGTCCCCACGGCCAATACCATCATCATGAACCGCGCCGACAAGCTCGGGCTGGCGCAGCTGCACCAGCTGCGCGGCCGGGTCGGCCGTTCGCACCATCGCGCCTACGCCTACCTCATCATCCCGCCGCGCCGTGCGCTGTCCGCCGACGCCGAGAAGCGCCTCGCCGCCGTGGAATCGATGGAGGAACTCGGCGCCGGGTTCACCCTTGCCACCCACGACCTGGAGATCCGCGGCGCCGGCGAGTTGCTGGGCGAGGAGCAGAGCGGGCAGATCCATGAAATCGGCTTCTCGCTGTACATGGACCTGCTGGAACGTGCCGTCAAGGCGCTCCGGGAAGGACGCACACCGGCGCTGGACCAGCCCCTGCACCAGGGCCCGGAAATCGACTTGCTGATGCCCGCGCTGATCCCGGACGATTACCTGCCCGATGTCCATACCCGGCTGGTGCTGTACAAGCGCATCGCCGGTGCCGAGGGCCCGCAGGAGCTGGATGATCTGCAGGTCGAGATGATCGACAGGTTCGGGCTGCTGCCCGAGGCGGCGAAGAATCTGTTCCGGATCGGCGCCCTGAAGCTGCAGGCCGGTCCGATGGGTATTCGCAAGATAGAGCTCGGCAGCCAGGAAGGTCGTATCCTGTTCAGCGCCACCCCCGATATCGATACGGCAAAACTGATCGAACTCATCCAGACCCAGGCGCAGCACTACCGCTTCGACGGCGTCAACAAGCTGCGCCTGTTCGGTGATTTCGCGACGCCGGCCGCGCGTTTTGCTAAAGTGCAGCAGGTGCTGGACCTGCTCGCCGTGCGGGCCTGACCGGCACGGCTGTCCAACCCTACCGAGACCGGGTGACCGACATGATCCGCAACCACAAGCAACACCGTTTTGCCTGGCTCATCCTGCCCGTGCTGGCGCTGCTGGCCGCGCACGCGGTTCACGCCGAACCACGTCTGTACGATGTCGAGGTGATCGTCTTTACCAACGACAGCTCTGGCAGCGACGACGAGGTAATGAACCAGCCGGGCAGCGACGCCGTTAATGCACGGGGTTCGTTTCCGGGCAACGAGTTCACCGAGCTGACATCCGGCTCTTACCGCCTGAACAATATCCGCGGCGGCCTGGCCGCGTCGCGCGGCTACCGGGTGCTGTTCCACCGCGCCTGGCGGCAACCGGCCTATGACCGGGCGCGCGCCGTCGACTACCCGCTACACTCGCTGGCCGATAATGGCCGCGACAGCGTCGAAGGCACCATCACCCTGATCAAGGAACGTTACCTGCACCTGGACGTGAACCTGCTGCTGATGACGGCAGGCGGCGGTACGCCCGCGCTGTATGCCGATGGCCCCGGCAGCCGGCCCGCCTTTCGCCTTGCCGAGAAGCGCCGCATCAAGAGCAGCGAGACGCACTACTTCGATCATCCGCGCTTCGGCATGATCGCACGCGTCACGCCCTACGTGTCGCCGGACGAACCGGCTACCCCCGAGCCAGCCGGGGAAGGCATGCCGGATGACACCGCCGGCAGCGGCCAGGAAGATGAACCGGTATCGGCACAAGACCAGCTGACGCGCTGATGCACCTGCCGCGCCCGGTCCCGTTCAGGCCGAGGCGCTGATCGCCTCCTCCAGGATCGCACGCACCCTCGCCATGCCGGTCTTCAGGCTCAACTCGATATCGGCCATTTCGATCGACCCCGGGCCGCGCCCGGCGGCGTCATTGGCCGACACGGCGCAGACCGCGTAACACAGCTCCAGCTCGCGTGCGAGCGCGGCTTCCGGCATGCCGGTCATGCCCACGATGTCGCAGCCGTCACGTTCCATGCGATCGATCTCCGCCGCCGTTTCCAGGCGTGGCCCCTGGGTGGCGCCATAGGTACCGGAGGTCAGCACATCGACGCCGGCCTTGCCGGCGCTGGTGATCAGCAGCTCGCGCATCTCGCGGCAATACGGTTCGGTGAAATCGATATGCGTCACCGCGGCGAGATCGGTCTCGAAGAAGGTGTGATCGCGTGACCAGGTATAGTCGATGATCTGGTCGGGTATGACGACCGCAGCCGGCACGATATCGGCGTGGATCCCGCCCACGGCACAGACCCCGATGATCCGCTGCACACCGTGCTGTTGCAGCGCCCAGAGATTGGCCCGGTAATTCACCTTGTGCGGCGGGATGGTGTGACCATAACCGTGCCGCGCGAGAAACACGACATCCTTGCCGCACAGGGTGCCGATGGTCAGCGCGCCGGACGGCTCGCCGTAGGGCGTGTGCATCACCTCGCGCCGTTCGATCTCGAGGTTTTTCAGCTTGGTCAGCCCGGTACCGCCGATGATTGCCAGTTCCGCCATGTCAGTACCTGCCACGATTGTCCGGTTTAAACACGTTGTCCTGCATGCTCCCTCGCCCGGCGGGAGAAGGGGTCATTGACTGCACTGTTGCGGCTGATGTCCATGTGCGGGGCGCATCAACCGATCACAGGAATGCATACCTTCCTGATCTTGTGCTGGTCCCGATCGCTGGGTCGCGACAGCGGCAGGGGGTGACTACGAGGGCTCGCCCAGCGCAAAAATGCCGTTCAGGTTGCGCAGGTAACCCTTGTAGTCCATGCCGAAACCGAACACGTAGCGGTCATCGACCTCCAGCCCGACAAAGTCGGCGCGTGCCGCCGGGTTGCGCCGGTCGTGGCGTTTCTGGATCAGCACCGCCGTGTAGACCACCTCGGCGCCCGCCTCCTTGCAGAAACGGATGATATCGACCAGGGTGTTGCCCTCGTCCAGGATATCGTCCACCACCAGCACCGTGCGTCCCGCCAGCGAGATGCCCGGCTCGGACACCCACTGCACGTCCTTGCCGCTGGTCTCGCCGCGGTAGCGCGTCGCATGCAGGTAATCGGTCTCCAGCGGGAAGGCCAGCCGGGTCAGCAGGTGACCGGTCGGTATGATGCCACCGGTCAGCACACACAGCACCACCGGCAGCGAGTCCCCGAGGCTGCGCGTGATCTCCCGGGCCATGCGATCGAGCGCGGCATGGATTTCCACCGGGCCATACAGCTCCTCCGCACCGGCGCGGATGTCGAGAAGTTCAGCCTGGCTGAGCGGCATGGGCTGTTACCCGTTCCGGTTCCGGCAGGTGCAACGTACGGGTCGGATAGGCAATCTCCGCACCATGCCGTTGAATGATGTCACTGATCCTGAGCAAAACGTCCTGCTTGATTTCGTGGAATTCCGTCCATACCGTGGTGTGGGTAAAGGTGTAGACGAAAAAGTCCAGCGACGAGGGTCCGAAGCTGTTGAAGTTAACCATCAGCGTCTGGGTGTTGTCGATTGCATCGTGCCTGGCCAGCATCTGTTTCACGTCCTCGAGTATCGCCGGCAACCGGTCGATGTCATCGTAGCGGATTCCGATGGTTTCATAAATACGCCGCCGCGTCATGCGCGACGGGTTGACCACGGTGACGCTGGAAAAAATGCCGTTCGGAATATAGATCGGTCGTTTGTCAAACGTGCGGATACGGGTCAGTCGCCAGCCGATGTGTTCCACCGTGCCTTCGATCTCGCGGTCGTCGGAGCGGATCCATTCGCCCACCGAGAACGGCCTGTCGAGATAGATCATCAGACCGCCGAAAAAGTTTGCCAGCAGGTCCTTGGCGGCAAAGCCGATCGCGATGCCGCCGATACCGCCAAATGCGAGCACGCCGGAGATGCTGAAGCCAAGCGTCTGCAACGCCACCAGTAGCGCGGTGATAATGACCGAGGCGCTGACCAGCTTGCCCAGCGCATCGACGGTAGTCTTGTCGATCGGCTCCTCCCGCGCCTTGTTCCGCTCGAGGATATTGGCCTGCACATTGTGTGTCAGGCGCAGCAGAAACCAGGCGATGGTGGCAATGACGCCGATGTCGCGGAGCGGTGCTATGGCGCTGAATATTGCCGCCCCGGTCTCGACATGCACGATGTCCGCGGCAAACGCGATACCGACGATCCAGATCAGCAGCGTCAGCGGCTTCTGCAGCGCCCCCACCAGGGCGTCGTCCCAGGGCGTCGCGGTCGACTGCAATTTACGGTACAGCCGGTTCATCAGCAGGCGCAGCGTGAAACTGAACAGCAATACGAAAAACACGACGACGAACACCTGCACAATCCAGACGTTGTCGCCGGCCCAATCGGCCAGGGCTTGGTAATACGGGTTGTCCATAACAAGAAGTATTCTAGGTAAACAGTTTAACTATATGTTTATGTGGTATTTATTACTGACTTTCGCACAGGCAAGCGCTCGATAAGGGGTCGGCTGGCGGCACTGAGACCCGGCTCGCTCAGGCCTCCAGGTTCAGCTCCGGCTCCTCTTCGTAGCCTTGCACGGCCGCCACCGCCTGCTCCCAGCGTGGTTCGGCGTGCAATGCCTCCAGGGCGACCGGGTGTTTGCCATGCATGCGCGCCATGCGCGTGTGTGCGACCGGGTCCTGGTGGCGCTCCAGCGCCTCGGCCACCTGTACGGCACCCGGCCGGTCGTTGCATACCAGCACCATATCACAGCCGGCCTGCAGTGCAGCGTGCGCCCGTGCCGCAT
>DATKZN010000318.1:0-4999 GCA_035527955.1 Gammaproteobacteria bacterium
ACATCGATTACATACGCGCGCCTGTCACTGGCCAGCTTGATGCGCCCGCCACTTGAACTCCCGTCCGGGAAGAATCGGATAGTGCCCTGGTTCTGTTCCAGTACCTGCCCGCGAGCGATGGTAAGGGAAAGGGCGAGGTCCTTGTCCAGCTGGAACTCGCGCTCTGCCGCGGAGATTCGATAGCGCTGCTGGTCGAGGTCGAGCAGGAGGGCGGTCTCCTGGTGCTGCGCGATGGCCTGGCTGCGTATGGCACGCAGGGCGGTGGCAAGCTGGCGCGCGGCGGCGCGCGAGCCTGCGCCGGAGATGCTGCCCGTGAACAGGGGCGGGACCGTGGCAATAAGCAGCGTCGCGATGAGTATGACGACCAGCAGTTCAATCAGCGTAAAACCGGGTTGCAGTTGCCGCGCCGCGCCGCGGGTCGCCTGTCGTCCGGCACCCGGGTGTTTGCACATGCGGCGGACATTCATGCACCCTTACTCCCAGCTGTTGATATCCTGGTTCTCGCCCGTGCCGCCCTGCGCGTTGTCGGCGCCGAGTGAGTACAGGTCAACAGGACCATTCGTGCCCGGCGATTCGAAGTGATAGTCGAAGCCCCAGGGATCCTGCGGCGTCTTGTTCTTCTTGAGGTAGGGCCCGTTCCAGTGCTCGGCATCCGCCGGTTTCTCGAGCAGTGCATTCAGCCCCTGTTCACTGCTCGGATAACGCCCGACGTCCAGGTGGTAGAGATCGATGGCCGCACCGAGTTCCTGGATCTGCAGGCGGGCCGTCTTGGTTTTGGATTCGCCGACGTATTTCATGATACGCGGTCCGACCAGACCGGCCAGCATGCTGAGTATCACCAGCACGACCAGCAGTTCGATCAGGGTAAAGCCGCGGTTGTCGGGTTGAGTACACCTGTTGTCTTGAGCTTTCATAAGGTTTCCGGAGTAGTCCCTGTTTCGAGGTTTGAAACGCTGTGTTATCGGGCCCGTGCGCGGTACGGCGCTGCAGGCAGGGTCAGAAGGCCAGGTCATTCACACTCAGTACCGCGACGAGAATCGACATGATAATACCCCCGACGACAATTCCAAGCCCGATGATCAGCACCGGCTCCACCAGTGCCAGCATGCGCTGGATGGAGGTGGTCACCTCGCGGTCGTAGATGTCCGCGAGCCGATTCAGGGTCTGCTCCAGCTGGCCGGTTTCCTCCCCGACCTGGACCAGGTGTGAGGCGAGGCGGGGAAAGCGGCCGGTTTCCAGCATCGGCCCGGCCAGGCCCTGACCTTGCTCCACGTTGTCGGCAATCGATTCCACGGCCTCGCGCAGCAGCCGATTGGTGTGTGTTTCCTTCACGATGCCGAGCGCCGTCAGCATCGGCACTCCGCTTGACAGCAGCGTGCCCAGCGTGCGTGCAAATACCGTCACCTCGATCTTGGTGATCAGCTCGCCCAGCAGCGGCAGGCCCAGCAGCCACTTGTCCCAGCGGTACCTGAACTGCGGCTTCGCGAGCTGGCGCCGCAGCAGGTAGATCAGGGCGCTCACCAGCAGGGCAACTGCCAGACCGTATTTCTGAAAGGCTTCCCCGAACCCGATGACGATCCGGGTCGGCAGGGGTAATTCCTGCCCCATGTCCTCGAACAGCGTGGCGAACTGCGGGACCACGAACACGACGAGTATGATCACCGAGGCCACGGTGATGGTGATCAGGATGCTCGGATAGATGAGTGCGGACTTGATGCTGGATTTGAGTTCATGGTACTGCTCCATAAACACGGCGAGCCGGCCCAGTACCGTTTCTACCGCGCCCCCGGCTTCACCGGCCCGTACCATGTTGAGATAGAACTTGCTGAACACGCCCTGCTGCGCCTCCATGGCGCCCGCCAGGGAAGCACCTTCACGGATTTCATCGAGCAGGCGTGACAACAGCCCGGCGGTATTCGTGTCCTCCGCCATTTCAGCGAGTATCTGCAGTGCTCGCTCCAGCTGTACCCCGGCAGCCAGCAAGGTGCTCAGGTCGCGGGTGAAGCGGCCTATATCCAGCTTGCGACGTTTTTGCAGCGGGCGGGGCAGGCGTGGCGCAGTAGTGCTTGCGGGGATAGCCTTTTCTGTGCCGCTCTCGACCGCCCGGATCGGTGTGTGTCCATGGTCCTGGAGCCACTCGATAGCTGCATCGTGGCTGGGTGCCTGCAGCTCGCCCTGGACCAGCTGACCGTCCTCGCCCACCGCCTTGTAGTGAAAGCGCGGCATGCCTCAGCCCGGATTTCTCATTGCGACAGGCAGCGTCCGGTGACGGGCGCGCGGAGGACGATTTTGCATTCCTTTCACGATTTGATTCCCTGCAGTCACTGTTAATCACCCGACGAGAACCGCGGGCTAGGTCTCCTGGGTAACCCGCAACACCTCGCCCAGCGTGGTCTCGCCAGCAAGTACCTTGCGCAGACCGTCCTCGTACATTGTGCGCATGCCTGCCGCGATGGCAGCCCTGGCGATATCACGTGCATCGGCATGCTGCAGTATCATGCTGCGGATCTGGTCGGACATCACCAGCATCTCCATGATCGTGGTCCGGCCCTGGTACCCGGTGCCGCGGCAGTGCTCGCAGCCGACGGCTTCGTAGAGTTCGATCGGTTTACCCGCCGCCAGCCGGTCCAGACGGGTCTGCTCGATCAATTCCGGTAACGGCTGGTAGGCCCGGCGGCACTGCGGACAGAGTCTGCGCACCAGGCGCTGGGCAAGCACGCCGTTCAGTACGGACGTCACCAGGTATTCCTTCAGGCCCATGTCCAGCATGCGGGTGACGCTGCCCGCAGCGTCATTGGTGTGCAATGTGGACAGCACCAGGTGACCGGTCAGGGCCGACTGGACGGCTATCTCCGCTGTCTCGAGATCACGCATTTCGCCGATCATGATCACGTCCGGGTCCTGGCGCACGATGGAGCGCAGGGTGTTGGCGAAGGTCAGGCCGATTTGTGATTTCACCTGGATCTGGTTGATGCCCGCCAGCTCGTACTCGATCGGGTCCTCGACGGTAATGATCTTGCGGGCGGGGTCGTTGAGCAGGGTCAGCGCCGCGTACAGGGTGGTTGTCTTGCCGCTGCCGGTCGGGCCGGTCACCAGCACGATGCCGTTCGGCATGCGCACGGTCTTCAGGAAGATCTCGAGGATCTCGTCATCGAAGCCCAGGCTCCTGAAATCGTGGGTTGCATTGTCCTTGTACAGCAGCCGCATCACCACGCTTTCGCCGTGCATGGTCGGGAGCGTCGACACACGCAGATCCACGCTGCTGCCGCGTACCCGCAGCCGAATGCGTCCATCCTGCGGCAAGCGGCGTTCCGCGATGTCCAGTTTTGCCATGATCTTGATGCGCGAGATGACTGCCGCAGACAGACGCGCCGGGGGCGCCTCGACTTCCTGCAGCATGCCGTCCAGGCGGTAGCGCACGCGCAACTTGTGTTCGAACGGTTCCACATGTATGTCCGATGCCCTGGCTTCCACGGCATGTTCGACCAGCAGGTTCACCAGGCGGATGACAGGGCCCTCGCTGGCCAGATCCCGGAGCTGGGCGATCTGCTCCTGCGTCGTGGTCTCGTCACTGGCCTCGGCGAGATCGTCGACAATACGTGCCATCTGGGTCTTGCCCGCGCCGTAAAGATGCTCCAGCGCGGTGTCGATCTCCGAGGGCAGGCCCACCCACGGCACGACCTGTCGCGCGCTGACCAGTTCCAGCGCACTGACTGCATAGCTGTCGCGCGCATCGGCCATGGCGACGACCAGCTGCTGATCATCACAGGACAGGGGCACGACCTTGTGGTGCTTGAGAAACTTGGCCGAGAGCTGCTCCTCGAGCAAGGGAAAATCCGGATAGTCGGCGGGCCCTGCCAGCGACCTTGACAGCTGCTCGGCGAGGGCCTGCGCAGCGTCCTGTTCGGATACCAGGCCCGAACGGACCAGCAGCGAATCCAGCCGTTCCCGTGTCCCGCGCTGGATCTGGATAGTGCGTTCGAGATCGCCGCGGGTGAGTTTGCCGGAGGCGACCAGTCGTTCGCCAAGATCGCGGTCGTTCGCGCTGAGGAGCTCGCTTGTTACCACTGCCATAATGCACCTGTAATGAAGATTAGCGTCCCGGGACTCCGTGCCTGTGGATGCTCCACAGTATGCCTGCTGCTGATGGTCAAGATGCGGGTTCAGAAAAACGGTGGGCGGCTGAATGACTTTATAGTGACTGGCCGCTTCCAGGCGTTATCAGGATATTGTTGTAACAAGTTAATCTTAATAGTGAAAGAAGATCAAGCCCGGCAGTCAGATGTCTGTGTTTGTCGATACAACACCGCAGGCAGATTTGGTGCGTGAGCCGTACCTGTCTCGCGAGCGTAGCGTGGCAATCGCTGTGCAACCCGTCTATGCAAGAAAGAAAGTGACTAAACAATCCCGGCCAAGCGCATTGCCCATGCCTCCCGTAGCGCCTGAAATTGACGGTACATCTCAATCACTCTGAGGTGTAGGTGTGGCCAGTGTGGTGTAGAGCGTCATGGCCCACCAATCGGCTGTAAACAATTCATTACACTAATCAGGTCATAAGAAGATTCCGTCAAAAAGAGTGACTTGGTAACTTTTTGGCAGGAATTCAATGTCAAAAGATGACAGAATATTTTACATTCTGTGTAATGCTGGCTACACGAATAGCTCATAAGCTATTGAAATTAAAGTTTTGGCATAAGTATTGCTATAATTTATTAAAAATAAAACACTGTAAAATTTTAAATGATAATCATTTCGGGAATGTTAGGGCATGTTGCTCAGGGAACGATCGACAACTCAAGGCGGGATGAGTACGTCGTCTAATTTCAGACATATCACGTGCTGCCAAAACTTGGTCAGCAAGTAAAAACGTAACAACTGTCATCAAGCCTGTGCCCGGGCGCAATCAGTCATTAAAAACACCAATCTGTTAATTAATTCTTCCAGTCGGGGAGTCACGTTATGAAAAACGGACGAGTTGTTTCTCTTGTCAAGGCGGTCG